>DATAZN010000358.1:0-12700 GCA_036272035.1 Mycobacterium sp. | reverse complement strand
AGGATGCGGAACCACTTACTGATCAGCCGGTCTTTGCGGACGCGGTGACGGAAGACCAGCGCCATGTCGTAGACGTAGCGCACCATGTCGAAACCTTCGATGTCGACCTGCCGACGGGCCAGATCCAGCGACGCGAGCAGTTGCTGGTTCGGCGACGTCGAGGTGTGAGTCAGGAACGCCTCACCGAATGCGTCGCGGGACAGTGCGTTGAAGTCCTGGTCGCGGACATGGATCATCGACGCCTGCCGCAGCGCCGACAGCGATTTGTGGGTCGAGTGGGTGGCGTAGACCCGAACACGGGCCCGGCTGGGGTCAGGCAGCAGCCGGTGCTCGCCCCACTGGGCGCGGTCGACGCCCTGCATCGACTCACGCCACTGCTGGTACTCCTGCGTGTAAGCCGGCGACGACAGCATCAATTCGAGTTGCTCGGCCGCGATCATCGCGGTGCGTTGCCGCGCCCATGGCACCGCGGTGGCGAACGCGTACCACGCTTCGTCCCACAGGAAGCAGATGTCCGGCTTGATCGCCAGCACTTCCTCCATTACCCGCCGCGGGTTGTAGACGACGCCGTCGAACGTGCAGTTGGTGAGCAGCAGCATGCGCACTTTGCTCAGCTGCCCGGCGGCCTCGAGGTCGAGCAGCGCTTTTTTGATGGTCTGCAACGACACGGCGCCGTAAATCGCGAAGGGTTGCAAGTCGTAGGCGTCCAGGTACAGCGGGTACGCCCCGGCCAGCACCAGGCCGTAGTGGTGCGACTTGTGGCAGTTGCGGTCGATCAGCACGATGTCGCCCGGCCGGGTCAGCGACTGCACGACGATCTTGTTCGCGGTCGACGTTCCGTTGGTGACGAAGTAGGTCTGGTCGGAATTCCAGGTGTGCGCAGCCTTGTCCATCGCTTTTTTGATGTTGCCGTGCGGGTCCAGCAGCGAGTCCAGTCCACCGGAGGTGGTGGAGGTCTCGGCCATGAAGATGTTGCGGCCGTAGAACTCGCCCATGTCCTGCAGCGTCTTGGAGTTGAAGATGCTGGCGCCGCGCGCGATGGGCAGCGCGTGGAATTGACCGGCCGGCCGTGCCGCGTAGGCCCGCAGTGCATCGAAAAACGGTGTGGAGTAACGGTTCCTGATACCGGCGAGCACGGTCGTGTGCAGGTCGGTGACGTCGTTGAGCCGATAGAAGGTGCGGTCGTAGACGTCGGACTGGTCCTCGGCCTCGGCGGCGATCGACTCGTCGGTGAGCAGGTAGAGGTCGATGTGTGGCCGCAGTTCGCGGATCCACTCGCCACACTCGACCCAGTCGTGGGTGCGGTCGGTGGCCACCACGTCGTCGTTGCGTCCGAGCAGTGTGGTCATCAGCGGCACCCGGTCGTGAGACCGCAGCGGAATGTCGTGCCGAATGATGGCCGCCTGGATCTCCCCATTCAATGCGACCGCGGTGATGGCGTCCTCGACGCTGGACACCACGAGCAGCTCGAACTGCACGTCGTCGCCGACGTCGCGAATCGCGCGCAGACTTTCCGCCAAACCTTCGGGCGCGGTGATCGGGGCGTCGTCGGCGAGCAGCACGGTGTAGAACTGCTGTTCCTTGGCCCGCGCCACCAACTCCTGATCGGCCAGCGACGAGGAGGTGTCGAACAAGGCTGCCCGGTCACCGTATTCGGAGAGCAGTCGCACGGCCAGCGACACCTGTTCGGCGAGGCTCACCGTGGCGAGTTGGTCCAGATAGCCGCAGTAGGTCGCCAAGTTCTCCGGGCCGGGGTAGATCCAGTAGCGCTCGTAGGCGCTGAGGCGGTTGAGCAGACGCCGCACCCGGGCGGCTTCGTGGCTGGTGTCCATTCCGGCGCGGTCGACGACGGCCAGCTGGTGACACGCGTCGTCGAGCAGATTCCAGGTGTCGATGCGCGAGTACGACGGGTTCGCCACCGCGGCCAGCGCGGAAACACACAGCCGTCGCGGGCGCCTGCCGTTTCGGTCCATATCGCCAGTGTGTCCCTCTGTTAACCGGGATGCGGGCGTTTTGTCACCTCCGCCTGGATTGCCACAACTGCCTCACCAGACTCTCGGAGACTCCGAACGGCTATCGCCCGTCCAAGGCCTGCCGCCAACCCGGGTTCAGACCTCGAAGTCGTCGTCTTTCCTGCCACGGGTGATCGGAATCCAGCGGCGTGGTGCGGCCTCGGTGGCGTCGGACAGCGATCGCACCACCGCTTGGGTCAACGCCATGATCGCGGCCATCACCGGAAGCAACGGCCGCAGTGGCGTGACGGCCGTGCGAACCGTGTCGATACGGCGGGCCAGCACGAGACGCTCGATCGAGTGATACAGCCAGGCGCCGACCCCGAGCGCATAGATCGCCAGCGCCGCCGCGATCGCCGCCCGGCCGTAGGCCGCGCACATCACCGCGCCCAGAATCACCGTCGCCGCCAGAATGGCGGCGATCAGAGCGCGCAGCTCCAGCCGGGTCATGAATCGCCGGCGTCCCGAACCGCTTGAGCGGCCGCCCGGATCTGCGGTGTCACCAGCATCACCTGGCCCAGCACCCCGTTGACGAACCCGGGCGAGTCGTCGGTGGACAACTCTTTGGCCAGCTCCACCGCCTCGTCGACGGCGACCGGCCCGGGCACGTCGTCGGCGTGCAGCAGCTCCCACACCGCGACACGCAGGATGGCCCGGTCCACGGCCGGCAGCCGTTCCAGCGTCCAGCCCTGCAGGTGCGACGCGATCAAGTCGTCGACGTGCGCGGCGTGGTCGGTCACGCCGCGGGCCACCGTGACCGTGTACGGGTTCAGCGGCGCCACATCAGGTTTGGCCGCCGCCAGCGCGGTGCGGGCATCGGCCGCTTCGGCCGGGCTCAATCCGCGAGCCTCGGCTTCGAACAACAAGTCGACGGCGCGCTTACGCGCCTGATGCCGTCCCCGGACGGGCCGACTCACGCGTTGACACGTCCCAGGTAGCTGCCGTCGCGGGAGTCGACCTTCAGCTTGTCGCCGGTGTTGATGAACAGCGGAACCTGAAGCTCGGCGCCAGTCTCCACTGTCGCCGGCTTGGTGCCGGCGCTGGACCGATCACCCTGCAGACCCGGCTCGGTGTGCGTGACCACGAGTTCGACGGTCACCGGAAGGTCGATGTAAAGCGGCGCGCCATTGTGGAAAGCCACCTGCACCGGCAGGCCCTCGAGCAGGAACCGCGAGTCGTCGCCGACCAGCGACTCCGGCAACGGGTGCTGCTCGTAGTCCTGGCTGTCCATGAACACGAAGTCGGTGCCGTCGCGGTAGAGGTAGGTGGTGTCACGGCGGTCCACCGTCGCGGTCTCCACCTTCACCCCGGCGTTGTAGGTCTTGTCGACGACCTTCCCGGAGAGCACGTTTTTCAGTTTGGTGCGGACGAACGCCGGACCCTTGCCGGGCTTGACGTGCTGGAACTCGATGATCTGCCACAGCTGGGTGTCGATCACCAGCACGAGTCCGTTCTTGAAATCGGCAGTGCTTGCCACAGTCGGTGAATCTCCTACAAGATCGCCAGTTCCTTGGGGAACCGGGTGAGCAATTCCGGTGAGTGGCCGATGGCCTGCCCCGTGTCGGCCACAACCAACGTGTCCTCGATGCGGACGCCGCCGCGGTTTGGCAAATAGACGCCGGGCTCCACGGTGACCACAGAGCCCGCACGTAGTGTACCGGCGGCGGTGGCGTTGATCCCCGGCGCTTCATGGATCTGCAACCCCACCCCGTGGCCGAGACCATGACCGAAGTGGGCGCCATGCCCGGCGTCGACGATCACCTCGCGGGCCGCCGCATCCACGTCGGCCAGGCCGGCTCCGGCTTCCAGTGCAACCCGGCCGGCTCGTTGCGCGTCGCTGACCAGCTCGTATATCTCCAGCTGCCAGTCAGCGGCCTTGCCCAGCACGAAGGTGCGGGTCATGTCGGAGTGATAACCGCCGACCAGGGCGCCGAAGTCGATTTTGACGAAGTCTCCGGCGGCCAGCACCGCCTCGGTGGGCCGGTGATGCGGGATCGCCGAATTCGCCCCGCTTGCCACGATCGTCTCGAACGAGACGCCGTCGGCGCCGCGGTCCAGCATCAGCGCCTCGAGCTCGCGGCCCACCTCGAGCTCGGTGCGCCCCGGCCGCAGGCCGCCGCGGGCGATCAGGTCGGTCAGCGCGGCGTCGGCGGCTTCGCAGGCCAGCCGCAGCAGCGCCACCTCCCCGGCGTCTTTGATCTCGCGCAGCGCCTCCACGGTCTGTGCGGCGCGGACCAACTCGGCGCCGCCGGCCTCAGCCGACGCGGCGGCCAGCGCGTCATAGGCGTCCACCGTGACCACGTGGCTCTCGAAACCCACCCGCTGCGCCCCGGTGGCCGCGGCCCGCCCGGCGAGGTAACGCCCGCAGGCCCGCTCGATGGCCACTTCCAGATCGGGCGCCTGCTGGGCGGCCTGGGTGCGGTAGCGACCGTCAGTGGCCAAAACGGCATCATCGTCATCGTCCGCGAATACCAGCAGAGCAGCATTGGACCCGGTGAAGCCGGACAGATAGCGAACGTTGATCAGGTCCGTGACCAGCATCGCATCCAGTTTTGCCGCCCGAAGTCGAGCTCCGAGGGCGGCTCGCCGCTGGGAATGTGTCACGCCAGGTGACGCTACTCGCTACGCTGTGGCCCCATGACTAACTGGATGCTGCGCGGCCTGGTGTTCGGCGCCGCGATGGTCGTCGTTCGGCTGTTTCAGGGGACGTTGATCAGCGTGTGGCAGACGCACGCCGGACTGATCAGCATCGTGCTGCTGCTTCTGTTCATCGCCGGCGTAGTCGCCTGGGGGCTGATCGACGGCCGCGAGGATGCGGCAACCAACCCCGACCCGGACCGTCGCGGTGATCTGGCGATGACGTGGCTGCTGGCCGGTCTGGTTGCCGGGCTGCTCAGCGGTGCGGTGACCTGGCTGATCTCGGTGTTCTACCAGGCGCTGTACGTCGGTGGCCTGATCAACGAGCTGACCACGTTCGCGGCCTTCACCGCCTTGGTGGTCTTCCTGGGCGCGATCAGCGGGGTTGCCATTGGCCGCTGGCGGGTTGACCGTACGGGCGCCTACCGGCCGCAGAGTGGCGCCCGCAGTGGCGACGAGGATCGGGCCGACACTGACGTGTTCGCCGCGGTCCGGTCGGAGCAGGCCGGCGCGGAGGGTGTCGCCTGGCCGCAGGAGCAGTCGACGTCCGTCGCGACCGCCGAACGCGAGTACGAGGCGCCGACGGCCTACAGCCAGGAAACCGAAGCGACTAAGGAAGCCGTCAGCCCGGCCGCCAGCGAGGCAGCGACCAAGAAGATCCCCTGGCCGCCGCCCAGCGCCGCGCAGACCGAGGCGCTGCCGTCCCACGAGCATTCCGAGCCGAGCACCGAGCACATCGAAAAGCCGAAATCAGACGACCACTAGCGGCCGAGGCTGGCCAGGTGGCGCAGGGCTAGCAGATACCCCTGGACGCCGCATCCCACGATGACCCCGGTCGCCACCGGGCTCAGGTATGAGTTGTGCCGAAACTCTTCGCGGGCATACACATTGGAGATGTGCACCTCGATCAAGGGCGCGCTCAGCTCGACGCACGCGTCTCGTAGCGCGATCGACGTGTGGGTCAGCCCGCCGGCGTTGAGGATCACCGGCTCTTTGGCGTCTGCGGCCTGATGGATCCAGTCCAGCAGCTGAGCTTCGCTGTCGCTTTGTCGCACAATGACTTTCACGCCGAGCTCGGTGGCCTCGCGTTCGACCAGCGCGACGAGATCGTCATGGGTGGTGTCGCCGTAAACCTCGGGCTCGCGGCGGCCGAGCCGGCCCAGGTTGGGTCCGTTGATGACGTTGATGCTCATCGAGTGCCCACCTCCGCGTAGGCGGCCGCCAGCAGGGCCGGGTCCGGGCCTTCCAGCCGGCCGGGCTTGGCCAGGCCGTCGAGCACCACGAACCGCAGCACCCCTGAACGAGTTTTCTTGTCGCCGGCCATGGACTCCAACAGTTGCGGCAGAGCGTCGGCGTCGTAGCTCGTCGGCAGCCCCAGCGAGGTCAGGATGCTGCGGTGACGCTCCGCGGTGGCGTCATCGAGACGCCCTGCCAGCCGGCCCAATTCGGCGGCGAACACCAACCCCACCGAGACCGCGGCGCCGTGTCGCCATTGATAGCGCTCCCGCCGCTCGATCGCGTGACCCAATGTGTGGCCGTAGTTGAGGATTTCGCGCAGGTCGGATTCCTTCTCGTCGGCGGCCACCACCTCGGCCTTGACCACGATCGCGCGTCGGACCAACTCCGGCAGCACCTCCCCCGACGGATCCAGCGCCGCCTGCGGGTCGGCCTCGATCAGGTCCAGGATCACCGGGTCCGCGATGAAACCGGCCTTGACGACTTCGGCCATGCCGGCCGCGATTTCGTTGTGCGGCAACGTCTGCAAGGTCGCCAGGTCGACCAGCACGGCGGCGGGCTGATGAAACGCGCCCACCAGGTTTTTACCGGCATCGGTGTTGATCCCGGTCTTGCCGCCGACTGCCGCGTCGACCATCGCCAGCAGCGTGGTGGGCACGTGCACGATCGACACGCCTCGCAGCCAGGTCGCCGCGGCGAAGCCCGCGACGTCGGTCGCGGCCCCACCGCCCAGACTCACCAAGGCGTCCTTGCGGCCAATGCCGATGCGGCCCAGCACTTCCCAGATGAAACCTACCACGGGTAGGTCTTTGCCGGCTTCGGCGTCCGGAATCTCGACGCGATGTGCGTCAATACCTTTGTCTGCCAGGTGGTTTCGAACTACCTCGGCCGTCTCCGTCAACACCGGTTGATGCAGGATGGCGACACGGTGCCGACCGGCGAGCAGCTCGCCGAGCTCGCCCAGCAGCCCGGTACCGATCACCACCGGGTAGGGCGGATTGACGGCCACCTGCACGGTGACCGGTTCGGGCAGTTCCGTCATTTATCCGCCTCGGCGCGACGGGCCGCAGCCAGCGCGGCCGGCGTCGCGGGGGTGGGCGGCGGTCCGGTTCTGGGCTCGGGCGCGCTGGGCACTTCCGGGGACGGCGTGCGGCGCCACGGCGGACGGCGGCGGTTGCGCGCGAGGTTGCCCGGTTTCGGGTCGTTCAGCCGGCACACGATGTGACGGACAACGGCTCCAGGGTTGCGACGGCTCGTATTCACCCGGATCGTGGCGACCTTCCGATAGAGCGGAACACGCTGGGTCATCAGCGCGCGAAACTTCTCGGCCCGGTCCGGCCCGGCCAGCAGCGGCCGCACCGTGTTGCCGCCAGTGCGCCGAACCCCTTCGGCCGCAGTGATTTCCAAGTAGATGACGGTATGGCCGGCCAATGCGGCACGCACCCCCGGAGTGGTCACCGCGCCGCCGCCAAGGGACAGGACGCCGTCATGCTCGGCCAGCGCCGCCCGGATCACGTCTTCTTCGATGCGGCGGAACTCTTCTTCCCCGTCGGTGGCGAAGATGTCGGCGATGCGACGTCCGGTCCGGTCCTCGATCGCCGCGTCGGTGTCCAGCATGCCGACGTTGAGGGCCTTGGCCAGCCGTCGCCCGATGGTGGACTTACCGGATCCCGGCAGTCCCACCAGCACTGCTTTCGGTGCCATCAGAATTACCCGGATGCCCGAACTTCGGTGACCGGCTCCCGCTCGGCCACCGACCGCAGGTAGGACTCGATGTTGCGCCGGGTCTCGGTCAGCGAATCGCCACCGAACTTCTCCAGCGCGGCACGAGCCAGCACCAACGCCACCATCGTCTCGACCACCACGCCAGCAGCGGGCACCGCGCAGACATCCGAGCGCTGGTTGATCGCGACCGCCTCATCGCCGGTCGTCATGTCCACGGTGGCCAGCGCGCGCGGCACGGTGGAAATCGGCTTCATTGCGGCGCGTACCCGCAGCGGTTCGCCATTGGTCATGCCGCCTTCCAGCCCGCCGGCCCGGTTGGTTGAGCGCACGATGCCATCTGGACCCGGATACATCTCGTCGTGAGCGCGGCTGCCACGTCGGCGCGCGGTGGCGAACCCGTCACCGATTTCCACGCCCTTGATCGCCTGAATGCCCATCACGGCGGCGGCGAGTTGGCTGTCGAGCCGGTTGTCGCCACTGGTGAAAGAGCCCAGACCGACCGGCAATCCGACCGCAACGGCTTCCACGACGCCGCCCAGGGTGTCGCCGTCCGTCTTGGCGGCTTCGATCTCGGCGATCATCGACTCTTCGGCCTCCTTGTCGAAGGCCCGCACCCTGCTGGCGTCGATAGCCGCGAGGTCACCGGCCTGCGGCGGCGGACCCTCGTAAGGCGTTGAGTCGCCGATCGAGATGACGTGGGACAGCACCTCGACGCCGAGGGCTTGCCGCAGGAACTGCCGGGCGATGGTGCCGGCCGCGACCCGGGCAGCGGTCTCGCGGGCACTGGCCCGCTCGAGCACCGGGCGCGCGTCGTCGAACTCGTATTTGAGCATGCCCGCGTAGTCGGCGTGGCCGGGTCGCGGCCGGGTCAGCGGCGCGTTGCGCGCCACCTCCAGTTCCGCGGCGTCGACCGGGTCGGGCGCCATCACGGTTTCCCATTTCGGCCATTCGGTGTTGCCGATCTCGATGGCGATCGGCCCGCCGAGTGTGACGCCGTGGCGCACCCCGGCCAGCACCGTGACCTGGTCGCGCTCGAACTTCATCCGGGCGCCGCGGCCGTAGCCGAGGCGGCGGCGGGCCAGCTGGTCGGCGATGTCGTCGGAGGTGACGGTCAGTCCGGCGACCATGCCTTCGACCACGGCCACCAATGCTCGGCCGTGCGATTCACCAGCAGTAGTCCATCGCAACACGAGTCCCATCTTCCCACGACAGGCCTCGACAATTAAAAAACAGCAGACTGAGGGCTACCGTGAACGTCGCGACGCAGCGAGCTGCCAGATACCCAGCACCAGAGCCGCGTCGCCCGCACCGGCCAGCGCCCAGTTGCCCGCGGTGCTCAGCGAAAGCCAGCCCAGGGCTGCCGCCACCCACATCGTCGGCGCCAGTAACAGGTTGGAAACGCCGCAACCCAGCACCAGCCCACGCGAGAGGGGACGGATTCGGTTCAGACCGAACAGCAATAGGGCCCCGCCGGCAAGGAACGTCACTCCACCGGCCACCAGGTCGGCACGCGGCACGCCCCACATCTCACCGAGCGGACCGCTCAGTGCGGCGACCACCGCACCCACCACGGTCCAGAAGGCAAGGTCGGTGCCGACGGAGCGCCAGCGGGTGTCGTTGATTCGGTCGGGGCTACGCGAAATCGATGCATTCGTCATGAGGCAATGCTGCGGCGCGAGCCGCTGCCAAATCGACCGTCGGCGCTGCCAGAAGCTGCCACTTCGGCTACGCCAGCACCGCCAGTCCTACAGCCGCCATGCTGGCCAGACACATCGACGGGCCGTGCGGCACCGTCTTCGCCGACCAGCCGAGGCGCGCCACTATGCCGACCACAGCGGTCAACAAAGGCGCTGCGATCGCGGCGAGCAACCACACCTCCGCACCGAAGCATCCGGTCAGCGCGCCCAGACCGAGGGCCAGCTTGACGTCCCCGGCGCCCATCGCCGTCGGCGCCAGCAGGTGCACCAGCAGATAGACCGTGGTCAACGCCGCGGCTCCCAGCGCAGCTGCCGGGCCGTAGCCTGAGCCGGCGGCGATGAGCATCACCACCACGAACCCCGGCAGAGTCAGCCGGTTGGGCAGCCGGCGTTGGCGGACGTCGTAGCCGGTCAGCGCCGCCATCCAGAGCAGCACGGCCGCGGTCAGCATGAGCCGCAGGCTAATCCAAAGCCGAAGCCATCGCCGCTCGCGGCGCGGGTAGGCCTGTGAATTGTTCGACTTGGGCGAAGGCCTGATGCAACAGCATCTGCAGACCGTTGATCACCCGCCCGCCCGCGGCGGCCACCGCGGAGGCCAGCGGCGTCGGCCATGGGTCGTAGATCGCGTCGAGCAGGATCGGCACATCGGCGAAGGACTCCGCGTAACGGGCCGCAACCTCCGCGGGCAAGGTGTTGACCAACACAGCGGCGGCACCGACCGCATCGCTGATCGCACCGTCGTTCAGGTCGCAGTATCGGGCCACTGCGCCGACCCGGTCAGCCAGCTCGACCAGCCCAGCGGCCTTGTCCGGGTTCCGGGCGACGACGGCGATGTCGGTGACACCCAATCCGGCCAGTGCCACGATCACCGCCGGCGCGGTACCGCCGGATCCCGCGACCACCGCGGCACCCGTCGCGAAGCCTTCTGAGCTCAGCGCACCCGCCACGCCGTCGACGTCGGTATTGTCGGCCCGCCAGCCACCCGGCGTACGCAGCAGCGTGTTGGCCGAACCGACCAGCTCGGCCCGGTCGGTGCGCTCGTCGGCGAATCGCAGCGCGGCGAATTTGCCGGGCATGGTCACCGACACGCCAACCCATTCCGGGCCGAATCCGCTTACCACGCCAGGCAATTCGTCGGCGCCGCACTCGATCCGCTGATACGTCCACCCATCCAGGCCGAGCGCCCGGTAGGCGGCCAGGTGCAGTTGCGGAGAGCGCGAATGTGCGATCGGCGAACCGAGCACCGCCGCTTTCTTAGCGCGCGCTGTCGAGGACACCGTTGCGCTTGGCCAACTCGATGTTCGCCAGATGCTGTTGATAGTCGCGGGTGAACAACGTCGTGCCCTGCGGGTCGATGGTCACGAAGTACAGCCAATCGCCGTCTTCGGGATGCTCGGCCGCTTTGAGGGCGTCGGTGCTGGGCGAACAGATCGGCGTCGCGGGCAGCGCGTCGGAGGCGTAGGTGTTCCACGGCGTGGAATTGTCGCGATCGCCGTCGGTGGTAGCAACCTCGCGGCGGTCCAGCGGATAGTTCACCGTCGAGTCGAACTCCAGCTTGCGGTGCTCGGCCAACCGGTTGTAGATGACCCGCGCCACCTTGGCGAAGTCCTGCGGTTTGGCCTCCCGCTGAACCAGCGAGGCGACCACCAGGACGTTGTACGGCGACATGTTCATCGCGGTGGCCGTCTCCAGCAGACCCGATCTCACGTAATGCTCCGAGCTGGCGCTGATCAACGACTCCAGGATCTCCTGCGGAGACGCCGACGGGTTGACGTTCCAGGTGCCCGGCCCGATCAGGCCCTCGATCCGACGGTGATCGTCACCCATCGCCGTTGCCGACGCAGCGGCCCATGACGGCACGGAAAGTGATGCCAGCGGGGTCTTTTCGGCCGCTGTGCGCAAATCGGCCGCTGCGATGCAGTGCTTGTCCCCGTTCAGCTCGACGCAGCTGGCGTTGGCGATCATCGTGAAGATGCCGGGTGTGGTGGCGTTGGTCTTGACGTCGGCGGTGTCGTCGAGCTGCTCACCTTCGGGGATGACCACCTTGCCGACTCGGCTCGCGGGATCGGCGAGCGCCTTGACCGCCGAAGCCGCCGGGAGCTCGGTGCGCAGCCGGTAGTAACCGGGCTGGATCGCCGAGATCGCTTCGTTGCCTTGCGCGGCCTCGATGAACACTTTGACGGTCCGGACGACGTCTTGTTTGTGCAGCGTCTCGCCGATCGCCGTGGTCGAGTCCCCGGGATGCACCTGGACCACCAGGTCCTGTTTGCCGTTGCCGGCGAAGTCGTTTTGCGGGCTGAAGGTGTGCCACATCCTGGAGCCGACGAACACTGCGACGACAACCACGCCGATGCACAGGGCGACGAGAATTCCGCGGGCGGTGCGCCGTCGACGCACCTCCCGCTCGGCGCGAAGACGTTCGGCGCGCGACCGCCGGCGACGCGGCGGCCCGACAGCCACCGGCTGAGCGCGCTCCCGGCTGTCAGACACCGTTGACCTCCCCGGGCAGCATGGCACGACGTTCGTCGAGCCAACCCTGCAGGATCGCCACCGCCGCCGCCTGGTCGATGACCCTACGCTGGCCCTTGGCTTTGACCCCGGCCTGGCGCAGCGATCGCTGCGCGCTAACGGTCGTCAGGCGTTCGTCGGCCAGTCGCACCGGAATCGGTGCGATCCGCCCGGCCAGCACCTCGGCCAGCTCGATCGCGTCAAGCGCCGACGGGCCGGTGCGGTCGGCCAGCGTTCGCGGCAAGCCGACGACAACTTCGACTGCGTGCAACTCGGCGACCAGCTCGACCAGCCGCCGCATGTGCTTGCCGGATCGTTCCCGACGGACCGTCTCGACCGGGGTGGCCAAGATGCCGTCCGGGTCGCTGGTAGCCACGCCGATCCGCACACTGCCGACATCGATGCCGAGCCGCCGCCCAGCCCCGGGATCGTCGCTGCCGGGCCGGTCCGGCAGGCGATGCGAGGAGTCCACTCAGCTGATCCTTGCTATCTCTGTACGCACCGCGTCGAGCGCCGCGTCGATGCCCGACGCGTCCTTACCCGAACCCTGCGCGAGATCCGCCTTGCCGCCGCCACGTCCGTCGACCGCTGCGGCGAGCTGCTTGACCAAGTCGTTGGCGCGGATACCCAGATCCTGGGCGGCGGGGTTCGCGGCCACCGCGTACGGCACGCTGTCGTCTTCGCCCTCGGCGATCAGGGCGACCACCGCCGGATCGTTGCCGAGCTTGCCGCGAATATCGCCGACCAGCGAGCGCAGATCGGCGGCCGTCATGCCGGCCGACATCCGCTGCGCCACCACACGGACGTTACCGACGTGCTGCGCTCCGGCGGCGGCGTTTCCCGCGGCTGCCTTCGCGTTCGCCAGCCGGTTACGTTCGATTTCTT
>DATAZN010000357.1:0-3490 GCA_036272035.1 Mycobacterium sp. | reverse complement strand
AATGTCGGCCGTGGTAACGACATTCGGAGTCGGCGAACTCTCCGCCGCCAACGCGATCGCGGGTAGCTACGCCGAGCACGTGCCGGTTGTGCACATCGTCGGCGGGCCGTCGAAGGACGCACAGGGCACCCGTCGGGCTCTACACCATTCGTTGGGCGACGGCGATTTCGAGCACTTCCTGCGGGTGAGCCGGGAAATCACCTGCGCCCAAGCCAATCTCATGCCGGCGACGGCCGCCAGGGAAATCGACCGGGTACTCAGCGAAGTCCGAGAGCAGCGACGACCCGGGTATCTACTGTTGCCCACCGACGTGGCGCGCTTCGAAACCGAACCGCCCACCGCGCCGTTACCGCGTTATACGGGCGGCACCAGCCCAAGGGCGCTGGCGCTATTCAAAGAAGCCGCAACCACACTCATCGCCGACCACCAGCTCACCGTGCTGGCCGACTTATTGGTTCACCGGTTGAATGCCGTCGGCACTCTCGAAGCGCTGCTGGCAGCCGACGTGGTGCCGCACGCGACGCTGATGTGGGGCAAAAGTCTGGTCGACGAGAGCGCACCGGAATACCTGGGTATCTACGCGGGCTCCGCCAGCGCCGAGTCGGTACGCCGGTCGATCGAAGAGTCGCCGGTGCTCGTGACGGCGGGAGTCGTGTTCACCGACATGGTCAGCGGCTTCTTCAGCCAGCGCATCGACCCGGCCCGGACCATCGACATCGGGCCGCAGCAGAGCACGGTCGGCACAGAGGTTTTCGCGCCGCTGGACATGACGGCGGCGCTGGACGCGGTCACCGCGATTCTCACCGAACGTGGCATCACCTCACCTGCGGTCGTATCGTCGACCGACGACGCCCCGGTGGAAAAACCCGGACGCGACGAGCCAGTAAGCCAAAAGATGTTGTGGGACAGGTTCTGCGACGCACTCACCCCCGGCAATATCGTGCTCGCGGATCAGGGCACCTCGTTCTACGGCATGGCCACCCACCGACTGCCCCAAGGCGTCACCTTCATCGGCCAACCCCTATGGGGCTCAATCGGCTACACGCTGCCCGCGACGCTTGGTGCAGGCCTGGCCCAACCGGATCGCAGACCGGTGCTGCTGATCGGCGACGGCGCCGCGCAGCTGACCGTGCAGGAGCTGGGCTCTTTTTCGCGCGAGGGACTGTCGCCGGTCATTGTCGTGGTCAACAACGACGGCTACACCATCGAGCGGGCGATTCACGGAGAGACCGCGCACTACAACGACATTGTCGCGTGGCGCTGGGCCGACATTCCCACCGCGCTCGGTGTGACCGACCACCTGATCTTTCGGGCCGAAAACTACGGCGAACTCGACGACGCGTTCGTCGCGGCGGCCGATCACCGTGATCGGATGGTGTTGATCGAGGCGGTGGTGCCACGTCTTGACATTCCCGACCTGTTGACCGAACTCGTCGGACCCACCTCCGCGGATGGCAGCTCGCGTCGGTAATTCAGGCGTGCACGCTGCGGCGGTCTCCGTTCGGTGTGTCAAGCAATTTTCGCAGCGTGCGACGGCATCGGCCGCATTCGGCGCCCGCCCCGCACACCGCCGCGATCTGATTGGTCGTCGACGCCCCGCCGGCGATGGCATCGGCCACCACCTGGCTGGTAATCCCGTTACACAGGCAGACGAACACCGGGCGGCCCGCCTACTCGTCGATCCGCATCATGTCGAAGAACTTGCCGACGAACACCGGCGGGTAAGCGCCTACGCCGGCTCCGTCTATCCACGGGGCGGCGGCGTCGGGATGTTCGATCCAGCGTCGGGCATGGTTCTCGTCGTCGAGTTCCTGCAGGATCATTACTTCGTGGCTGTCGTCGAAGGCCTGAAACAACCGGGTCTCCCGGATGCCCGCCGCCTCGAATCTCGGTAGTGCGCGCCGTATCTCGTGGGCCAGCGAGGGCACGTCATCAACCGCCGACATCGCGGCGACCACGACGCCCGGGGCCGACGGGGCGACCGACCCGAACCGTTCCACGATCTCGCCGGCGAAGACGGCCGGGATGTCGTCGACGCCGACCGCGTCGAACCAGTCGAAAAACACTCGCGATCGCAACAGTTCGACAATCGGCTCGCGACTGCGCACGCCGATCGTCACCAGGACGCGACCATGGTCATGCGTAGAGGTGTACAGCAGCACATGGTGTGCGCCGATACCGGCGAGGGCCGATCTGCGCCGGGTGAGCAGCGGCCACACCTGCTCCGGATCCGCCACGCGGTAGTCGGACGCGATCACCAGCGAGTGCGAACGAGGGTCTGCTGAGCTCACCGCAGTTGGTCCTTCATCACCTTCCCGGTGGCGTTCAGCGGAAGCTCACCGAGGAACTCGACGTATCGTGGCGCTTTGAATCCAGCCATCCGCTCGCGGCACCAGGCCATCAGATCTTCCTCGGACACTGCGCCCTTCGCACGTTGAAGGGGCACCACAAAGGCCTTACCCACCTGACCGAGTCGCTGGTCGGGCACACCGATAACGGCGACCTGAGCGACCGCAGGGTGTTCAAGCATGAAGCCCTCGATCTCAGCCGGATAGGCGTTGAAGCCGCCAACAATGAACATGTCCTTTTTACGCCCGTCGATCCTCAGCCGGCCCGCCTTGTCGAAATTGCCCAAATCGCCGGTGTGCAACCAGCCGTCATCGTCGATCGCCTGCGCGGTGGCCTCCGGATCGTCTAGGTAACCCTGCATGACCCCGTAACCGCGAACCAACACCTCGCCGTCCTCGGCTATGCGCACCTCGACGTCCTCGCAGGGCAAGCCCGCGGTAGTGGCCACGTCCTCGAAGGAGTCGCCGGGCCGCGACAACGTCACGTTGCCGGCTTCGGTGAGCCCGTAACCCGTCATCAACGTTTCGAAGGGCAGTTCGCTGTGTATGCGACGAACCAGTTCGACCGGGATGTCGGCGGCGCCGGTGACACCCGCCCGCAGCGACGAAAGCTTGGCCTTGTCGTGAACCGTCAGCAACGAGTGGTACAACGTCGGTGGCCCGGGCAAGATCGAGATACGCTCGCGCTCAATGAGATCCACCACTGCATCGACGTCGAACACCGCCAGCGGCAGCATGGTTGCTCCGCGCAGGAACGACGCGATCAGGCCCGCTTTCAAGCCGAACGTATGAAAGTACGGGTTGATCATCAGATAGCGGTCGCCCTCGCGCAGGTCGGCGAGCGTCGCCCACTCCTCGTACATGCGCAGGGTTTGGCGATGATTCATCATCGCGCCCTTCGGTCGCCCGGTCGTGCCTGAGGTGAAGATGACGTCGGAGACATCGGTTCCGCTGACTGCCCGCTCGAACGGCGAACCGCTGGAGAGGAAGTCGGATGCTAGGTCGATGACCGGTACCCCGGCGGGAGCGGTGTAGTCCTGGCCGAGAAAATCCTTGCGCACCAACACGGCCTTCGCCGCACTGCGGGTAATGATGTCGCCGGCTTCGTCGGGCTTGAACCGCGTATTCACCGGAACCAGCAC
>DATAZN010000356.1:0-3444 GCA_036272035.1 Mycobacterium sp. | reverse complement strand
CATCCCCTGATGCTGAGCAGTCGGCTGATTTCTGAACTGGCGCAATCACGGAGCACCCTCCGAGCGACCACTGAGCGTTGCGACTTAGCCGTGATCGTCAGCGCGGGCGGCGAGCTGGACGCATCCAACGACGCCGTCTGGCGACGGCTGCTGAGCGAGGCGGCGGCGGCGGCCGCTCCTCCCGGACCGCTCGTGGTGGACATCAGCGGCCTGGACTTCATGGGGTGCTGCGCATACTCCGCGCTCGCCGAGGAGGCAGCGCTCTGTCGGGATCGCGGAGTCGAGATGCGGCTGGTAAGTAACCAGCCGGTCGTCTCGCGCATTCTGAAGGCGTGTGGTCTCAGCGAGGCGCTGCCCGTCGACGTCAGCGTGGACGCTGCGCTGTCGGCGTGCATCCTCGTCGACTGACGCGCGTTCGCTCGCTGTCTAGCCGCAAATGCGCTTGGCTAGAAGCTCTTTGCCGGGCCCGGTCAACTGATTGAACGCGTCCGGCCGTGCGGCCATCGCCATCAACAGCGCCTCCGCCGGACCAGTGACCTCCAGCCCGTCACCGTGATTCCAGTCGAGATCGGTGGCGGCCAGTCGCACGCCACGAGTTCGGTGGGCACCGCGAGTCGCCGGCGACGTCAAGGCGTAGTTCAGCACCCTGCGCAGGCGGTCCGGCGCGATGACCCGCGGCTGACCGAGCGGCCGCCGGACGTCCTGCTGGTGGATCATGCCGTCGACCAAAGCGATCATGCCTCCGAATGCCGACGTGAGTCCTCGCGGCGGAATCGAGGTACGCATCAGCTGCGTGAGCTCTTTGGGCGAGCGCGGCGCGTACTCGGCGACACCGAGCGCGTTGATGCGTCGGGGCCGCAACGCACCTTTGGTGAACCGGCGCACTAGCTGCCAGCGGTTCAGTTCTTCATAGCTGACAACGTGTGCGACGACGTCGCGTACTCGCCAGAGTTCGCACAAACTCGGTTGCTCCCATTGCCCTGCGGATAGTCCATCGAGCAAATCGACAAAGTCCTGGCGTTCCTCGCACGCCAATTGCATCGTCGTCTTGTCCGGCATTGGACTCACATCCTCAGGTCGGAAATCCGAAGAGCTGCACCACCCCGTGATCACGGCCGGCTGTGTAACCACCGTCGACAGCGATTGCCTGGCCGCTGACGAAGGACGCATCGGTCGACACCAGGAAAGCCGCCATTGCGGCGATCTCTTCCGCGCGGCCCATCCGCTGCAGGGCGTGCTCTTGGGTAACCGAGGCCCGCGGTCCTTCCATCCCCGGTAACCCGAAAACACTTTCGGTTAACGGCGTTTCGATGAATCCGGGGCAGATCGCGTTGGCCCGGATACCGCTTGGGCCGTAGTCCAGTGCGATGTTCTTGGTGAGCATCACGACACCACCCTTGGCGGCGTTGTAGACGCTGCCACCCGCTGTACCTTCCAGACCCTCGATGCTGGCCAACGTCACGATCGAACCCCGTTCGCCATCGACCCGGGGTTGTTCGATCATTCGGGCCAGGGCCGCTTTGGCGACGAGAAAGGTACCGGTGAGGTTGATCGCGATCACCCGTTCCCATTCGGCGAGATCCAGCAGGTGGACCGGGCCTCCGCCCGCGACCCCAGCGGCGTGCACCACCCCGTCAAGGCGGTCCGGCACGGCGGCCAGCACGGCAGCGATTGCGGCCTCGTCAGTGATGTCGGCGGCCACGAACCGGAAGTCGGGGCCAAGGTCAGGAGGGGCAGCCAGGTCGGCACCGACAACACTGCCGCCTTCGGCCAGCAATCGCTCTGCGGTAGCCAGGCCAATCCCCGATGCGGCACCGGTGACGACGAACGTGCGTGAACTGGCGCGATCGACGCTCACCATGGCTGATCCTCTCGAATTCGGCTGCCGCGCAATCAGAGTCCGAATTGGTCATCGATGATGCCCAGCCAGATCTGTGCGACGTCCATTGCCACCTTCTCGCTGATGAACGCGTGCTGAGTGCCGGTGTAGATGTCACGGAACGCGCGCTCGAGTCGGCTACCCTCGCGGATCGCGGTGGTCCCGGCCGCCAAATGGGCCCACTCGGCGGCCGCCCGTGCTGTGTCGGTGGCGTACACCGCCGCCACCCTCATGTCGGCGCGCAATTGGGGCGTCAGTTCGTTGCCCGCGTCAACTGCTGCCTCTGCCGTGGAAAAGGCATCGATCACCAGCAGCCGAGCCGCCCGCCAGGCAGCGACGTGGTGGGCGAGACCCTTCTGGAAGGTCTGACGGCTGGCCAACGTGGCCATATCGCTCATCCGCACCTTGGTGGCCGCGAGTTCCTCGACATCGTCGAGCATGCTCTTGGCGACGCCCAGGGCGAACGAGGCGTGGCCGGCAGCGGTGATGGGCATCAGGCCCATCCGGCTGGCCGCCGAGCTTCCGCGGAAAGGCTCACGGGCGAACAGCGGCATGGTTCGGTGTTCCGGTACGAACACATCGGCGACGTTGTAGTCGTACGAGCCGGTGCCCTTGAGCCCCTGGACATGCCACCCGTCGGTGAAGTTGACCTCCTCGCGAGGTAAGAACGCGACCCGCATGTCGGGAATGCCCTCACTGACCCAACGCATTTCACCGTTGTCCATCGGGAAGAAGCCGGCGCCGATATAGGCCGAGTGTCCGGTGCCAGAGCCGAAACTCCACGCACCGTTCAACCGATAGCCAGCGTCGACTGCCGTTCCCTGTCCGTTGGGAAAGTACTGACCGCCGATGGTGATGCGGCCCCCGTTCCTGGTGAATATCTCGTCGAAGCCCTCGTCGGGAAGGTACGTGGCCGCCGCGAACGTCGACGGCAGGTTGGCGATCCCGATCCAGCCGAAAGAACCGTCCTGCCATGCCATTTCGATCCAGGTGTCGATCATCTCGTTGAAGGACGGCTCGACTCCGCCGGCCGCCTTCGGGTTGAACGCCACCATCAGGCCAGAGGCCCACATCTCGTCGACGATCGCTGGCGAGAGCGTTCGTAAACGTTCGGATTCCGCGGCCTCGGCGGAGACCAGGTCGCGCATCCCACGAGCTCGATCCACTACCGACACGTCAGCCACCAGCGCCGCTCCTCTCGGTCTGCTGCCTTACATCATCGGCGATGAAGATCGATTCGCGTCACTGATTGGTTTCGGGCCAAGTTTCGCTAGCTGGAAACAATCCCTGCTTACGCCCCGTCCAATCCTTTACTCGTGCTTTTTCCGCTGCCTTCGCCTTCGCCGCGGCTTTTTTACGTGCCTGGAAGGTGTCCTCGTCGTCATCGTCTTCTTCTTCATCAGGGTTGTCGTCGACCTCGAAGACGACCTCGTACCACCGCTTGTGGGGCTGTACCCGCGTTTCGACGTCGCCCGTCGGAGTCGCTCGCCTGATCAGTACATTTTCCAGGCTCGGATCGCGTCGGCTGATGAAGGCCTCGAGTGCCTCCGCCAACTGGATTCCAG
>DATAZN010000355.1:0-3789 GCA_036272035.1 Mycobacterium sp. | reverse complement strand
TCGCCGAAGCGATCGCGTACGTGCTGGAAATCCTTCCGGCGCTGAGCTATCTGCACTCCATCGGTTTGGTCTACAACGACCTCAAGCCGGAAAACATCATGCTCACCGAAGAGCAACTCAAGCTGATCGACCTTGGAGCCGCTTCGCGAATCAACTCGTTCGGCTATCTCTACGGCACACCGGGGTACCAGGCGCCCGAGATCGTGCGAACCGGTCCGACGGTGGCCAGCGATATCTACACGGTCGGTCGTACGCTGGCTGCCCTGACGTTGAAATTGCGCGCCCGCGGCGGACGATACGTCGACGGGCTGCCCGAAGACGACCCGGTGCTCGCCAAGTACGACTCATTCGGCCGGTTGCTCCGCCGCGCAATCGATCCGGATCCGCGGCGGCGATTCGTCAGCGCCGAAGAAATGTCCGGACAGCTTTCGGGTGTGCTGCGTGAGGTGGTCGCGCAGGACACCGGCGTACGGCGGCCGGGCTTGTCGACGATCTTCTCCCGTAGTCGCTCGACGTTCGGAGAAGCGCTGTTGGTCGCCCACACCGACGTGTACCTCGACGGTCATGTGCATTCGGAGAAGTTGACCGCCAAGGAGATCGTCACCGCGCTGCAGGTGCCGTTGGTCGATCCGGCCGACGTCGCCGCACCGCTGCTGCAGGCGACCGTGCTATCGCAGCCGGTGCAGACGCTGGATTCGCTGCGCGCATTCCGCCACGGCGCAATGGATTCCGACGATATCGACTTGTCGGATTCCATCGAACTGCCGTTGATGGAGGTGCGGGCGCTGCTGGACCTCGGCGATGTCGCCAAGGCGACCCGCAAGCTCGACGACCTCGCCGAGCGAGTCGGCTGGCGTTGGCGCCTGGTCTGGTATCGCGCAGTCTCCGAATTGCTGACTGCCGACTACGAGACGGCGAGCAAGCATTTCAGCGAGGTGCTAGACACCTTTCCCGGCGAGCTGGCGCCCAAGATGGCCCTGGCCGCGACGGCCGAATTAGCCGGCAGCTCAGACGAACACAAGTACTACGACGAGGTGTGGAAGACCGACGACGGGGTGATCTCGGCGGCCTTCGGATTGGCCAGGGCGCAGTCGGTCGTGGGGGACCGGGGCGGTGCGGTACGCACTCTTGACGAAGTCCCAGCCACCTCAAGGTATTTCACCACCGCGAGGCTCACCAGTGCGGTGACGTTGCTGTCCGGCCGTTCGGCCAGTGAGATCACCGAAGACCAGATCCGCGACGCCGCACGACGGGTGGAGGCGCTGCCGCCGACCGAGCCGCGAGTGCTGCAGATTCGCGCCCTGGTGCTCGGTAGTGCTTTGGACTGGCTGGGAGATCACGAGGCCAGCACCAACCACATTCTCGGCTTTCCGTTCACCGAACACGGGCTGCGGCTAGGTGTCGAGGCGTCACTGCGCGGGCTGGCCCGGGCGGCGCCTACCCAGGCGCACCGCTACAAGCTGATCGACATGGCCAACCGGGTCCGTCCCACCAGCACGTTCTAACTGGTACGCAAGCACATCGCCACCTCACCCGCGCCGGCCTGGCGTCGCACGTTCTGACGTCTACTGCGAACTACTCGGTCTAGATCGCTCTCAAGCAGTCGCGGGCGATCGCCAGCTCCTCGTTAGTCGGGACCACCAGAACGGCGATCGGCGAGCCGTCGGCGGAAATCCGCCGAGGGCCCCTGGCAGGCTGGGTGTTTCGCTGCTCATCGATGTCGATGCCCAGCCCCTGAAGCCCGTTCAGCGCGTCCAGGCGCAGTGCGGCGGCGTTTTCTCCGACACCCGCGGTAAAGCTCACGACATCGGTGCGGCCCAGGATCGCCAGGTATGCGCCAATGTATTTGCGCAGCCGGTGAATGAATACGTCGTAGGCCAATTGCGCTGAGCTGTCGCCGGATTCGATCATTTCGCGCAGACGGCGGAAATCCCGTTCCGCAGCCAGGCCCAGCAAGCCGGACTGATGATTGAGCATTGACTCGATGTCGTCGACACTCATGTCGGCCTCGCGATGCAGATAGCTCACGATGCCCGCATCGATGTCACCGCTGCGGGTGCCCATCACCAGGCCCTCCAACGGAGTCAGTCCCATGGAGGTGTCGACAGGGCGACCACCTGCGATCGCCGACGCGGAGGCGCCGTTACCCAGATGCAGCACAATCTGATTCAGCTCTTCCCACGGCCGGCCCAGGAATGCCGCGGCCTGTTCGCTGACGTAGCGGTGTGAGGTGCCGTGAAATCCGTACCGCCGGATGTGCCACTTCTCCGCGAGTTCTCGATCGATCGCATAGGTCGCCGCGGCCGCAGGCAGGTTGTGGAAGAACGCGGTGTCGAACACCGCGACGTGCGGCACCTCCGGCAGCATCGTTCGGGCGACCTCGATGCCTTGCAGAGCGGGCGGATTGTGCAGTGGGGCCAGCATCGACAGTTGCTTGAGCTCCGCGATGACCTTGTCATTGATGACGGTAGGCCGATAGAAGACCGACCCGCCATGGACCACCCGGTGACCGACCGCGGCCAGCCCGCAGGCATTCAAATCGATGCCGTCGTCAGACAGCTTCTCGAATGCCACCCGTAAGGCCGCGCCGTGGTCGGTGACGGGCGACGACGGCTCAGCGATCTGCTCGACGATGCCGTCCGCCAGCGAGTCACTCGAATCAGGCTCGATCAGTTGATATTTCAGCGACGACGAACCGGAGTTCAGCACCAGCACTACGGGGCTAGGAGTCATCGACACCCTGCGCCTGGATCGCGGTGATCGCGACGGTGTTGACGATGTCGTCGACCAGAGCGCCGCGAGACAAGTCATTCACCGGCTTGTTCAAACCCTGCAGCACCGGGCCGATCGCGATCGCACCCGCACTGCGTTGCACCGCCTTGTAGGCGTTGTTGCCGGCGTTCAGGTCCGGAAATATCAGCACGGTGGCCTTGCCGGCGACCGGCGAGTCGCGCATCTTTGTGGCAGCAACGGATGGCTCGACTGCGGCGTCGTACTGGATCGGCCCCTCGACCAGCACCTGCGGTGCTCGGCTGCGGACCAATCCGGTTGCCTCCCTGACCTTGTCGACGTCGGCTCCCGAGCCGGACTCTCCGGTGGAATACGACAGCATGGCCACTCGTGGCTCGATGCCGAACTGCGCCGCGGTCTGCGCGGCGCTGATCGCGATGTCGGCAAGCTCCTCGACGGTCGGGTCGCGGACGATCGCACAATCTCCATACGCCAGCACCTGATTCGGCAGGCACATCAAGAAGACACTGGACACCGTTGAGATGCCCGGCGCGGTGCCGATGATCTCGAAAGCCGGGCGAACGGTGTGAGCCGTGGTGTGCACCGCACCGGACACCATGCCATCGACCATGCCGTTGTACACCAGCATGGTGCCGAAATACGAGACGTCGTGGATGATCTCGCGAGCCTGCTCGACGGTGACACCTTTTTTGGCACGCCGCTGGGCGTACTGCTCGGCGAATTGGTCACACAACTCGCTGGTGCGGGGATCGAATACTGCGACATCGTCCAGGTTGACACCGAGCTCGGCTGCGCGGGCGCGGATCTGGCTCTCGTCGCCGAGAATGGTCAGGTCGGCGATACCCCGCTGCAGCACCCGGCCCGCCGATTTGAGGATACGATCGTCGTCACCCTCGGGCAGCACAATTCGCTTGCGGTCCGAGCGGGCCCGTTCACGCAGCTGATAGGTGAACATCTGCGGCGTGGTCACCTTGGGAATCGGAATCGCCAACTGCGCCAGCAAGTCCGAAAGATCGACGTGGCTCTCGATCAGCTGCA
>DATAZN010000354.1:0-1733 GCA_036272035.1 Mycobacterium sp. | reverse complement strand
CCGCGACAACGTCGTCGTCGTCCTGCATGCGCTGACCGGCGACTCGCACATCACCGGGCCTGCCGGGCCCGGGCATCCCACTCCGGGCTGGTGGGACGGGATCGCGGGCCCGGGCGCGCCGATCGACACCAACCGCTGGTGTGCGGTGGCCACCAACGTGCTGGGCGGTTGTCGCGGCTCCACCGGTCCGAGTTCGCTCACATCGGACGGAAAGCCCTGGGGCTCAAGGTTTCCGGCGATATCGATCCGGGACCAGGTCGAGGCTGACGTTGCGGCCCTGGCGGCGCTGGGTATCACCGAAGTCGCTGCGGTGATCGGCGGATCGATGGGTGGCGCGCGGGCGCTGGAGTGGATGGTCGCCTATCCCGACCGCGTCGGCGCCGGCCTGCTGCTGGCCGTTGGTGCGCGTGCCACCGCCGATCAGATCGGCACCCAGTGCACCCAGATCGCGGCCATCAAGGCCGACCCGAAGTGGCGGGACGGTGACTATTACGGCACCGGACGTACCCCCGACGCCGGTCTGGAGATCGCCCGCCGTTTCGCGCATCTGACCTACCGAGGTGAGGGCGAGCTGGACACCCGCTTCGCCAACGAAGCACAGGGCGACGAGGATCCCACGTCCGGTGGCCGCTACGCGGTGCAGAGCTACCTCGAGCATCAGGGGGGCAAGCTGGTGTCGCGCTTCGACGCCGGCAGCTACGTGGTGCTCACCGAGTCGCTGTCCAGTCACGATGTCGGCCGCGACCGCGGCGGTGTCGCGACCGCCCTGCGCGGCTGCCCGGTGCCGGCGGTGGTCGGCGGAATCACCTCTGACCGGCTCTACCCGCTGCGGCTGCAAGAGGAACTGGCCGAGCTGCTGCCCGGTTGCGACCGGCTGCAGGTGGTCGACTCGATATTCGGGCACGACGGCTTCCTGGTGGAATCCAAAGCCGTCGGTGAACTGGTCCGCCAAACCCTCAATTTGGCGGCCGCTAAGGGTGCGTGTCCACGGTGACTCAGTCCTCACAGGCCCGCTCATTGTCGTTTGGCTCTGAAGCGGCCGCGTACGAGCGCGGCCGTCCGTCCTATCCGCCGGATGCGATCGACTGGCTGCTGCCGCCCGGTGCCAGCGACGTGCTCGACCTCGGTGCCGGGACCGGCAAGCTGACCACCCGACTGGTGGAACGCGGGCTGGACGTCATCGCAGTCGACCCGATCGCCGAGATGCTGGAGATGCTGCGCAAGTCGGTGCCGGAAACCCCCGCGCTGCTCGGGACAGCGGAGGAAATCCCGTTACCGGACAACAGTGTTGACACCGTACTTGTCGCACAGGCGTGGCACTGGTTCAACCCCGCGCGGGCGATTCCCGAGCTGGCCCGGGTGCTGCGACCCGGCGGGCGACTCGGTTTGCTGTGGAACACCCGTGACGAGCGACTCGGCTGGGTGCGGGAGCTAGGCCGGATCATAGGCCGCGACGGCGATCCGATGCGCGATCACGTGACCCTGCCGGAGCCGTTCACCGATGTGCAACGTCACCAGGTGGAGTGGACGAATTACCTTACGCCGCAAGCGCTCATCGATTTGGTTGCGTCGCGCAGCTACTGCATCACCTCGCCGACGCAGGTCCGCACCAAGACGTTGGATCAAGTACGCGAGCTGCTGGCAACCCATCCGGCGCTGGCGAATGCCGGTGGCCTGTCGCTGCCTTACGTGACGGTGTGCGTGCGCGCGACGCTGACCTGAGGCGGGACTGA
>DATAZN010000353.1:0-42992 GCA_036272035.1 Mycobacterium sp. | reverse complement strand
CGGATGGACGACGAGGCCGTAGCCGGGATTGTCCTCCACCCCGTGGTTGTGCAGCATCTGCCAGGCCTGCGGCGCGTAGTGCTTCTCGTCGAAAATCGGGGTGCCGGCGTCGGTGGGCGACCCCAGGTTCACCGTTCTGGTTACCGCCGCCAACGCGGTGACGACGCCGGTCACCACCCAGCCCTCGAGCCGGTCGACGGGCCCGAAGTCGGGCGCGGGTTCCAGCGGCCCTGGGCTGATCACCGGTACCGCCCCCTCGTCAGCGACGAGTTCAGCGGGCGCGGTCGTGGTCATCGGGTCGATCGTAGGCTGTGACCCAGGGCGTCCCGATAAACAGCCTGTCGTGGAGGCCGGCCTGGTTCGGCGCGATTTGGTGTCTAGTTTTACTGGATCTTGACCGCGCGTTGAATCGTCTCACCGACGATCAATGACATGAGTACGCTTCAAGCCGTGGAGCTGGGGGTTTTGGGACCTCTCCAGGTTCGGCGGGACGGCGCGCCGGTGATGATTCCGGGCGCTAAGCCGCGCGCCATCCTCACGATGCTCGGCCTGCACGGCGGTTCGGTCGTGTCGGCTGAAACTCTGATTGAGCTGCTCTGGGGCGATGATCCCCCCCGCACCGCGGCGAAGGCATTGCAGACCCACATCTCCTTATTACGTCGCAGCTTGGGCGACGGCTTTGTTTTGACGTCGGGAACGGGTTGGACTCTGGCCGAGAGCGGGGTTGATGCCGCGCGTTATAAATCGGCCGCTCGGCTTGGACGCGATGCCGCTGCCGCCGGCGACACCAGCCAAGCGGTGTCCCGCTTCGAAGAGGCGCTTGCCCTCTGGCGCGGAATTCCCGAACTGCCCGACGGTCGGCGGGGAACGTCTGAAAAGACTCGATGGATCGAGGGTCATGCCGCGCTGGTGGAGGACCGGGCCGATGCACTGCTCGTGACGGGCCGGGCCGCAGAGATCGTTGGCGAGCTCGAGGCCGCGGTTGCCGATGCGCCGCTACGCGAAAGGCGTTGGGGTCAGCTGATGCTCGCGCTCTACCGCGCCGGCCGGCAGGGTGACGCCCTTGGCGCGTATCAACGGGCACGGGCGCTGCTCGCCGACGAGCTGGGGGTCGACCCGGGACCGGATCTTCGCCGACTCGAGGCAGCGATCGTCGGACAGGACACTGCACTCGAAATCCCTGCTGCACAAGATCTTCCGTCGGTGACGCGCACAGTGACCTTCCTGCTGACCGACATCGAGGGATCCACGGCTGCCTGGGAGGCCGACGCCGATGCCATGGCGGTGGCGCTTGCGCGTCATGATGAGCTCGTTGAACAGGTCGTCACGTCCCGCGGCGGCCGGCTGATCAAGACGCGTGGCGAGGGTGATGCCACCTTCTCGGTCTTCGAGCGGGCCTCGGCGGCTGCGGCCGCCGCTATCGAGCTGCAGGACGCAATCTTCCACGAACCGTGGGGCCTCCAAGACCCGATGCGAATCCGCGTTGCACTGCATACCGGCGAGGTCGAGCTGCGCGACGGCGACTACTTCGGCCGTGCGGTCAACCGTGCTGCACGCCTGCGGTCGCTGGCGGTGGCTGGCCAGATCCTGTGCTCTGGTGCGATCGCCGAGCTCGTCGTTGACTCGCTGCCCGACGACGTTGTGCTCGCCGACCTAGGGATGCGGCAGCTTCGCAACCTGGCCCGCCCGGAGCACGTTTTCGAGTTGCGGCTGGAAACGGCGAGCGACGTGCCTCCGACACAGGCAGGTGATGAGCCCCTTGAGCGGCCGGGCCTCCCCGCGGTGCTGACCGGTCCCGGGCCGTTCGTCGGGCGCGGCCGTGAGCTCGAAGGGCTGGTGTCCGCCTGGCAGACCGTGCTGGCGGGCGGCACGCATGCGGTGCTGATTGCCGGCGAACCCGGAGTAGGCAAGACACGTTTGGCCGGCGAGTGGTCCCAGCAGGCTTACCAGCGAGGAGCGATGGTGCTCTACGGTCGCTGCGATGAAGATCTCGGTGCGCCCTATCAGCCGTTCGCGGAAGCGCTGCGTTCGCTCGTGCGATGCCTTGGGGCCAGCCGGCTCCGCGGGATGCGCGGCGTCGAAGCGTTGCTTACCTTGGTTCCCGGGCTGACCGAAGTTCTTCCCGATCTGGCCGCGCCAACCCGCGCCGACCCGGAAACAGAACGCTACGCGCTGTTCGACGCCGTCGTCGCACTGTTGGAACTCGCCTCCGCCGGCGCGCCCGTCGTGCTGATCCTCGACGACCTGCACTGGGCGGCCAAGCCCACGCTGCTCTTGTTGCGGCATCTGCTGCGCTTTGGCGATCGCGCGCCGGTGCAGATCGTCGGCACATACCGCAGCACCGACCTCGACCGTTCCCATCCCCTTGCGGCGATGCTCGCCGACCTGCACCGCGCTGCCGGTTCTGGCACCGCCAACCGGCTTGCGCTCAGCGGCCTCGACGAAGCTGACGTGACCGCATATGTGACCGAGGCCGGCTACCACGACGAAGAGCTCGCCCGGGCGTTGGCGTCGGTCACCGGGGGCAACCCGTTCTTCCTCATCGAGGCGCTGCGCCATGTGGACGAGACCGGCGGCGTGTGGGATCCGACCACGTTGCCACAAGGTGTCCGGGAAACCGTGAGCCGGCGCCTTTCACGGCTTACGGCAGAGACGAACACAGCCCTCGCCGCGGCTGCGGTCGTCGGTAGCCGGTTTGCATTGGACCTCGTGGAGAAGGTGGTCGAGGAGGATCTGGTTGATGCGTTCGACGAGGCGTGCAAGGCCGGCATCGTCATCGAAGAGCCGGGCGGCCGTTACCGGTTCAACCACGCCATCGTCCGACAGTCGCTGCTGGCCGAGCTGCCGTCCGTTCGGCGCCTGCGGCTGCACCAGCGCATCGCCACGACGCTGGAGAACGAGCCCGGCACTGATGACGAGCTACTCGCCGAACTGGCTCACCATTACTTCGAATGTGCGTGGGCGGGCAACGCGGCCAAGGCTGTCGAGTACTGCCGACGTGCCGCCGACCAGGCGGTAGCTCGCCTCGCCTACGAAGGCGCCGCCGACCTCTACGGTCAGGCCTTGCACGCGTTGGAGGAGATTGACGACGAGCTGCCTGACCGCGACGATCAGGCCGGCGAGCTACTAGTGGCGCGCTGTGAGGCCCTGTTGGCCGCCGGTGACGTGGCTTCGGCAGCAGGTGCGGTCTCCAAATTGCAGCAAGCGACGGTCAATTCGCCGCGACTGGCGGCGTGGGCGACATGTTTCGACGGCCAGCTGTCGATGCTCATCCACCCCGAGCGACTAGACGAGGTTGAAACCGCTTTACGCATAGCCGCGCAAAAACTAGCCGAATTAGACGATGCCGCAGGCGAAGCCAACGCCCATACTGTTCGCGCCGCGTGCCTCGCCCGCCTCGGCAGAATCGGCGATGGCGAAATCGCGCTGGACGACGCGCTGACGGCAGCCCGGCGCGCGCGTGATCACCGCCGGGTCAACGCGGTGCTGGCCGGCGCCCCACTTGCCGCGTTGTGGGGCCCCAACCCGGTCCCGCGTGCGGGCGGGCGGTGTCTTGATGTGGTGCGGCTCTTGCGGATCACGACCGACTCGCCGGCGGTCGAAGCGACGTCGACGCGGTGCCAGGCTGTGCTGGAGGCCTTCCGGGGACGCGCCGAGGCGGCCCGACGGATGATCGACTCGGCGCGGCGTACGGTCACCGAACTCGGCCTGCGCCATGCCCGTCTGGAAGTCGAGCAGTTTGCCGGCATCGTCGAGCTGATCGCCGACGACCCGACTGCCGCAGAGCCGCACTTTCGTCAGGCCTACAACGGCTTTCGCCGCATGGGTCTCGACGCCGACACCGCCGAGACAGCTGCGCTGTTGGGTCGCACATGTCTCGCGCTCGACCGAGACACCGAGGCCGACGAATTGTGTGTGGAGAGTGAGCGCCTCGCGGGCCACGCTTTGAAGGCGTCCATCGCTTGGCGGACTCTGCGGGCGCGGTTGCTTTCTCGCGGCCACGAATACGGCGAGGCTCGGCGGATCGCCGAGGCCGCCGTTGCCCTGGCCGAGCGCACCGACGCATTGGTCGATCACGGCGATTCCTGTCTAACGCTGGCAACGGTTTTGGGCGCTGCCGGCGATTCTGCGGGTGCACGCACGGCCGCCGAGCGGGCCGTCGATCTGTATGAGCGGAAAGGGGCTGCGGCACTTGCGGAGAGAGCGCGTCGGGTCCTCGGCGAGCGCGACCTCCCAGCTGTCCCTGCGCCACCCGAACCATCGCCGGTTGTCGAACTCGACAACGCATGCATACGAGCCGGCAAACGCCTGCTGGCTGCGGCTGATCGCGAGGCCTGGGACGAGTTCGAGCAACTGTTTGCACCCGATATCTTCGTCGAGAGTCATCGGAAGATCGTTGGCTTTACACAGATCGATGGACGATCGGACTGGCAAGGTCACAATCGGCGCCTTCTACAGACGACCGGGATGCGCCTGACCGCGCACGATATCGCCGTGCGAGGCGAGCGCCTGGCTCTCGCTCGATTGTCGGTGGGCACTGCCGATGCGAGCCCCGGGGCGCCGCAGGATGAATTTCTTCAGATATACGGCATCGACGAAGAGGGTCGAATCTCCCTGCAGATCTGGTTCGACCCAGAGGACATGGATGCTGCGATCGCCGAACTCGACGCCGCGCATGCCCGGTTCGAGGACGAGGCACGCTCGCAGGCGCGGCGAGTGGAAAATGCCGCGAGTCGAACGGCTGATCGGTATTTGGCGCACTTCGCTGCCCGCGACTGGGATGCGCTCGCGAAGGTGCTGGCTGACGACTTCGTCACCGAGGATCGCCGTCGGGCCGTAAACGCAGGGATCCGGCACGGTCGAATTGCCGAGATCGCAAACCTGCGGGCGGCCGCCGACGTCGGGATCACCTACTTCACGTCCGTCGTCATCGCGGCCCGCGGGGAGCGCCTCATCCTCGCGCACCTCTCGGGCGGCCGAGGCGGGTCCGAGGAGTTCGTCAACGAGGTGCTGGGCGTCGCCGAAACCGACTCGCACGACCAGATCGCGGCGATCGTCCTGTTCGAGCGGGACGACTTCGATTCCGCCATCGCCGAGCTCGACGCGCGCTACCTTGCCGGCGAAGCGGCTGCCCACGCACACACGTGGTCGGTGGTCACGGGAACCTACGCCTCGGTCAGCCAGCAAGAATTGCCCGCGCTAACGCCCGACTGCGTGACTATCGACCATCGCCGCGTGACTGCGTTCGCGCCCGGCGAGATGACCGCATACATCCGTGCCGGTTGGGAAATCGACCAGACCATCCAAACCTACGTCGAGGTTGTCCACCGGCTGAGCGATCTCGGAGCGGTTTGCACCTATGCGGCGCACGCTGTTTCGCGCGAGGGCTTCGACGGCGCCTTTCGGGGGGTCAACCTCGCGACGGTGAGCGGCGATATGGTTAACCGCAGTGAGCTATTCGACCAGGCGGACCTTGACGTCGCACTCGCGAGGTTAGGCCAACTCAGCCGGTCAACACCGCGGCTGGAAAACGCGGCAAGTCAAGTGTCCGAGCGCGCCCTGAGCTACTTTGCGACCCGCGACTGGGATGCGCTCGCGAAGGTACTGGCCGACGACTTCGTCACCGACGATCACCGCCGGGCCGTAAACGCGGGGATCCGACGCGGTCGAGATGCCGAGATCGAAAACTGGCAGGCGGCAGCCAATGTCGGCTTCACGAACTTGACGCTGACCGTGGCTGCGACCCGGGGGGGCCGCCTCATCCTTTCACGTCTTGAAGCCTCTGGTCGCGACCCCGCGGCCATTCAAGGAGAATTCTTGGTCGTCGTCGAGATCGACGCTGACGAACGGATCGTGGCATTCGTGGTGTTTGACCCCGACGATTTCGATACCGCCATCGCCGAGCTTGATGCCCGATACCTCGCGGGCGAAGCTGCCGTCCACGCACACGTCTTGCAGCCCGTAATGGACACGGTGGGGGAGCTCAATCGTCACAAGCCGGGGCCGATGCTTGGGCGGCTTGCGTTTGCCGATCATCGACGCGTCCCATTCGGGTCGGCGGAAAACTACGGGCGAGCGATCGAGGAGCTGTGGACACTGGTGCCCGACGCCCGCTATTGGACGAAGACCGTACATGCGCTCGACGCTCATGGCCTTGTTTCCACCCTCGTCATCGAGGGGACCGACGCACACGGGAACGAATTGCAGTGGGCTCGCACCTTTTTGTTTCTTTCCGACGGACTGCGGGTGGAGGTTTACGAAGAGGGCGGTGTCGACGCCGCACTTGCCCGCTTCGAGGAAATACGCCCGCAGGCGCGGCGGCTCGAGAACGCGGCAAGTCAAGTGTCTGAGCGCCACTCGGCGCTCTTCGCAGCCCGCGACTGGGATGCGCTCGCGAAGGTACTGACCGACGACTTCGTCACCGACGATCGCCGTCGGGCCGTAAACGCGGGGATCCGACGCGGTCGAGATGCCGAAATCGCAAACTTGCAGGCCGCCGCCGAGGTCGGGATCAGGTACACGGCGTTTGACGTCATCGCAACCCGCGGGGAGCGCCTCATCCTCGCGCACGCCTCGGTCGGCAGTGGCGGGTCCGCGGAGTTCGCCACGGATGTGCTGAGCGTCGTCGAAATCAACTCGCACAATCAGATCGCGGCGTTCGTCATATTCGAGCTCGACGACTTCGAGGCCGCCATCGCCGAACTCGACGCTCTTTACCTCGCCGGCGAAGCTGCCGCCCACGCGGGCACCTGGTCGGTCATCAGCGGTGGCCACGCAGCGCTCAGCCGGCGCGAACTCCCCCCGCTCACGCCGGACTGCGTGAGCATCGACCACCGTCGGGCCACATCATTCGCGCCTGGCGAGCTGACCGCATATTTCCGAGCCGGATTCGATCTCGATCAAAACATCCGCTCCTACGTCGAGATTGTGCATCGCCTGAGCGACGTTGGAGCGGTCTGTACCCATGCGGCGCATGGGGTCTCGAAGGAGGGCTTCGAGGCCGAGTGGCGGGGAGTCGATCTGTTGACGGTCGACGGCGACATGGTCAACCGTTGCGAGGTATTCGACGAGACAAACCTGGGCACCGCGCTCGCGAGGTTCGATCAGCTCAGCGCGCCGGCACTCCGACTCGGCAACGCTGCCAGCCGCGCAACTGAGCGACTCCTGGCATGCTTTGCTGCCCGCGACTGGGAAGCCATGGCGGAATTGATGGCCGATTATTACTTGACCGCCGATCGACGTCGGGCCGTGAACGCCGGGACCCGACGGGGCCGAGATGCCGCGGTCGAGGAATTCAGGTCAGCGGCTGGCGTGGGAATCACGAACGCGATGTCGGCCGTCATCGCGACGCGGGGCTCGCACCTCGCCCTCACGCGTGCCCGCTTCTCGAGTCAAGACCACAGACCCGAGTCGTTCCAAATTGATGCACTTCTCGTCGCCGCGATCGACGCTGACGGGAAGATCGCGGAGGCCGTCGTCTTCGACCTCGACGACTTCGACGCCGCCTTTGCAGAGCTCGATACCCGATATATTGCCGGCGAGGCGGCCGCCCACGCGAACACGTGGTCGGTGATCGCCGGTACATTCGTTGCACACAATCGACGCGAATTCCCCGCGACGACAACGGATGCCGTGAGCATTGACCACCGCCGGGTGGCATCGTTTGCACCCGGTGAAGGTTTCGAATACATCCGCGCTGGCTGGGACCTCGACCAAACCCTCAACCTCTACATCGAGACTGCGGATCGGCTAAACGACCGCGGCGCGGTTTTCACTTGGGTGGGATATGGAACCTCGCACGAGGGTTTCCAGGCCGAGTGGCGGGGGGTCAACCTGATGACGGTCGACGGCGAAATGCTCGACCGCAGCGAGGTATTCGACGGGGAAAACCTCGACGCCGCGCTCGCGCGGTTCGAACAGCTAACCCAGCCGGCACCACGCCTGGAAAACGCGGCAAGCCAAGTGGACGAACGCTTCTGGAGCTACTACGCAACCCGCGACTGGGACTCCATGGCCGAGTTGCTCGCCGAGGGCGTCTCCACGGACGATCGCCGTCGAATCGTGAACGCGGGGAAGCTGCACGGTCGAGATGTTCATATCGAGAGCATGCAAGCCCTAGCCGAGCTTGAGGCGAACATGACGTCTGCGGTCATCGCGATACGGGGGGAGCGCCTCGCCCTAACCCACCTGAACCGCGACCTGCGCGACGGAGAATTCGGCAGCGAGCTGCTCTACGTCATTGAGATCGACGCCAACCATCGGATCGCGGCGGGCGTTTTCTTCGACACTGCCGACATCGACGCTGCCTTCGCCGAGCTCGACGCCCGGTACCTCGCCGGCGAGGCGGCCGCTCAGGCGAACACGTGGTCGGTGATCGCGGGCGGCTACGCCGCGCTCAACCGCCACGAGCTGCCTGCGACGACACCCGATGGGGTCAGCATGGACCACCGGCGGGGGGGAGCATTTGCGCCCGGCGAGCTGAGCGCATACATCCGTGCGGCATGGGAAAATACACCGAACGCCAAAATCTACGTCGAGGTCGTGCACCAGCTAAGCAGCCTCGGAGCGGTCGTCACCCAGCGGGCGCGTGGCGTATCGCTAGAGGGATTCGACGCTGAGTGGCGCGATATAGCAGTGATGACGGTCGACGGCGGGCTCATTAGCCGCGGTGAGATATTTGACGAGGCAGACCTCGCCGCTGCGCTCGCAACGTTCGATCAGCTCAGCCGCCCCGGCCTGGAAAACACCGCAACGCGTGTGCAGGAGCGCATTTTTTCGTACATTGCGGCCCGCGACTGGGACGCCGTGGCTCAAACAACGGCCGAGAATGTTTCCGTCGACGATCGTCGGCGAGTGGTCAACGCTGGGGTCTTACGCGGTCGGGATGCCAATATCGAAAGTACACAGGCGACCGTCGATGTCGGCTTCACGATGACGATGGTTTGCGCCCTGGCAACCCGCGGCGAACGCCTTGCACTCATCCGAGTTCGCGTGTCGGGCCGTGACGCCGAGACGATTCAAAACGACGCCCTCAACATCGTCGAGATCGACGCCGAAGAGCGAATCGCGGGGAACGTCGTGTTCGACCTCGACGATTTCGACGCCGCCTTCGCAGAGCTTGATGCCAGATACATCGCCGGCGAAGCGGCCTCGCACGCGACCACGTGGTCGCTCATCGCTGGTGCGTTCGTCGCGCTCAACCGATGCGAACTTCCCGCGACGACAACGGATGTGGTGAGCATCGACCACCGCCGGGGGGCAGCGTTTGCGCCCGGCGAAGGCGTCGAATACGTCCGCGCCGGATGGGACCTCGACCAAACCGTCAGCCTCTACATCGAGACTGCGGGTCGGCTAAACGACCGCGGCGCGGTTTTCACTTGGGTGGGGTATGGAACCTCGCACGAGGGTTTCGACGCCGAGAGGCAGGGCGTCGAGATCATGACGGTTGATGGCGATCTGCTCAGCCGCGCTGAGGTATTCGACGAGGAAGACCTAGACGCTGCGCTCGCGAAGTTCGACCAGCTCAACCGGCCGACGCCGCGGCTGGAAAACACGGCAAGTCAAATGGTCGAGCAATTCCTGGCACATTTTGCCGTCCGGGACTGGGACGCTATGGCAGAACTGCTTGCCGACAATTTTTCGTCAGACGATCGCCGTCGCGTCATAAATGCCGGGATCCGACGCGGTCGAGATGTGGAGATGGCGAGCTGGCGGACCACCGCCGACATCTGGATGACCAGTGCGAGGTCGACCGTGGTTGCGACGCGCGGAGAGTGCCTCGCGCTCTTTCGTATCGACTTCCTAAGTCCTGGACCGCCTTCTGAAGCGTTCCATGCTGCGGCGCTCACCATCATCGAGGTCGACGACAACAACCGAGGCGCGGCGAACGTCGTCTTCGACGTCGATGACATCGACGCCGCCTTCGAGGAACTTGATGCCCGCTACCTCGCCGGCGAGGCAGCACCATATCGGGACGCATGGTCAGTCATCACTGCCGGCTACGCCGCGCTCAACCGGTACGAGGTCCCGCCGTCGGCACCGGACTACGTGGCCATCGACCACCGATTACAGCATCTCACCGAGGCAGCAGATTTGGGCGAAAACCTTCGCGCCGCCTGGGATCTCACTCCGGAACTCAAGGGCCACGTCGAAGTTGTGCATCGGCTTAGCAGCCTGGGAGCGGTCGTCACCCATGCCGCGCATGGAACCACTCAAGCCGGTTTAGACGCCGAGTGGCGAGGGATCCACTTTTTGACGGTCGAGTGCGGCATGGTCAACCGCTGCAAAGTCTTTTTCGAGGCAGACCTTGACGCCGCGCTCGCGAAGTTCAACCAACTCAGCATTCCGGCATTGCGGTTAAAAAATGCCGTGGGAGAGCGCATTTCGGCGCACATCTCGGCCCGCGATTGGGACGCGGTGGCGCAGGACTTCGCCGACGACTACTGCCTCGATGATCGCCGCAGGGTCGTGAATGCCGGAGTGATGCATGGTCGAGGCGCCGGGGTCGAGAACACCCGAGTGGCCGCTGAAGTCGGCTTGTTGACGAACACCACGTCGACAATCATTGCGAGCCGAGGCGAACGCCTCACTCTCGAGCGTTTTCACGCTTCCGGCGCCGACCGCGAGTCGATTCAAAACGAGGCCCTGAACATCGTCGAAATCGGCGCCGACGCGCGGATCGCCGCGGTCGTCATGTTCGACGTCGATGACATCGACGCCGCCTTCGCCGAGCTCGATGCTCGCTACGTCGCCGGCGAGGCGGCCCCCCACGCCGACACGTGGTCGGTGATCGCAAGGATCTATGCGGGGTTCAACCGGCGCGAATCTCCTGCGACGACGCAGGATTCGGTTTTCACCGATCATCGACCACGCCAAAACCTAGGGGCTGTTGATCTGGTCGCAGCTATTCGCTCCATGTGGGATGTAGCGTCCGACCTTAACGTCTGCGTCGAGGCCGTGCATCGGCTGAGCGAACTCGGAGCGGTCGTCACCCAAACCCTGAAGGGGACTTCGCAAGAGGGCCTTGACGCCGAGTGGCGGACGATCGAAATTTTCACGGTCGAAGGCGACCTGCTGAGCCGCTGCGAAGCCTTCGACGAGACAGACCTCGACGCTGCGCTCGCCCGCTTCGAGGAACTGCAGTCGCAGCCGCCGCGACTCCAAAACGCGGCAAGCCGCGTGACCGAGCGCTGCAGAGCAGTTCTCAGGGTCCGCGATTGGGACGCGATGGCCGAGATACTGGCCGAGGGCTTCTGCAGTGAGGATCGCAGGCGGGTGGTCAACTCCGGGATTCGGCAGGGTCGGGATCTCGGAGTCAAAGATATGCAGGCGGCTGTCGACGTTATCGGTATCACGTACCGGACGTCCGTCGTGATCGCGACCCGTGGGGAGCGGCTCGAACTCATTAGCGCCCGCGTCAGCAACGACAAAGCGCCCGAAACGGCCCAGTTCGAAGTCCTACAGGTATCCGAGATCGACACCGACGGCCGTGTCGCAGCGGTAGTCACGATGGACGTCGATGACATGGACGCTGCCTTCGAGGAACTTGACGCCCGTTACACCGCCGGCGAAGCCGCCGCGCACGCGCACACGTGGTCGGTCATCGCGAACGCCACCGCCGCGTTCAACCGGCACGAGATGCCTTCGGTGACGCCGCACTGGGTCAATATCGACCACCGGCGTGTGACAGCTTTCACCCCCGGGGACCTGGTGGAGTACATCCGTGCCACGTGGGAAGTCGCGCCGGACAGCAAAAACCGCATCGTGGCCATACATCGTTTGACCGACCTCGGAGCGGTGATCACTCAGGCGACACATGGGACCTCGCGAGAAGGCTTTGAGGCAGAGTGGCGGGAGATAACGCTTCTGACGGTCGAAGGCGACTCGCTCAACCGCGTTGAGATCTACGATGAGGCAGACCTCGACTCCGCGCTCGCTCGCTTCGAGGAACTGCAACCGCAGCCACCGCGACTGGAAAACGCGGCGAGCCAACTGGCCGAACGTTTTTGGACGTACTTCGCGAATCACGAGTGGGCTGCGATGGCTGAGATAATCGCCGATAACTGCTGCACGCACGATCGTCGTCGGGTTGTCAACGCGGATGTCTTGCGTGGGCGCGCTGCGCATGTCACGAACATGCAAGCAGTGGCCGAGGTCGGATTCGACGGCCTCGTGTCGAGCGTGTTAGCGACCCGCGAGCATCGTCTTGCACTTATTCGCATTCATTCCTCGGCGCGCGGCTCGGCACCAGGTGAGGTCACTGCTGAGATGCTCAGCGTCGTCGAGATTGACGCCGACAACCGGCTGGCCGGCGCGGTCATCTTCGAATCCGACGACATCGACGCTGCATTCGAAGAACTCGACACTCGATACCTCGTAGGTGAAGCGGCCGTCCACTCGCATACCTGGTCGGTCGTCACGCAGACCTACGCCGCGTTCAACCGACACGAAATACTTCCGACAACACCAGATTGGATCAATGTCGACCATCGGCGACTCGCGAGGGTAAGCATCCAGCCAAATGATATGACCACATACCTCCGTGCCATCTGGGACCTGACGCCTGACTTCACCATGTACGCCGAGGCTGTGCATCGGCTCAGTGAGCGCGGAGCGGTCGTCACCCACGGGGCGCATGGGCGCTCGCCACAGGGCTTCGAGGCCGAGTGGCGGATGGTCGAAGTCCTTATGGTTGATAGCGAACTGATTAGCCGGTGCGAGCTATTTGACGAGGCAGACCTGGACGCCGCGCTCGCCCGATTTGAGGAATTGCAGCCGCAGATGCCGCGGCTCGAAAACGCCGCTGGCCGAATAATAGAGCGAAACTTCGCGTGCTTCTCGGCCCGGGGCTGGGCCGCCATGGCGGAGCTACTGGCCGATGACATTGTCGCAGATGATCGCCGTCGTGTCGTGAACGCAGGAATTCGACGTGGCCGGGATGCGTACATCGCGGACAATCAAGCCGCCGTCGAGGTCGGCGCAGACACCGTATCTTCGAGCGTCATTGCGACCCGCGGGAAGCGCCTTGCCCTCGCTCGGGTCCGTTCCGTCAACCGCGGCCTGCTGTCGGGCGAGTTCGGCGCCGAGATGCTCGGTGTCGTCGAGATCGACGCCGACGAGCGGATGGTCGCAGCCGTCGTATTCGACCTTGAGGACGTCGACGCGGCGTTCGAGGAACTTGATGCTCGCTACCTCGCCGGTGAGGCGGCCGCCCACGCGCACACGTGGTCCGTTATCGCGCGGACCACCGACGCGTTCAACCGGCACGAACTTCCTGCGGCAGACGGGGTCAACATCGACAACCGGACGCTCGCCCCGGTCGACGCGAGTGACCTGCCTGCATTCATACGCGACACTTGGGACCTCACGCCGGACTTCAGCACCCACATCGAGGCGGTGCATCGACTCAGCAGCTTCGGCGCAGTCGTCACCTATATGGCATACGGGACCTCTCTAGAAGGCTTCGCCGCCGAGTGGCGGGTGGTTGACCTTCTCGCTGTCGAAGGCGACCGAATCAGCCGCGTCGAGCTATTCGACGAGGCAGATCTGGACGCCGCCCTCGCCCGTTTCGACGAGCTACAACCGCAGATGCCGCGGCTGGAGAACGCAGCAAGCCGAATAGTCGAGCGATACCTGGCGCACTTCGCGGCCCACGACTGGGCCGCCTTCGCGGAGCTACTGGCCGACGACATTGTCGGGGACGACCGCCGTCGTGTCGTGAACTCAGGGGTTCGAGGCGGCCGAGATGTGCACATCGCGGACATGCGAGCCATCGTCGAGGTCAGCGCACCGACCTTTTGTTCGAGCATCATCGCGACCCGGGGGGAGCGCCTTGCCCTCGCTCATGTTCGTATCTTCAACCGCGGCATGACCAGCGAGGTCGGCGCCGAGGCGCTCGGCATCGGCGAGATCGACGCCGACGAACGGATCGTCGCGACCATCTCGTTCGACCTTGACGACATCGACGCTGCATTCGAAGAACTCGACACTCGATACCTCGCAGGTGAAGCGGCGGCTCATTCCGACGCCTGGTCAGTGATCACGCATACCTACGCCGCGTTCAACCGGCACGAACTCGCGGCGGCGGACTGGGTCACCATCGATCACCGGCCGCTCGTAGCGATCGGCCCGGATGATCTGTCCGCAACCATCCGTGCCGTTTGGGACCTCACGCCAGACGTCAGCATCCACGTCGAGTCGGTGCATCGCCTCAGCAGTTTCGGAGCCGTCGTCACCGACACGATGTATGGGACCTCGCCAGAAGGCTTCGACGTCGAGTGGAGAATGATCCAACTACTGACTGTCGAAGCCGAGCGGATCAAACGATGCGAGATATTCGACGAGGCAGACCTGGACGACGCGTTGGCAGGGTTCGACGAAGTCGAGCGGCGGACGCCTCCATTTGGGAACGCCGCGACACGAACCTGGGTGCGTGCGGCCGAGGCATTCAACCGCCGCGACATGGACGGGCTCCTTGCGCTCGCCAGCTCCGAGAGTCGGTATGAGGACCGGCGAAAAGGCTTGCGCGACATAGTCGAGGCTCCATCATGGCGGAAGGCCGTCGGTGCCGTGTTGCAGACGGCGCCGAGCAGCTGGCGGATGGAGGTCGAGCCCATCGCCGTCAGGGGGGCTCGCTTCTCGCTGACTCGCGAGTGTTATCGCGACGTTGATGACGCCGACCGACCGATCGCCGTTGAGCTCTTGAGCGTTGTGGAACTCGATGACAACGACCTGATGCGGGAGACCGTGATCTTCGATCCCGACGACCTTGACGACGCCTTCGCTGAACTCACGGCTCGATGGGTTGCATCGGGGGAGGTTGCTTATCCGGAGCCCCTCGAAGCGGTGGACCGGATCAACGCGACGATCAACCGTTATGACTGGGAGGCGGTCGCAACACATTTCGCTGGTGCTGAGTACGTCAATCACCGACAGCTGGGGCATGCGGTCGACGGCACGATCGCAGACTGGCTGTCATCGCTGGAGACGACTGGATCGCTGGTACCCAACGTTTGGGCCGAGCTCGCCGAGGTCCTGGCGCGCTGTGCGATAGGCATCGTGGGTCGCATGGCCCTGAAGGGCACGTCGACCAATGGCGCCGCGATCGAGATTCCGTTCGTCGTGCTCATCCTCCTCCACGGTGAGCGTGTCACACGTCTCGAGGCGTTCGACGAGGGTCAACGCGACGTGGCCGTCGCCCGGTTACAGGAACTCAACCAACCGGTCTGATCCATTGGCGGTCGGCGGACCGATCGTAGGCTGGGGCCCATGACCGAAGGCCGACTGTTGCTGGGCGCGACGCCGTTGGGCCAGCCGTCCGATGCCTCACCGCGGCTGATCGCCGCGTTGTCGTCGGCCGACGTGGTGGCCGCCGAGGACACCCGCCGGGTGCGCACATTGGCCAAGGCGCTCGATGTTCGGATCGGCGGCAACATCATCAGCTTTTTCGATCACGTCGAGGCGTCGCGGGTGCCCGAGCTGGTCGAGGCGATCAGCGCGGGCGCCACGGTGCTGGTGGTCAGCGACGCCGGGATGCCGCTGATCAACGACCCTGGGCACCGGCTGGTGGTGGCGTGTGTGGAGGCCGGTCTGCCGGTGTCCTGCCTGCCCGGCCCGTCGGCGGTGACGACCGCGCTGGCGGTGTCGGGGTTGGCGTCGGAGAAGTTCTGCTTCGAGGGATTCGCGCCGCGCAAGCAGGCGGCGCGCAAGAGTTGGCTGGCGTCGCTGGCGACCGAGCCGCGCACGGCGGTGTTCTTCGAATCGCCGCGCCGGCTGGCTGCCTGCTTAGGTGACGCTGTCGATCAGCTTGGCGGGGATCGCCGGGCCGCAGTATGCCGCGAGCTCACCAAGGTGCACGAGGAAGTCGTGCGCGGATCGCTGGCCGAACTGGCCGCCTGGGCCGCCGACGGCGTGCTCGGCGAGATCACCGTCGTGTTGGCCGGTGCGGCGGTGCGTGCCGACCTTCCGACGTTGGTGGCGCAGGCGAGTGTGCTGGTCGACGAGGGGATGGGCGTCAAAGACGCCTGCGCGCAAGTGATTGCGGCTACGCCGGGGGCGGCGTCACGGCGTGAGCTCTACGACGCGGTGTTGCGATCGCGCGGCTGACGCGACGCCCGCTCCGATGATCGGAGCCGCCTTGTGCAGGCATTCCTCCCATTCGGCGTCGACATCGGAATCGGCGGTGATCCCGCCGCCGGACCCCAGCACCGCGTTGCCCGCCGCATCGAATTCCACCGTGCGGATCGCCACGTTCAGCTCGCACCCGGCTACCGGCGATGCCAAACCGACTGTGCCGCAATAGACTCCACGGCGCGACTGCTCCCACTGTGAAATCAGCTGGCGTGCACGGATTTTGGGCGTACCGGTGATCGAAGCCGGCGGGAAGGCGGCGTCGAGCAATGCCGCGGTGGGCAAGTCGATGGGAACCTGCGCCGACACCGTCGACACCAGGTGCCACACCCCAGGGGCGGGCCGCACCACGAGCAACTCGGGCACCGTGACCGATCCGGTAACCGCGACCCGGCCCAGGTCGTTGCGCACCAGGTCGACGATCATGACGTTTTCGGCGACATCCTTGCTGGATTCCCGCAGCGCCGACGGGGGAGCGTAGAGCGGCAGCGTGCCCTTGATCGGGCTTGAGGTGACCAGATCGCCACGCCGACACAAGAACAGCTCCGGCGACAGCGATGCCACCGCGCCCCAGGGCCCGGCGACGTAGGCCGCCCGCGCGGGTGCGGTGCGGGCGACGCCGTCGATAAAGAAGTCCAACGGCTCGCCGGCGATCGTGCCGGCGAATTGTGTGCACACGCACGCTTGGTAAACCTCACCGGCGCGGATGGCCTCCAAGCAGGCCAGTACGCCGGCGCGATGTGCCTGACGGTCGGCGTCGTCCCAGTCGATTCGGTAAGCGCCCAGCGCGGTCCCGGGTGCAATAGGCTCCGTGAGCGCTTCGGCCAGCCAGTCGGGCATCGGCGCACCGGATAGGCTTTCGAACCACCACTGCCGGTCGCGGTCGCAGCGCAGCACGCAGTCCGTCCAGCCGCCCGCGGCCTCCGGTATCCGGCCGGACCGCCCGTCGGCACCCGCATCGGGGTAAGAGAGGTAGCCGATCCAGCCGCCGCCGACCGTCGTGCTGTGCGAGCCCGGTCGCACGTCGAATGCATCGGCTGGGTCGACTGGCTGCACTGACAGGCTTGGGGCGATCACGGCCGAGGCGCCGAACCACTGGCCGGTCAGTGCGGCCGGTGGCGGCAGGTCCTGCCGATTCGTGGCGTCGCCGACGGCCCGCAGCACCTCATGAGGGCTGCCGAGATCGCCAAGCCGGTCGGTTCGCACGCCCCTAGCTTTGCAGAAATCTCAGCCGCGGCTGATTTTGCGTGTGGTGGTGATGGCCGCGAGCTTGTCGGGATTGCGCATCGCGTAGAAGTTGCTGATCTTGCCGTCGACGATCTCCACGGTGAAAACGCCCTCCAACTTCTCGCCGGCGTAGAGCAGCACCGCCGGCGCGGCGTTGCAGATGACCATCTCGGCGCGCACATCGGGTAGCTGCATGCCGCGGCCGATCAGCCCGACGACCGCTCGCGCGACCTTGTCGGCCCCGACCACCGGACGACGGGCCGCGCTGACCTTGCCGCCGCTGTCGGCGGTCCACACCACGTCGGGGGCCAGCATCGACATCACCGCCTGCACGTCCCCGCCGGCCGCCGCGGCCATGAACTCCGCGGCGATCCGCGCGTTCTGCTCCGGGTCGGCCGGGGCGAAGCGTTTACGTCGGGCCTGCACGTGTTCGCGGGCCCGATGCGCGACCTGCCGGACTGCAGCCGCCGATTTGCCTACCGCGGAAGCGATCTCGTCGTAGTCGAAGCCGAACACCTCGCGCAGCACGAACACCGCGCGCTCATCGGGGCCCAGCGTCTCCAACAGCACCAGCATCGCCATCGAAACCGATTCGGCCAGAAGGACATCGGCCGACGGATCCTGCTCCTCCAGCAGTAGTGGCTCGGGCAGCCACGGTCCGACGTAGTCCTCCCTGCGGCGGGCACCCGCGCGCAGCGCGTTGAGCGCCTGACGGGTGACCAACCGGGCCAGATACGACTTGGTGTCGTGCACGGATGACAGGTCCACTTCGGCCCACCGCAGATAGCTGTCCTGCAGCACGTCATCGGATTCGGTTGTCGAGCCGAGGATTTCGTAGGCGATGGTGAACAGCAGCGGCCGCAGCAGCACGAACCGTTCGGCGTGGTCGTCGGAGGCGGTCACGGTACCGTGACCGCCTCGGAGGCGAGCCGTTGTGCCCGCTTGCCGCCCTTGAGCCAGCGGTACCACCCGGGCTTGGCTGCCTCACGGCGAATACCCCATACCGTGCCTTTGCAGACCGCTTCCTTGATCGACGCGGCGAACCGGCCGCCGATGAATAGGTTCAGCGGCGTGTCGTCCGGACGGGCGAGTTGGACGGTGGCATACGAGCGGCCGATGCTGATGCACTGCCCGGTGAAAGCCTGGTTGATCGCCGCGGCCGGTGTGCCGGCGATCCGGCTGAGCACCGTGTTGGCGGCCTGGGCGCCGAGCGGGATCGCGGCCTGGCAGCTCATCCGCAACGGCTGATCCGACGGCGCAGCGGCGTCACCGGCCGCCACGATGCGAGGATCGTCCACGCTGGTCAGTGTCTCATCGGTGAGCAACCGGCCCAGCGCATCGGTGCGAAGCCCGCTGCGGTCAGCCAGATCCGGCACGCCGAAGCCCGCCGTCCAGACCGTCACTGCGCTGCGCAGCACGGCGCCGTCATCCAGCACCACCCCGTCGGGATGGACCTTGTCGACCCTCGCGGTCTCAAGCACGTCCACACCGAGGCGGCGCAGCCACTTGGCTACCGAACGGCGGCCCGGCTGGCTCAGTGACCGACCCAGCGTTCCGCCGCAGACCAGGGTCACCGTCCTGCCCTGCTCGGCCAGCTCGGAGGCGGTTTCGATGCCGGTCAACCCGGCGCCGACGACGATGACGGGAGCGGCGGGAGGCAGCTCGTCCAGGGCGTCGCGGAGTCGCTCGGCTTGCTCGAATTCGGCTACCGGGTAGGCGAATTCGGCAGCGCCAGGCACCGCGGCGGGAACCGCGCCGGTGCTGCCGACCGCGTAAATCAGGTAGTCATAGTGCAGCACCGTGCCGGACGTCAGCTCGACGGTGCCCTCGGCGGTGTTGATCCGATCGGCGTTGTCGACGACGAGCCGGATGCCGTCACCGAGCAGGGTTCCGTAGTCGACGGCGGCGGTGCCGCTGCCGGCGACCAACTGATGCAACCGGATTCGCTCGACGAAAACCGGACGCGGGTTCACCAAGGTGATGTCGAGATCGGCGCGCAGTCGCAGATGATTGGCGGCCAGCGTGCCGGCGTATCCGCCGCCGATCACGACGATGTGAGTGCGTTGGGCGGTCATGTTGTCTCCTGTCCTCGAGGGTTTGCTGCCCTCAAGACACCGCCGCGACTGCTGTTGTGACAGCGTTGGAGACGATGTGACCAGGCTCACGTTGTTGCGACGAGTCCGGCAATCAGGGTGTCGACCCGCTCGGCGTGATGATCCGGGCGTAGCCGGCCGCTGCGATCCAGGGTGACCAGGCCGTGCAGCGATGCCCACACCACTTCGGCCAGCGTGTCGGGATCCCGGGTACCCGCGACTCGGTCCACTGCCGCACTCAGTTCGGCGAATGCCGCATTAAGCTCTGCCGGCGTGTCCTCGGCGGCGAATGGCAGCGTCGTCGTCCGGATGAACATCGCGTCGAACAACGCCGGGTTGTCGCGGGCAAAACCGATGAACGCGTGGGCAACGCGGGCCAGCGCGTCCCGGCCGTCGGCCGCCCCGCCGCGCGCTGCCGAGAGCGCGCCCCCGAGTTCGCCGAATCCCTGCACCGCGACCGACGCGACGATGTCCTCCATGCCGGAGAAGTGCTTGTAGAGCACCGGTTGGCTGTATTCGATCTCGGTCGACAGCCGGCGGGTGGTGACGGCGTCCCAGCCCTCCTGTTCGGCCAGCGTGCGTGCCGTGGCGGTGATGAGCTGGCGTCGGGCGGCTCGTTCGCGCGCCCGGCGATCCTCGATGGCCATGCGGTCATACTAGCGCTGATATGAAATCTAGCGGCGCTATTGATACACTTCGCGATCAAGGGTTAGCGTCGCTAACACCTACCACTGACGAGGAGCGCGTCATGATCGCCAAGTTGTTCGCATTGGTCGCGGTGCTGGGTGCCGGGGTGGTTTACGGGACGGACGTGTTCTGCGCGATGGTGCAACGGCCCGCGCTGGCCCGTATCGACGACCGGGCCCTGCTCGCGGTGATGGGCAACATCCATCGCTACGGCGACCGGCGGATGCCGGTGCCCGGAGTGCTCGGCCTGGTGACCGCCGCGATCAGCGCGGTGTTCGCCGCCACGGTCGGCCACTGGGCGCAAGCCGTCGCAGCCGGTGTCGCCGTCGGTCTGCTGGTGGTGTGGCTGCTGATCTACCTGCGAGTGAGCGCGCCGATCAACCACCAGCTCACCGACGCGATCGGTCAGTCCGACCCGGCGATCAATGCCCGGGAACTGCAACATAATTGGGACAGGGTCATCACGATCAGGGCCGTCCTGCAAGGCTTGGCAGTCACGGCATTATGCACTGCGCTGCTGACCTGACAACTCGAAAGGATCGACACCATGGCCATAAGCACCAATCTCGGGCGCCTGCTGATGCGAGGGGCGCCGCTCTTCAACGCGCCGATCACGGCGCTGGCGGCCTCCCCGCGCTTCGGCGCTCTGCTGCGACGCAGCATCACGACGATCACCTACACCGGACGTCGTTCTGGACGCACGTTCACCATTCCGGTGGCCTATCGCCGCCACGGCGACGAGATCGACATCGTTCCGAACATGCCCGACGCCAAGACCTGGTGGCGCAACTTCCTCGGTGACGGCGCTCCAATGTCGTTGACACTCGACGGAATCGAGCACTCCGGACACGCCGTCGCGCATCGCGACGAGAACGGGCGCGTGACCGTCCGGGTGCGTCTCGCGGGTGCTCAGTCGACCTGATAGCGCGGAAAGACCCCGGCGGGCGCCGGTAGCGCCGTGCCGGGCTCGAGCCGCGCGCCGATCGCGCCGAAGCTGCGTTGCTCCTGCGACTGGCCGAGCAGGTCGAGCAGCTTGCTTGCCGAGTCGGGCATCACCGGCTGAATCAGCAGCGCCGCAATGCGCACCGCCTCACACGTCGTGTAGAGCACGGTGGCGAAGCGAACCTGGTCCGCCTCTGCCTCGCTCTTGCGCAATACCCAGGGCTGCTGAGCCGAGAAGTACCTGTTCGCCGCGCCGAGCATCAGCCAAATCGCTTCCAGCGCCACATGCATTGCCTGGCTGTCGAACTCGGCACGAACCCGATCGAGCAGACCGTCGGCGATGGTGAGTAGCTCGGTGTCGTCGCTGGTGAACTCGCCGGGCGTGGGGACCACCCCGTCGAGATTTTTGGCCACCATCGACAGCGACCGTTGGGCCAGGTTGCCGAGCTCGTTGGCCAGGTCGGTGTTGATCCGGGTAATGATCGCGCCTTCGCTGTAGCTGCCGTCCTGGCCGAACGGGACCTCGCGCAGCAGGAAATAACGCACCTGATCCAGCCCGAACGTGTCGATCAGGGTGTTCGGATCGACGATATTGCCCACCGACTTGCTCATCTTCTCGCCGCGGTTCAACAGAAAGCCGTGTGCGAAAACCCTTCGTGGCAAATCGATTCCGGCGGACATCAAAAACGCGGGCCAGTAGACGGTGTGAAACCGGATGATGTCCTTGCCGATCATGTGCAGATCGGCCGGCCAATAGCGTTGGAACAACTCGGATTCGGTATCCGGGTAGCCGACCCCGGTCAGGTAGTTGGTCAGCGCGTCGACCCAGACGTACATGACGTGGTCGGGATGGTCGGGGACTTTCACGCCCCAGTCGAACGAGGTGCGCGAGATGGACAGATCCCGCAGACCACCGGACACGAAACTGACCACCTCGTTGCGCCGCACCTCGGGTGCGATGAAGTCCGGGTTGGCCGCGTAGTGCGCCAGCAGCTTTTCGGCATACGACGAGAGCCGGAAGAAATAGGTCTGCTCCTCGGTCCAGGTCACCGGCGTGCCGGTTTCGACGGCGATCCGGGTCCCCTCGACGACCGCGGTCTCCGACTCGACGAAGAACCGTTCGTCGCGCACCGAGTACCAGCCGGAGTAGGTGTCCAGGTAGATGTCTCCGGCGGCCTCCATCCGCCGCCAGATGTCCTTGGATGCCTCATGGTGGTCGGCGTCGGTGGTGCGGATGAACCGGTCGAAGGAGATGTTCAGCTTCTGCTGCAGGCGCTGGAAGACATCGGAGTTGCGCCGGGCCAGCTCGGCGATCGGAATGCCTTCAGCCGCAGCGGTTTCGACCATCTTGAGACCGTGCTCGTCGGTGCCGGTCAGAAAGCGGACGTCGAAGCTGTCCAGCCGCTTGAACCGGGCGATCGCGTCGGTGGCGATGTACTCGTAGGCATGACCGACGTGCGGATCGCCGTTGGGGTATGTGATCGCGGTGGTGACGTAGTACGGGTTCATCACCCCTCACCCTATTTGCCGGGCACCTTATTGTGTGCGCGTGAGCTCCAAACGTCATCCGCCACCGGCACCGCAACGATTGAGCCCGCTGATCGACGCGCACACCCACCTTGACGCCTGCGGCGCGAAGGATGCGGACGACGTGCACGCCATCGTCGATCGCGCGGCGGCGGTCGGCGTGACCGCGGTGGTCACCATCGCCGACGACCTGACGTCGGCGCGCTGGGCGACGCAGGCCGCCGAGTGGGATCCACGTGTCTACGCGGCGGTGGCACTGCATCCCACCCGCACCGACGCGCTGACCGATGCGGCCCGCGTCGAGATCGAACAGTTGGCGGACCACCCGCGGGTGGTGGCGATCGGCGAGACGGGCATGGATCTGTACTGGCCCGGCAAGCTCGAGGGCTGCGCCGACCCGGCGGTGCAGCGGGAGGCCTTCGCGTGGCATATCGACCTGGCCAAGCGGACCGGCAAACCGCTGATGATCCACAACCGCGAGGCCGACGCCGAGGTGCTGGACGTGCTGCGTGCCGAGGGCGCGCCGGACACTGTGATTTTCCATTGCTTCTCGTCGGGGGAGGCGTTGGCGCGCGCCTGCGTCGATGCCGGCTGGCTGGTCAGCCTGTCGGGAACGGTCAGCTTCCGCAATGCGCGTGAGCTGCGCGACGCCGTCCCGCTGGTACCGGCGACCCAACTGCTGGTGGAGACCGATGCACCGTTTCTGACGCCGCACCCCTACCGGGGCGCCCCGAACGAGCCGTATTGCCTGCCCTACACCGTGCGGGCACTGTCGGAGCTGATCGATCGGCCCGCCGACGAGCTGGCCGAGATCACCACTGCCAACGCCCGCCGGGTCTACGGGTCGGCGGTAGGGGTTAATACGCGGTAAAGGTGACCGGTCCGAGTTGCCTTAGTCAGGGAATATCGTTACCGTCTTGTGATCGAACGGTGGGGGCCCTAGTGGCCCCTTTTCCCTTGTTACACCAGTGGTTTTTGAGGTCGGGATAAGCGCGCGTTGAATGTAATCACGAAACTCCATCAGGCTCCCTCATCGGCTCTGCGGCTTCTCGTTGCGGGCTTTCTGCTGGTCCTGGCATTCGCCGGTGCCTTCGCGGTCACCGACTACAAGACGGTGACGCTGAGCGTCGATGGCACCGCAATGACCGTGACGACCATGAAGTCGCGGGTGATCGACATCATCAAGGAGAACGGGTTCACCGTCAGCGAGCGGGACGACCTGTACCCGGCCGCCGGTGAGCGGGTCATCAGTGACGCCAACATCGTGCTGCGGCGCAGCCGGCCGCTCGAGATCTCGCTGGACGGCCAGAACAGCAAGCAGGTGTGGACGACGGCCTCCACGGTCGACGAGGCACTGGCGCAGTTGTCCATGACGGACACGGCACCGGCCGCGGCGTCGCGGGGTAGCCGTGTTCCGCTGGCCGGGATGGCCCTGCCGGTGGTCAGCGCGAAGACGGTCGAGCTCGACGATGCCGGGGTAGTCCGCACCGTGCACCTGGCCGCGGCTCGGGTCGGCGATCTGATGGCCGACGTCAACGCGGCGTTGGAACAGAGCGACCAGGTCACCCCCGGCGCAGCAGCGCCGGTGATCGACGGCATGCACATCCAGGTGACCCGCAACCGGATCGAGAAGATCACCGCGCGAGTGCCACTGATTCCGGCCCGGCGCCGGATCGAGGACCCGCAGCTGAACATCAGCAAAGAGATCGTCGAGGACGCCGGCATCCCGGGCACCCAGGACGTGACCTTCTCGGTGTCCAAGGTCAACGGCGTCGAGACTGGTCGCCTGCCGGTGGCCAGCCACGTCATCGCACCCGCCCGCGAGGCGGTCGTGCGGGTCGGCACCAAACCCGGCACCGAACTACCGGCAATCGCCAACGGCGAGGTCTGGGACGCGATCTCGCGTTGCGAGGCCGGCGGAAACTGGGCGATCAACACCGGTAACGGCTACTACGGCGGTGTCCAGTTCGACCAGAACACCTGGGAGCGCAGCGGTGGCCTGCGGTTCGCGCCGCGTCCCGACCTGGCGTCGCGGGAAGAGCAGATCGCCGTCGCCCAGGTGACGCAGGCCCGTCAGGGCTGGGGCGCCTGGCCGGTGTGCAGCGGTAGAGCGGGTGCGCGCTGACCATCCGGTTGCTTGGGCGGACCGAAATCCGACGGTTGGCCAAGGAACTCGAATTCCGGCCGCGTAAATCGTTGGGGCAGAACTTCGTTCATGACGCCAATACGGTGCGCCGGATTGTGTCGGCATCCGGAGTCAACCGCAACGACCACGTGCTGGAAGTCGGGCCCGGCCTGGGGTCGCTGACGCTGGCCCTGCTGGACCGCGGGTGCACGGTGAGCGCCGTCGAGATCGACCCGGTGCTGGCCGACCGGCTGCCGCAGACCGTGTCCGAGCATTCGCACAGCGAGATTCAGCGGCTCACCCTGATCAACCGCGACGTGTTGTCCATCGGCCCCGGCGATCTGGCTTCCGAGCCGACAGCGGTGGTAGCGAATCTGCCCTACAACGTTGCGGTTCCAGCGCTGCTGCACCTGCTTGCCGAATTCCCTTCGCTGCGAACGGTGATGGTGATGGTGCAGGCCGAGGTCGCCGAACGACTGGCCGCCGAACCGGGCGGCAAGGAGTACGGGGTGCCCAGCGTCAAAGTGCGTTTCCATGGGCAGGTCCGCCGTCACGGCATGGTGTCGCCGACCGTCTTCTGGCCGATCCCGCGGGTGTACTCCGGGCTGGTGCGCATCGACCGGCACACCAACCCGCCCTGGCCGACCGATGCGACGTTCCGGCAGAACGTGTTCAAGCTCGTCGACACCGCATTTGCTCAGCGCCGCAAGACATCTCGCAATGCGTTCATCGAATGGGCGGGTTCGGGCAACGAATCGGCCAGCCGGTTGCTCGCCGCGAGCATCGATCCGGCTCGTCGGGGCGAGACGCTGACCGTCGACGAATTCGTGCGGCTTTATCAGCGCTCGGGTGACCTCGGCGACGCCGGCCCACGCGGTCGCGGCGTTTCCCAGCGGCACGCCTCCGCGAGCTGACCGGCTACGGGCCGGACGTCCGCCGGGATAGTCTCGTTCGGTGCCGATCGACGGGAGCACCGCAGCTCAATGGGTGCCCACTGGGTCGGTGACGGTCCGCACGCCCGGGAAGATCAATCTTTATCTGGCCGTCGGAGACCTGCTGGAAAGCGGTTATCACGAGCTGACGACGGTATTTCACGCGGTTTCGCTCGTTGACGAGGTCACCGTCGGCAACGCTGATGTGCTCTCGCTCGAGATCACCGGCGAGGGCGCCGACCAGCTGCCCCTCGACGAACGCAACCTGGCCTGGCAGGCCGCCGAACTGATGGGCGAGCACGTCGGCCGCGCGCCCGACGTGTCGATCCTGATCGACAAGTCCATCCCGGTGGCCGGTGGAATGGGCGGCGGCAGCGCCGACGCCGCGGCCGTTCTCGTCGCGCTCAACTCGTTGTGGGAACTCGGCGCGCCACGCCGCGACCTGCATGCGCTGGCTGCGCAGCTCGGCAGCGACGTGCCGTTCGCATTGCACGGCGGTACCGCACTGGGCACTGGTCGCGGAGAAGAGCTGGCTACGGTCTTGGCCCGCAACACTTTTCACTGGGTACTGGCGTTCGCCGAGCGCGGGCTGTCCACGCGCACGGTGTTCGGCGAGCTGGACCGGTTGCGCGAAGTCGGCACACCGCCGCGCCTCGCTGAACCCGGTCCGGTGCTGGCCGCCCTGGCCGCCGGTGACCCGGAGCAGCTGGCGCCGCTGTTGGGCAACGAACTGCAGGCCTCCGCGCTGAGCCTGAATTCGGCGTTGCGTCGGGTGTTGCGTGCCGGCGTCGAGGCCGGCGCACTGGCAGGCATCGTGTCCGGGTCGGGACCGACGTGCGCGTTTCTGTGCCGGTCAGCGCCCTCGGCGGTGGACGTTGGCACCGAGCTGTCGGGGGCCGGTGTCTGCCGCACGGTACGGGTAGCGAGCGGCCCCGTACACGGTGCCCGGGTGGTGCCCACGCCCGTCACCGACGTGTGATTTCGCCGCACAGTTTGGCAGTTCTTTAAGAGGAGTTTAAGATATCCGACGGTGATGATTACCGGTCGAGCAACGAGCCTGGTTCTTACGCCCGCCGTCCCGACCGGCGGGCGGGTCTCGTCCCACCTGGCAACGTCGCGTGCGGATATAGCATCGCCACCGATTCGAGATGAAATCGCTGCCCAATTGTGGGCGCGCGGCTATCCCAATGTGTGCTTGAGCAGTAGCAACATTAGATGCTGGGCGATGGCGCCGGAGCCGAGGAGGCAATCGTGAGCAGGTTTACCGAGAACATGTTCCGCAACGCTCACCAGAGCACGCGGGGCATGGTTACCGGGGAGCCGCACGAGCCCGTCCGGCACACCTGGCTCGAGGTGCATGAGCGTGCCCGCCGCGTCGCCGGCGGACTGGCCGCCGCGGGCATCGGACATGGCGACGCCGTCGGCGTGCTCGCCGGTTTCCCGGTGGAGATCGCGCCGACGGCGCAGGCCCTGTGGATGCGTGGCGCCAGCCTGACCATGTTGCACCAGCCCACGCCGCGCACCGATCTCGCCGTCTGGGCCGAGGACACCATGAACGTCATCGCGATGATCGAGGCGAGCGCCGTCATCGTCGCCGAGCCGTTCCTCGTCGCCATTCCGGTGCTCGAGGAGAAGGGCATCAAGGTGCTCAAGATCGGCGACCTGCTCGAGAGCGAGCCGATCGATCCGGTCGAGACGGACGAAGACGACCTGGCGCTGATGCAGCTGACGAGCGGGTCGACTGGATCTCCTAAGGCCGTCCAGATCACGCACCGCAACGTCTACTCGAACGCCGAGGCCATGTTCATCGGCGCCGAGTACGACGTTGACAAGGACGTCATGGTCAGCTGGCTGCCCTGCTTCCACGACATGGGCATGGTCGGATTCCTGACCATCCCGATGTACTTCGGCGCCGAGCTGGTCAAGGTCACGCCGATGGACTTCCTGCGCGACACGCTGCTGTGGGCCAAGCTCATCGACAAGTACAAGGGCACCATGACCGCGGCGCCCAACTTCGCCTACGCGCTGTTCGCCAAGCGGCTGCGCAATCAGGCCGAGCCGGGTCAGTATGACCTGTCGACGCTGCGGTTCGCGCTGTCCGGTGCCGAGCCCGTCGACCCCGCCGACGTCGAGGACTTGCTGGATGCGGGCAAGGCCTTCGGGCTGAAGCCGTCGGCGATCCTGCCCGCGTACGGCATGGCGGAGACGACGCTTGCGGTGTCGTTCTCCGAGTGCAACGCCGGCCTGGTCGTCGACGAGGTCGACGCCGATCTGCTCGCTGCACTGCGCCGAGCCATCCCGTCCAGCAAGGGCAACACCCGGCGGCTGGCATCGCTCGGTCCGCTGCTGAAGGATCTCGAGGCCCGCATCGTCGACGAGAACGGCAACGTGATGCCCGCTCGCGGCGTCGGCGTCATCGAGCTGCGCGGCGAATGCGTGACGCCCGGTTACATCACCATGGGCGGTTTCCTGCCCGCGCAGGACGAGAGCGGCTGGTACGACACCGGCGATTTGGGCTACCAGATGGAGAACGGCCACGTCGTGGTGTGCGGCCGCGTCAAGGACGTCATCATCATGGCCGGCCGCAACATCTACCCGACCGACATCGAGCGGGCCGCAGGCCGCGTCGAGGGTGTGCGCATCGGCTGCGCCGTCGCGGTCCGGCTGGACGCCGGGCACTCGCGCGAGACCTTCGCCGTCGCCGTGGAATCCAACGCCTGGCAGGACCCGGCCGAGGTGCGGCGCATCGAGCACCAGGTGGCCCACGAGGTCGTCACCGAGGTCGACGTGCGGCCGCGCAACGTCGTCGTGCTCGGCCCCGGCACCATCCCGAAGACGTCGTCGGGCAAGCTGCGCCGGGCGAACTCGGTCACGCTGGTCACCTAGCCGGGCAATCAGGACGTAGTAGCCAGCTACTTGTAGCATGCGTCGACGTCAGCACCCTTGGCCCGCAACGCTTTTACATTGGCCTGCTCGCGCAGTGTGCGAGCGAACGGGGCGGGCCCGCGACTGAGCAGCTACCAGGCGTGCACTCGGTTCTGCGCTGCCTCGAGACCCAGCTCGATCAGCAGCTCGGTGGCGTCTGCCGCCTGCGCGCAGATCGTCGGCACTTCGGGGCGTTCAGTGGCGGTAAAATTCTCCAGCACGAACGCCGCCGGGTCTTTGCGCCCCGGCGGTCGGCCGATGCCGATCCGGATCCGCTGAAAGTCCTTGGTGCCCAGCGCGTTCGCGACGGAGCGTAGCCCGTTGTGACCGCCCTCGCCGCCTCCGAGCTTTAGCCGGATCTGGCCGAAGTCGATGTCGAGCTCGTCGTGAATGACCAGCACGTCAGCGGCGGGCACCGAGTAGAACTTGGCCAGCGGACCTACTTGGCGGCCGGACTCGTTCATGTAGCAGCGCGGCTTGGCCAGCACGACTGAACGTCCGCCGAGTCGACCGGTCACGATCTCCGCGCCGGAGCGCTTGTGCACCTTGAAGTTCGAGCCAATCCGAGCCGCGAGCCGGTCTGCCACCATGAATCCCAGGTTGTGCCGCGTCTGGGCATAGTTCGGTCCGGGGTTGCCCAGACCCACCACCAATTGTGGGCCGGCCACGGTCTATTCGGATTCGGACTCGGCTTCGGCTGCCTCGCCCTCGCCCTCGCCGTCGGCGGCCTCCTCGGCCGGCTCTGCGGCCTCGGCCACCTCGCCGGCGCCCTCGCTCTCGAGGTCCTCGGCGGTCGGCGCGTTCACCACGTTGACTACCAGCAGATCAGGATCATCGATCAGCGTGACCCCCGCTGGCAGGGCGATCTGCCCGGCGTTGAACTGGGTGCCCGCCTCGGCGCCGTCGAGTGACAGGGTCAATGACTGCGGGATCGACATTGCGTCGGCTTCGATCTCGATGGTGCTGGTCTCCTGGGTAACCAGGGTGCCGTATGCAGCCTCCCCGACCACCTCGACGTTGACCTCGACGGTGACCTTCTCGCCGCGACGGACCACCAGCAGGTCGGCATGCGTGATGCTGCGGCGGATCGGGTGGATGGCGAGCGCCTTGGTCAACGCGAACTGTTCTCTGCCGTCGATGTCGAGGGTCAGCACCGCGTTGGTGCCGGAGTGGCGCAGCACCGCCGCGAAGTCGTGCCCGGGCAACTCCAAGTGCTGTGGATCGGCGCCGTGACCGTAGAGAACGGCCGGAATCTTGCCTTCGCGCCGTGCCCGCCGGGATGCGCCTTTGCCGGTCTGGGTCCGCACCAGCGCGGTCAGCTTGTTCTCAGATCTAGCCATGGTGTCGCTCCTGTATCAGATTCCGTTGCACGGCCAGGATCGCGACTGCTGTCGGTCCCCGTCGATAACGGTTGCTGCAGAGTATTTTCGGCAGCCACCCTCGCCGTGACGCCTGGTCAGGCTAGCGCATCACCACCTCAGAGCGGAAATTTGGTATCTGTGAGCCGCTCGGACAACTCCCACAGCGCACCGGCGGTGGCGTCGCGATTGGCCAGTGGGCTGCGCCCGCCCGGCCGGGTAGGTCCGAATATCCCGAACGCCGGGCCGATGAAGCTGTTGCCCGGGACGTCCTGCGAGATGGCGTACAGCGTTTGCCGGGCGCCGAAGTCGGCATCGGTGGCCAGGTGGTTCCCGACCGCCATCAGCGCGTCACCGATCTTGTGCCCGGAATGCCCCTGCAGGTTGGTGTGCGAGTAGCCGGGATGGGCGGCCACCGCCCGCAGTGGCGAGTGGGCCGCCTCTAGCCGCCGTTGTAGCTCGCGGGTGAACAGCAGATTGGCGAGTTTGGACTGGCCATAGGCCAGCCACGCCGAGTAGGGCCGCGACGTCCAGTTCAGGTCGCGCAGACTGATGTAACCCATCAAGTGCATCAGCGAGGACACCGTCACCACCCGCTCGCTGACTTTCGGCAGCAACAGGTTGGCCAGCGCGAAGTGGCCGAGGTGGTTGGTGCCGATCTGGCTCTCGAAGCCGTCGGCGGTGACAGCGTGCGGGACGGCCATGATGCCGGCGTTGTTGACCAGGACGTCGACGCTGTCGACGCCGTCGGCGAACTGTCGCACCGAGGCCAGATCCTGCAGGTCGAGCTGGCGAACTTCGACGTCTCCGGTCATCTCCCGGGCGGCGGCTTCACCCTTGCCGGTGTTGCGCACGGCCAGGATCACCTGAGCGCCCACTCGGGCCAGTTCGCGGGCCGTCACCGCGCCGAGGCCGCTGTTGGCCCCGGTGACGATGGCGGTGCGTCCGGCGAACGAGGGCAGGTCTGCTGCGGTCCACGAGGTCATGGAAAACACAGTAGTGCGGCGACAGTGCTAACTGGCGCGGCCGATTACCTACTTGGCGGCGACGGTGAAGCCATGCAGGATCGCCTCGACGTCGACCGCGTCGGCGACCGCATTGTCGGCCAGGCTGGTGACCGAGAGTTGCACGAGATAGCGGTCCGGGTCGGATCCGGATCCGGCGGCGATCACCATCCGGTTGATGGTGTGCAGGCGCTGGTCGCCAAGGTTGTAGCTGCCCTCGATCATCGACGACGGAAAGCCATGGAAGTCAGCGGTCGAGAACTCGAGCTGCTTGAAGTTCGGTGCGAGCCGGGCATCGTCGTTGCCGTGCTTGACCAAGTCGGCAGCATCGAATTCCCCGCCCAGCTTGAACACGACCAGCATGGCGTTGGGAAAGCCGTCGCCTTTGGCGATTGCCTCCGTGGTCGGCGGGATGTTCGGCTTGTCGGCCTTCTGCCAGTCCGGCGGGGTTGGAATCGACACGGTCAAGTCGGTCAACTTGTCCGGCGCCACCGGCTGCCCTGACACCCCGCTGCTTTCCAGATACTGCGAAAACGGGACCGGGGCTCCGGTCGGAGTCGCGGTCGTCGACGTGGTGGTACTCCAAATCGACTGGTAGTCAGGACTTTTCGGTCCACAGGCGACCGGCAACACGGTTAGCGGCAGCAGCGCGGCCGCGCACCATGCCCACCTTGCCCGGCTCACAGGATCTCGCGGACCGTGTCGACCGGACGAGCCAGCCGCGTGCCTTTCGATGTGACGACGAAGGGCCGCTCGATGAGGATGGGATTTTCGGCCATCGCATCGAGCAACTGGTCGTCGCTCGCATCGGCTAGATCGAGCTCGGCGTACAGCGCCTCACGTTTACGCACTGCGGCCCGCACCTCGATACCGGCAGCGCGAATCATCTTCACCAGCTCGGTACGGGACGGCGGTGTCTTCAGGTATTCGACGACCTTTGGCTCAACAGCGTTGTCGCGCAGCAACTCCAGGGTCTTACGCGAAGTCGAGCATCGGGGGTTGTGATAGATGACGGCGTCACCGGCCATCTATGCGTCACCGTCGAATAGTCCTGTGACCGAACCGTTTTCGAATACCGCACGGATGGTGGTCGCGAGCAGCGGCGCGATCGACAACACGGTGAGCTGCGAAAAGCGCTTCTCCTCGCCGATCGGCAGCGTGTTGGTGACGATCACTTCCCGGGCACCGCACGAGGCGAGTCGCTCGGATGCCGGGTCGGACAGCACGCCATGGGTGGCGGCGATGACGACGTCTTTGGCGCCGTCGGCGCGCAGCAGCTTGACCGCGCCGGCGATGGTTCCGCCGGTGTCGATCATGTCGTCGATCAGCACGCAGGTACGCCCCTGCACCTCACCGACCACCCGGTTGGACACCACCTGGTTGGGCACTCGCGGGTCGCGGGTCTTGTGAATGAAGGCCAGTGGGACGCCGCCCATGGCGTCGGCCCACTTCTCGGCGATCCGCACGCGGCCGGAGTCGGGGGAGACCACCACCGTGTCGCTACCGGCGTAGTTGTCCTTGATGTAGCCGGTCAACAGGTTCTGCGCGCGCATGTGGTCGACGGGCCCGTCGAAGAAGCCCTGGATCTGATCGGTGTGCAGGTCGACGGTGACGATCCGGTCCGCGCCCGCGGTCTTGAACAGGTCGGCGACTAGGCGTGCCGAGATCGGCTCGCGCCCGCGGTGCTTCTTGTCCTGACGGGCGTACGGGTAGAACGGCACGACCGCGGTAATCCGCTTGGCGCTTCCGCGTTTGAGCGCATCGATCATGATCAGCTGTTCCATCAGCCACTGATTGACCGGCATCGGGTGTGACTGCAGGACGAAGGCGTCGCAGCCGCGGACTGATTCGTCGAATCGCACGAAGATCTCGCCGTTGGCGAAGTCGCGTGCGGTCTGAGCGGTGACGTGTACGTCGAGCTCCTTGGCCACCTGTTCGGCCAGCTCGGGATGCGAGCGGCCGGCGAACAGCATCAGATTCTTGCGGTTATCGGTCCAGTCGTAGCTCATCTGTCGCCCTCGCCGATTCGGATCGGATGGTTACCCAATTGATTGCCTGTGAATGATGCGCCTCTGCATGGCTCGCCACTGAATGATAGGTAGCGAATCGCTGTTGCGCTGCTCCCTTGCCGTCATGTTGTCTCCGTCGGCGCGGGGGGCGCCTCGGGATCGGCTGCGCGCGCCCTCTCCGCGGCCTCTGCGGCGGCGCTACCGGGCCTTTTCCGCGCGACCCAGCCCTCGATGTTGCGCTGCTGGCCACCGGACACCGCCAGCGCACCGGGTGGAACGTCCTCGCGCACCACCGTTCCCGCTCCCGTGTAGGCCCCGTCGCCGACGGTGACGGGAGCGACGAACATGGTGTCGGAGCCGGTGCGCACGTGCGAGCCGACCGTGGTGCGCTGCTTGGACGTGCCGTCATAGTTGACGAAGACGCTGGAAGCGCCGATATTGCTGTGCTCGCCGATGTCGGCGTCACCGACGTAAGTCAGGTGCGGCACTTTGGTGCCGGGGCCGATCGTGGAGTTCTTGGTCTCGACGAATGCGCCCAGCTTGCCCTCGGCGCCCAGCACGGTGCCGGGGCGCAGGTAGGTGAACGGGCCCACCACCGCGCCGTCGCCGATCGACGCGTCGGTGCCATGGGTCCGCACCACCGATGCGCCGTCACCGACCGTGACATCGGTCAGTGTGGTGTCCGGGCCGATGGTGCAGCGCCCGCCGATCCGGGTGCCGCCGAGCAGTTGCGTGCTGGGCTGGATGACGGTATCGCGGCCGATGGTCACGTCGATGTCGATCCAGGCGCTCGCCGGGTCGACGACGGTGACACCGGCCAGCTGATGGGCGGAGATGATGCGGCGGTTGAGCTCGGCGGCCAGTTCGGAAAGCTGCACCCGATTGTTCACGCCGGCCACCAGCGAGCTGTCGTCGACGTGCCTGGCCTGCACCACCTGCCCGTCCTGTCGAACGATTGCGATGACGTCGGTGAGGTACAGCTCCTGTTGCGCGTTGTCGGCGGACAGTCGGCTCAACGCCGATCGCAGCGCGGCGATGTCGAAGGCGTACACGCCGGCGTTGACTTCGCGGATTTCCCGCTGAGACGGCGTCGCGTCCGCCTGCTCGACGATCGCGATCACCTCGTTGTCCTGGGTACGCAGCGTGCGGCCGTACCCGGTCGGGTCGCTCAGCGTCGTGGTCAGCACGGTGACCGCCGCGCCGCGCGAATTGTGGCTGGCCACCAGGTCGGCCAGCGTGTCGGCGTCCAGCAGCGGGATGTCGCCGGACGTGACGACAACGACGCCGCGGAAATCGTCGGGCAGCGCCGACAGGCCGCACAGCACCGCGTGGCCGGTGCCGAGCTGCTGGTCCTGCAGTGCCACCTCGATCGGGCGTCCGAGGGTTTCGGCCAGTTCACCGATCGCGTCTTCGATGCGCTGGTGATCGCGGCCGAGCACGACCACCAGGTGTTGCGGCGCCATCTTGGCGATCGAATGTAGCGAATGTGCCAGCATGCTGCGGCCGGCCAAAGTGTGCAGCACCTTAGGGGTGTCCGAGCGCATCCGGGTGCCGGCCCCGGCCGCCAGGACGAGGACCGCTGATTCGCCGTGCGTCGTCATCGAACCTCCTCGCCGCTGGCCGCTCGTTGGCACAGCCGTACATGTCGGCAAGCCGCCATCTGTCCAGCGTGTCATTATCCGCACGGTCGCCGCAAAGCACGACCGTCATCGCCGATTCGGCAATGAACACCGCGATGGACAATAATCAAGCGGTGGACCGACGACGAACCGCGCAGGCCAGCCGACCGCCGATGGAGGTGCTCTCGCAGTTGCCGGCGCTGGTGTTGCTGGAGCGCATCCCGGTCCCTACGTTGGCGGTCCTGCAGGACGGCACCATTGTGTTCGCGAACACGGCTTTCGCCGACATGGTCGGCCGTGACGCGGACGAGGTCGTGGCGCTCACGTTCCACGACATCTTCCATGGCGCGCTGGAAACGGAATCGGTGCTCTCGGTTGTCGACGGCCTGGCCAATATGGTCGTCGAGCTGGCGCACAAGGACGGTTCGACCGTGCGTGCGGTGATGAGCAGGTCAGCGCTACGGCGTGCCGACGATGCGATCGCGCTGGCGACGTTCCAGGACCTCACCGAAGAGCTCTGGGCCAACGACCATTAGTCGCTGCCGAAGTCAGGACGCGTCGTGCCCGACGTGGCGCAGCGCCTCGCGGGCGAGGAATTCACGGTAGTAGCCCAGCGACGTCTCGGTCACGATGGCGGGGAACAGTAGCTCCCACATCTGGGTCAGTCGCCGAACGAGATCGTTGTCGCCGGTGGTCGCCTGGCCGATCATCCGGGCGCCGAACGTCGCGCCGATGATTGATTCGCTGACCGTCTTCGCGTCGAGTTCTGATCGGATGTCGCCTTCGGCGATCGCCCTGCTGGTCTGCGCCGTCATCGCCTCGATCCAGGCGCCGTAGGCCGCGCCGGCCTTCTCGTTGAATTTGCCGAACGCCAGAGTCAACTGCTCCGCGGTGTGCACGACCTTGTTGGTGGCGAACAGATCCGCGGTGACGAACGTGCCGTGCAGGATGTTCTCCAGCGCCGGAGAAAACGAGTCCGACATGGTGCTCAATTCGGCGACCAACAGGGCTGCGCCGTCCTCGATGATGGCCGAAGCCAGCGATTCCATCGAGTCGAAGTGGTGGTAGAAGGCACCCTTGGTCATCCCGGTGCGCTCGATGATCGCGCCACGATCGGCAGCCGCGAACCCGACCTCAGTGAACACCTCGACCGCGGCGTCGAGAATCTTTCGCCGTGTGGCTTCCGATCGAACCTGGCGGGCCATCGCCTATTACCTCCGGAGTTCCGGTTGTGCGCTGAGCTTCCGGACCATGGCCATCGCAACAATCCTGACTTGGCAAAAGAGCCTAACAGGGCGGCGGGCCGGGTCATTGATCACCGGCTGGTGGTCGACCTCGTGATCACGTCGAACCCGCTAGCGCGGACGTAGTCCCGATCGCAATGTTCGTGCGACGTTTGATGAACTGACGGAAGTAGTCGATCCGGTCGGGACGCACGAAGCCGGGCAGCGTCAAGGCCCAGGTGCTCTCGAGGTCGCGGAGGAATCGCTCCGGATCGTCCAGGTTGCTGGCCTGGCGCAGTCCCATGTAGATCGACACCAGCAGGCGTCCCACGTCCTGCGGGTCGGAGTCCTCGTACACGTCGCCCTCGGCGATGGCGCGCTGTACGGTTTGCGCGAGTGTGTCGGTCCATGCTTTGAGCGACGTCGCCTGCAGATCCTCGATCCGGCCGATCGACTCGAGCAGATGCAAAGCCGCCCGGCAAATGTCGTCGCTGATGTCGCGGACCGCCAGCTGATAGGAGAAATCGATCAGCGTCTCGAGGCCCGAGAACTTTCGTGCCAACAGGTCGGCCACCGCTTCAGTGGACCGGTTGGTCTGGTCGTCGATCACGGCCAGTGCCAGCGCATGCTTGGACCGGAAGTGGAAATACATTGCGCCCTTGGTCAATTCGGCCTCGGCAAGCACGTCGTCAAGGCCGACTTGATGGTAGGGAAGCCGCGCAAACTGACGTGCGGCGGCACGCAGAATCTGCTGGCGGGTGGTATCCGCTCGGGTGTCGGTTGTCTCGGTCATGGTTGGTCCACCTAGTAATGCTCCGCCGCGATAGTTTGACATCGGGCCCCTAGGTCTCGAGGCGTTGTTTGACGAGCTTAGTTCAACAGCGATCTGCAATGGGCGATCGACGCGGTACGCAGGCCGCACGAGCCGAGTCGATGTCATTCAGTTTGCGGTCAATGCAAGTTAACAGCGTTTGACCGAGCCTGGCAAGCTCTGACGACCATTAGTCTGTATAGAGCTGTTCATCATCCAAATAGTATGTAATATGCTTACTATGCGGGTTACCGGTCTGAAGGGATCAAGGCTCGCGTGGCGCGATGGGAGCGCCTCGGCGCGGCCGGAGCGGTCAGGTGTCGCTAACAGCGCCGGCAGTGTTGGCGCCACTACATGCGGCGGAGCATAGATGATCGAATTCGCGATGTTCCCACCGGAAATCAATTCCGGGCTGATGTATGCGGGGCCCGGCGCGGGGCCGATGACGGTCGCGTCCGCGGCTTGGGACGCATTGGCGGACGACCTGTACTTGGCGGCGGTCGCCTACGGATATACGGTCTCAGACCTGACGTCGTCGTGGCTAGGTCCGTCCTCTCTATCGATGGCGACCGCAGCCGCCACCTACGTGTCATGGATCACCGCCACCGCCGTGCAGGCTGAACTAACCGCGGGCCAGGCCAAGGCGGCCGTAGCCGCCTACGAGGCTGCGTTCGTCATGACGGTGCCGCCGCCGGTGATTGCGGCCAACCGCGCGTTGCTGCTGGCGCTGGTCGCGACAAACTTCTTCGGTCAAAACACCCCGGCGATCATGGCCACTGAGGCTGAATACGTCGAGATGTGGGCGCAGGATGCCGCGGCGATGTACGGCTACGCCGGCGCGTCATCGGCAGCATCGGCGTTGACGCCATTCACGACTCCGCCGGAAACCACCAACTCCTCCGGGCTTGCCGGGATGGCCGCTGCGGTGACACAAGCTGCCGGGACCTCGGCCGGCACGGGCGCCCAGACGGTGGCACCATTGAGCTCCGCGACGGTGCCGGGTGCTCTGCCGGGGTTCGCATCAACGATGGCTTCGACTTCGACTTCGACGTCGACGTCGCCTCTCTCGACCCTGACGTCGTCGTCCGCAGTGACGTCGGGGACGAGCCTGGTCTCCGGCGCTGCCTCATCAGTGTCGATGTCTGCCTCGGGCGTCTCGATGCTCGGCTCGGCAGGCTCGCTGATGAATACGTTTGGCCCGGCAACTGCCACATTTGCCAGGAGCTTCCAGATGTCCGGATCGCTGATGAGCACCGGCGTCGGTTCAGGAGCAGGGGCGTTGAGCTCACCCGGCATCGGCGGTACAGCCGTAACCGCGACCGCGGGCCGGGCGGCGTCGCTCGGAGCAATGTCCGTGCCCCAGGGCTGGACTTCGGCGGCGCCGGCATTCAGCCAGGTTGCCTCGGCGTTGCCCAGTGGGGCGCCCGTTACTACAACACCGGTGGTGCCGACCAACCCGACGAGCCCGATCGGCGTTCCGCCGGCGACTCCAACGGAGCGGGTGGGCGTCAGTTCGCCCCTGGCTGCCCGCTACAACTTCCGCCCCCCCATGGTGCAACGGCCGGTATACGCCGGTTGAGGCACCGGGGAAGGTTGCGATGATCCCGCGATACCAAAGGTTCATTCAAAGCCTTAACAACATCCAAAAAGTATGTATACTAGGCAATATGCTGATGGTCGGTTTGAATCTCGTGCGCGCGCCGGCGGCGACCCCGGCATGGCGGCGGGATGTTGCGCAAGCATTCGTACTCGGCTACGAAATCCTCTCGTGGGAGTCGGACTTTCCCAATCCTTCTTTCTACTTGCCGATTCCAGTCGTCACGGCGCATGAGAAGGCGAGCTTGCTCGCGCAGTGCCATCCGTCCCAAGCCGGGCGCGGATGGTTTGACGACGAAGCGTTCGTCGACTTGATGCGTGTCCGGGGAGTGCAGTGCCGTGCCCGCTATACCGAAGCCTTCACGGTCGAGAAGTCCGTGCTGGATTCCGGATCCGATTACTCGGTGAACTAGCGCAGGCCAGTACCGGGACGACGAAAGAACAACACAATGCGAGCGCTGGTCAGCGGTTCCGAGGGCAGTTTGGTTCGCCGTGCTGTCCCAACGCTTTTCGGAGACGGCTTTTTTCGAAGGGAGGGCCCGAGTGAGGTACATGCCCACTGACGTTGCCGGAGTAACGATCATCGATATCGAACCGGACCGCGATGATCGCGGCTTCTGCTCAAATATATTCTGCAGCAACGAATTCGCCGAGCACGGACTGAGCTTCAACGTCGCGCAGACGAGCGTTTCCTATAACTATGCCCGAGGGACTTTGCGCGGCATCCACCGTCAGGTTGCTCCGAACGCCGTGGCCACGCTGGTCCGCTGCACCCGAGGCGCCATTGTCGGCGTAGCCGTCGACGTGCGTCCGGACTCGGGCAGCCACGGCAAGCACGTGATGGTTCAGCTGAGTGCCGACAATCGCCGAGCGCTGTTTTTTCCAGCGTACGTTGCGTACGGTTTTCAGACTCTTGCCGACAACACCGAGGTTCTTTATCAGGTCAGCGACGTCTACGACGCCGTCGACGAGCAGGGATTCCGCTGGAATGACCCGGAATTCGCGATCGAGTGGCCACTAGCGGTCAGCGTCATTTCCGAAGAAGACGCCACCTGGCCGTTGCTGGCGTCGGTCAAGACCGTGACGCCGATCGTCGGGACCGGACGAAATGTATCCGCGGACGGCACCACCGTAATCGGTAAGCGAAGTGCCAGGGCAACTACGAGCCACGACGCGCTCGCATCCGACTATTCACGGTCGGTGACGTACAACCGAGAGACCAGGCCCGCATGACTGTCTCAAGCATAAAGACCCGCCCCAGTCGAACCGGGGAACCGATTACATTGGTTCGTCCGGCTCCCACCTTCAAAGCTGCCACTGCGCGGCGCTGGCAGCATCAATACTCGCGACGTTTGCGAATCACCGATGCGTTTATCGTTTGCGCATCAGTATGGCTCGCCCAGTACATCCGATTCGGCGATTCGCCGCACGATTCGGGTTACCGCGGCGAGGTGATGACGCTATTTTCCGTTTTGTTCGCGACATTGTGGCTGTCGTCGATCGCGACGTTCCGCACCAGGTCGATTCGTGTCATCGGCGACGGAATCGAAGAATATCGGCGCATCATCGGCGCATCATTCTGGACGTTCGGAATGATTGCGATCGTGAATCTGCTGGCGAAGATATTCCTGGCCCGTGGGTACTTGGCAGTCGCGTTACCGGTGGGCACGATCGGGTTGCTGGTGAGCCGTGCATTGTGGCGTTACTACATCGGCGGCAAGCGAACCTCCGGCAAATATCAGACAATGGTAATGGCAATTGGAGATCGTAAGGCAGTCTCCCAGCTGGCGCAGGAACTGACCCGCAATCCTCGGGCCGGCTACGTCGTGGTCGGGGCCGGTATCCCAGGGTACGGACCGTCGCGCGGCAAGACCCTTCTGGTCAACGGCCGGGAGATCCCGATTTTCGGAGACGAGGCGCACGCCGTGGCCGCGATCGGACAATGCGGCGCCGACACCGTCGTGTTGACGGGCACAGAACGTTTTGGCGCACAGGGGCTTAAACAATTGATTTGGCGGCTGGAGACGATGGATGTCGATCTGGTGGTCGCACCCGGAGTAATGGATGTCGCGGAGGGCCGGCTGGCGCTGCGGCCCTTCGCCGGCTTCTTGTTGTTGCATGTGGAAAAACCGCAGTACGAGGGCGCCAAACGATTCCAGAAACGGGCCTTCGATTTTTGCTTCGCGCTGGCCGCCCTGATCGGTACGTCGCCATTACTCATTGCAGCGGCCATCGCTGTCAAAGTGTCGAGCAAAGGCCCGGTCTTTTACCCGTCCGAGCGGATCGGTTTGGATGGAAAACCCTTTACCATGCTCAAATTCCGAACGATGGTAGACGGTGCCGACAGCCAAGTTCAGCAGTTGCTGTCTTTCAATGAAAGCCAGGGCGGAGTGTTGTTCAAAATTCGCCAAGACCCCCGCGTCACTCCGGTTGGCAGAATTCTCCGCAGACTCAGCATCGATGAGTTACCGCAATTCATTAATGTGCTCAAGCAGGACATGAGCGTGGTCGGGCCAAGACCGCCGCTGAGACGAGAGGTGATGACATACGACGGCGATGTCAAGCGGCGACTTTTGGTCAAGCCGGGCGTTACAGGGTTATGGCAGGTAAATGGCCGTTCAGACCTTCCGTGGGATGAATCGATGCGTCTAGACTTGTCTTACGTCGACAACTGGTCGATGGCGAGCGATTTTCTGCTTATCGCGAAGACTCTCAAGGCCGTCTTAGCCCGCGACGGGGCATATTGAATGGCGAGGGGTGAATTAGCTCCGGGTGGCCTCCGGGTTGTTGCCGCCTGGGCAGAAAACGGTCTCAATCGTGGCCGGCGCCAACGTCTTTCTACCGATGGCAAGCACGGTGAGATGTCCCGCCAATTGGCCGATCGTGCCCTCGCTGCATCGCCAGCAGCTGATCGCGTAACTCGCGGGTTGGACCTTGCCTCCCTGAAACGTCCGGGCCGCGGTGTGCCCCCGCCGCGGTCCGGGCCTCCCCCGCTCGGCGTGACATGAAGGGCGACACCAAAGAAAGCGTGCCAGCGGCAGTGGCTCAGTTGCATTGCCGTTTGTGTGATTCGGGCCGGCTGCGGAGCGTTTTGGACCTCGGCGCCAGCCCGCCCTGTGACAAGTTCCTCACGCCCGGAGAACTTGATCTGGCAGAACCGACTTTCCCGCTGCACTTGCGGCTATGCGAGGACTGCCTATTGCTACAGATACCGGCGCTTGTCTGGCCGCATGGAGCCTTCACCGAACACGCTTATTTTTCTTCGTTTTCGGACGCCTGGGTCCAGCATGCGAGGGGGTTTGTCGGCGACGCCATCAAGCGGCTCGGCCTTTCAACCCAGTCATTCATGGTGGAGGTCGCCAGCAATGACGGCTACCTGCTCCAACATGCCGCCGCGGCAGGCATACCCTGCCTGGGGATCGAGCCGTCGGTGAATGTGGGCGTCATCGCACGCGAGCGCGGTGTGCCGACGGTCTCGGACGTCTTGGATGAGTCATCGGCACGAAAAGTGCGCGGTGAATACGGCCCGGCAGATCTGTTGGTAGCGAACAACATCTACACTCGTATGCCGGATTTGAGGGGTTTCACACGATCCCTACGCACACTGCTCGCCGACGACGGATGGCTGAGTATCGAGGTACACCATGCGCTGAAGCTGGTACGTGACACTCAGTTTCACGTAATCGACCACGAACACGTTCAGTACTACACGCTGCTCTCGGCAACACGTGCGCTGGCCACCGCCGGTCTGTCAGTCATCGACGCCGAACTCCTGCCAACACACGGCGGGTCTCTTCGCATCTGGGCTCGTCCGGCGCGAATCGCCGCGCCACCCAATGATCGGGTCATCGAGGTGTTGCGCCTCGAGAAGGCCGCCGGATTGCACCGGGTCGAAGGTTATCTGCAGTTGCGACCGCACACTGATACGTTGCGCCACAACCTATTACGATTCCTGCTTCAGTGCCGCGCCGACGGCAAGCGGGTGGTCGGCTACGAGGCGCGGGGCACCGGTACAACCCTGCTCAACTACTGCGGGATCCGCAGCGATCTCCTTGAGTACGTCGTGGACCGCAATCCGTACAGGCATGGCTGCTTCACGCCCGGCACGCGGATACCGACATACGAGCCGAAGCGGATCGGCAATGACCGTCCCGATGTCGTATTGGCGCTGTCGTGGGATCTGGAGGCCGAATTGGTCGAGCAGCTCAGCTATATCGGCGAATGGGATGGCCAACTGATCTTTCCCCGAACCTTGCAGAGCTCGATAGCGTTGGTAAGCAACGGTGATGGGGTCAAATAGCCATGACTACTTGTCGAACGTTGCGCCCAGAGCTGACCGCGGCGGCACCGACCCCTCGCGAGAGCATGACAAGGTGACGACATTGACTGGTGCCGGCATCCCTCGCGATTTTGTTGAAGGCGCGAATCCACTTCGGGTGGTTTGGCTTTCGCCGCTGATGCGTCCGCTGGCGCGGGTTCAGGCCGAAGCGCTCCGAGCGCGAGGTATAGATGTGCTGTTGGTGACCACGGATCGCCATCCGGAGTCAGATGCGCGACGTGACTACGAGATGGTCCTCGATCTGAGTTTCCGCACGGCGTCGACGTGGCTGGCTGCCTGGCGCCGAATCCGTGAGCATCGGCCTGACGTCGTGATCGCCGAGCGGGTTCGCGACCCTCGCTGGATCGCGCTGGCCGGGCGGACCCCACGTATCCAGCTTGTGCACGACGAGCGGCGCGACGAGGGCGGTCGACGGCGGCGAGCCTTCGCGCGCGCCATGTTTGACCG
>DATAZN010000352.1:0-14229 GCA_036272035.1 Mycobacterium sp. | reverse complement strand
CCAGACGGCGTCGTTGGATGCGTCCAGCTCGCCGCCCGCGCTGACGATCACGGCTAAGTCGCAACGCTCAGTGGTCGCTCGGAGGGTGCTCCGTGATTGCGCCAGTTCAGAAATCAGCCGACTGCTCAGCATCAGGGGATGGAAAGACGGGTCTGCAATAGCAAAAGTGCTCATAAGTGCTCCTGATCCACAGACGCGCCGCGCCTCGATATGGATGCCCGCCCTAGAAGCTTAAGACTGACGTCAGTTAGGAGATATACCTTTATAACAGAACGGCATCGGGCCTGTCCATGCGAAACCGCCTGAGAATTGGGTGAGAACGCTGCGAACTACGATCCATTGAGCGAACTTTTATCGGGGGATCCCGAGCGTAAATATCGCGATTATGCGGGTGGTCAGAATCAATGCGATGAACTCCTTACATCTGCAAAAGCTGCATGCACGGAGAAATTTTCAATCGCACAGGCCAGCGCCGCACACCTCGACCGTCTGGGGTGACGCCACGGTTCAGGTACCGCAAGTAGCTTTCCGGCAAATCTAGAAACGTAGATGCGCAATTACCGCTGGATTTTTTGTCCGAATTGAAAAGCGAAATGGATCCATTGCTATGCCATGAGCGGGCAGCATCAACGGCAGTGACGAAATTGTGTGGGTTGTTCTTCGCTGCCGACGGCGTTCAAGCGGGGGTGGGGTCGGACTCGCCGGAGTGCTCGGCCTCGAGGTCCGCAATCGCGCGGGACGTGCGGTCTCGCAGCAGGATTGTGGCAATCGCCCCGCACACTACGGCGAGAAGTAAAGCGATCCAAGAAAATCGAGTCAGCCAGCGTTCAGCGGCCATGCCCGCGTAGTACACCAACGCGGTGGTGCCGCCAGCCCAACACAGCGCGCCCGACACGTTTGCGAGAAGGAACCTTGCGTAGCGCATCTTCAGCGCCCCGGCTAATGGCCCGGCGAATATCCGTAGCAGCGCGATGAAACGTCCGAAGAAAACCGCCCGCGCGCCCCAGCGATCAAACAGTCTTTCAGCGAACATGACATGTCCGGGACCGAAATGATGTGGGAAGCGCCGACCCAGCCGATCGAACAGCGGCAGGCCGAGGCGGCGCCCAATGGCATAGCCGGTCGAGTCGCCGATCACGGCGCCGATCACGGCGGCAGCGCCGACACCGACCGGATTGACCGCCAGCTCGTGCCGCGACGACAGCAGCGCCGCGCTGACCAGAACGATTTCGCCGGGCAGCGGAATGCCCAGGCTCTCCACGCCGACGACGGCGCCGACCATGCCGTACACCGCCAGGGGAGGAATTGACTGCAGGAGCGCATCCACGGTCATGGGTTAAGGATGCCCGACCCTTCACAGCAGGTTACGGCGACCAGCCGTTTACGGCGGGGGTACGTTTTCTGGCGGCGGCCGGAATTCTTCTACTATCCGACTGAGAGACTTCCGAGGAATGCCGGGCCGACCGAAGGACTGATGATGGACTCTGTTTCGCTGACCAGCTTGGCCGCAGAACAACTCAAGGCGGCGCGGCAGGCGCACAGTGGTCGCGCCTCGCACACACTGCATGGGGGGCACACCCACGAACTGCGGCAGACCGTGGTGGCGTTACTTGCGGGACATGAACTCTCCGAACACGACAGTCCCGGACAGGCGTCACTGCAGGTCTTGCAAGGACATGTGCACCTCACCGCCGGTGACGATAGGTGGGATGGCAAGACCGGCGACTACGTGGTTATCCCTCCGCAACGGCATTCCCTACAGGCAGTCGACGATTCGGTGGTCATGCTGACCGTCTTCAAAAGCCTCCCTTCGGTTTAGCCAGATGCTGTCGACGCCCTGGTCCCGGGCGATGGGCCTGCGGCTGCCCATCGTCAATGCCCCGATGGGGGGCGTTGCCGGCGGGCGGTTGGCTGCCGGGGTCAGCGCCGCCGGCGGACTCGGCATGGTCGGCATGGGCACAGCCGGGTCGACGTCATCGCTGCACGCCGAATTGCCGCATGTGACAGGGACATTCGGAATTGGCCTGGTGGACTGGGTGATGCGGAAAGAGGTGGGCCTTTTCGAGGCCGCGCTTGCCGCGCAGCCGGCGTTGATCTCGGTCAGCTTCGGCACCGACCTGTCCTGGGTGAGCCGCGTTCACGACGCCGGAATCCTCGCTGTCACACAGGTTTACAGCGGGGCCGAGGCGCGCAGAGCCGAAGATGCCGGGATCGACCTGATCGTGGCTCGCGGCAGCGAAGGTGGCGGCCACGGGGATGCGACGATCGGCACCCTGCCGCTGCTCGACGCCGTGTTGGACGTTGTGTCGGTGCCGGTGCTGGCCGCCGGTGGCATCGCGTCGCCGCGCAGCCTCGCAGCGGTGCTGGCCGCCGGCGCCAGCGGAGCCTGGCTGGGGACCTGCCTGTCGGCGTCAGTAGAGGCGCTGACTACCGACGCCGGACGCCGCGCGCTGGTCGCGGCCCGCGAGACCGACACCGCCAGCACCCGGGTGTACGACATCGTCCGTCGTCTGCCGTGGGCGGAGCGGTTCCCGTCACGCGTGCTGCGCAACGACTTCGTCGCCCGCTGGACCGGGCATGAGGACGCATTGGCCGAAGACGCCGATGCTGAAGCCGAACTCGCCACCGCGATCGCGGCCGATGATCGCCGAATCGCGGCGGTCGATGCGGGCCAGGGCGTCGGTATGGTCACCGATGTCGCGCCGGTGGGCCAGGTCATCGAACGCCTTTGCGCGGGCGCCGAAAACCTGCTCGCAGGGTGGGGCTAGACCGATACACCTCGAGACATAAACCATTGCGACGGACCTCGGGGTGTCGTCGCAACGGTTTACGTGTCGAAGCATCCCCGACGGGCGAGTGCGGCCCGCACCCTACGCACGACGTCCGCGGGTCCATCGTCAGCGATGACCCGGAGGACGACCCACCCCAGCGCCCCTAGCTTGCGCAGTCTCCACTGGTCCTTGGCATATTGCCGGCGATTGGTGCGGTGATGATCGCCGTCGTATTCGACCGCCACTTTGTACTTTTCCCAACCCATGTCGAGTACACCGACCAGCCGCCGATTCTCGTGTACCGGTATCTGGGTGGTTGGCGTCGGAAGCCCAGCGTTGATCAACAGGAGCCGCAGCCAAGTCTCCTTCGGCGACGCGGCCCCGCCGTCGACAAGGGGCAACACGGCCCGCAGCTGTCGCAGGCCACGAGCACCCTTATAACGCTTGGCGAGCAATAGCACATCCTCCACCGAAAACGGGCTGGCTCGCTTGAGCGCGTCGAGTCGCGCCACCGCCCCGCCGCGCGGCAGCAGGCGACCGAGGTCGTAAGCAGTGCGAGCCGGCGTGGTTACCGGAACCCGGGCGACGCGGGTCATCTCATCATCGTCAAGCTGCTGGCTGCGGGTAATGATGCCCGCCGGTGGATGTGGGTTTCGCCAGATCAACTCGACATGTTCGTCGTCGTCGACCCAATTAGAGCCATGCAATGCCGCCGCGGCGAGTCCGGCCACGACACCGCGACGACCGGACCACAGCCACGCCGCTTCCGAACGCTGCCGAAGCGATGGGAGTGAATAGTCGGCTAGGTAAACGTCGGGGTAGATCCACCGGAATCGTGACCGGAGCTGATACGGGGTCAGATTGCCCTGCAGTACGGCCTCGCTGCCGATGAACACATCACTCATGCAGGGAAGGTGTTGTCACCGACCGATATGGTTCCCGAAATTGAAAGTATTGCGACTCCAGTCGGCGTGTCTTCGCAGCGACTTAGGTGTCGAGCAGTGAATGTGGGTCACACCGCCCGTACGTAGCGCTTGTTCATCACGCGCTGCAGCAGCGAGGTAAACGGTCCACCGGCCCTGCTCCACCAGGTCGCCGGCCGGGAGAAGGCGGAGACCTCGGCGAACACCGCGGAGGTGACGGGGTCATGGCGCACCACGAACCGCTCCTCGCCGGACTCCGGGTGACCGGGCAGCGTGCCGTAGGCGAATCCCTTCACGTGCGGCTCGTCGACGACGTACACGACCCGGCAAGGTGCCTTCAGGAAACCGATTTTCACCACCACCACCGTGCCGACGGTGATGAACTCGCTGCTGGGCTGCACCCGCAGGCCGGAGCCGCGCTGCATGCCCCAGTGCATGACCGCGTCAGCGGCCTGCTCGAAGCGCAGCTGACCCATGCCGATGTGGGCCGAGTAGCCAATGTGCTTGTACCCCGGGGGCGGCGGGCCGGCCGTCGCGCCCACCTCCGGATACGTGAAGGGCAGTTGAGCAATGGTGTGCAAGTCCACCGGGCCAGCTTGCCATGCGAACGTGGCCGGCTTTTAGGGGCTCGCGTACCGTCGGCGATGTGACTACGCAAGCTCCCGCCCAGGCATCCGGAACCTTCACTCTCGGCGGTGATCTCACCATCAACCGCCTCGGCTACGGCGCAATGCGTCTGACCGGCAAGGGGGTTTGGGGTCCACCCGCCGACCGAGACGAAGCCGTCCGCGTGCTGCGGCGCGCTGCCGAACTCGGCGTCAATTTCATCGACACCGCGAATTCATACGGCCCGTACTTCGCCGAGGAGATCATCCGGGAGGCGTTGCATCCCTACGACGGGCTGGTGATCGCGACCAAGGCCGGGTTGCTGCGCACCGGACCCGACGTGTGGATTCCGCTGGGCTTCCCCGCCTACCTACGGCAAGAGGCCGAGCTGAGCCTGCGTCGGCTCGGCGTGGAGACCATCGACCTGTTTCAGCTGCACCGCATCGACGACAAATTCCCGCTGGAAGACCAGATCGGCGAGCTGGTCAAGTTGCAGCAGGAAGGCAAGATCCGCCACATCGGTCTGTCCGAGATCAACGTCGACCAGCTGCACGCCGCCCAGAAGATCACGGAGATTGTCTCGGTGCAGAACCTGTACAACCTGACCAACCGTTCCGCCGAAGCGCTCCTGGACGAGGTCACCACGCAGGGGATCGGCTTCATTCCGTGGTTCCCGCTGGCCGCGGGCCCGCTCGCTGCGCCGGACGGTCCGCTGGCCAAGCTCGGTGCCGAGCACGGCCACGCGACGCCCTCGCAGCTGGCGCTGGCCTGGTTGCTGAAACGCTCACCGGTGGTCCTCCCGATTCCGGGCACCTCGAGTGTCGCGCACCTGGAGGAGAATGTCGCCGCCGCCGAGATCAAGCTCAGCGACGACGAGTTCGACAAGCTGAGCGAGCTCGGCAAGCAGAACGCCTAGCCCGACGCCGCCGCTCGCCGCCGGGCAATACGGTGTTCTGGTGGCCGGCGAACATGCGCGACATCCGGGTGGTGGATTCAATCCGCCCGAACCGACGACCAAGGGTGGCCCGGACTACGGCCGGTTCATCGAGGCGGTACGCACGCTGCAGGACCATGCCCGAGCGGTCGACGCGCCCGACGACGTGATCAGCGAGGCGGCCAACCTGGTCGAAAAGGTCTCGGAGTTACTCGGCCCGTTCGATACCGATGAGTGGGCGACCCCGTCCGGTCGCCGTATCGACTTGCCGAACCGCGGCAACATCCTGCCGGTGCCGATGAAGGTCCGCAGAACGGACGACGGCCGCATCGAGGGCTGGGCCCGCTTCCGACGGTTTCATCTGGGCCGCAACGGCGCCGTTCACGGCGGCGCGCTCGGGCTGCTGTTCGATTCCGTCTTGGGCATGACGTCCGGGGTGATCACCGGCGGTCCACGTCAGCGCACGGCGTACCTTCACGTCAATTACCGCCAGATCGTCCCGATCAATCAGGAGCTGGAAGTCGACGCACGGGTCGACCGGGTGGAAGGCCGAAAGATCTTCGTATCCGGCCGGCTCCGTGACGGCGACACCGTGCTCACGGATGCCGAGGCCCTGTTCGTCCTCCTCAAACCGGGCCAGCCCTAAGGCTGCAACCCCTCGGCAATAGTCATCCCGATAGCATGGTCGGGTCCCTTTGAACACCCGAAAGCCATGGAGACCGCGTCGATGACCGCCCTCGCACACCCCGCCCCAGCAGCCCCGATCCGGGTGCCCGCCGGGACGACCGCGGCGGCCGCGGTGCGCGACGCGGGCCTGCCGGGACGCGGGGCGCCCGACGCGATCGTGGTGGTGCGCGACGCCGACGGCAAACTGCGCGACCTGAGCTGGATTCCCGACGCCGACGTCGACGTTGTCCCGGTGGCCGCTGACACCGACGACGGGCGCAGTGTCGTCCGGCACTCGGCGGCACACGTGTTGGCCCAAGCGGTCCAGGATTTGTTCCCGGCAGCCAAACTCGGAATCGGGCCGCCAATCACCGACGGCTTCTACTACGACTTCGACGTCGCCGACCCGTTCACGCCCGAAGACCTGGACAAGCTGGAAAAGCGCATGCGCCAGATCGTCAAAGAGGGGCAGCTGTTCGACCGGCGCGTCTACGAATCGAAGGATCAGGCCCGCGGCGAGCTTGCCGACGAGCCCTACAAACTCGAGCTCGTCGACGACAAATCGGGCGATCCCGACGTCATGGAGGTCGGTGGTGACGAGCTGACCGCCTACGACAACCTGAATCCCCGTACCCGCGAACGGGTTTGGGGTGACTTGTGCCGAGGCCCGCACATACCCACCACCAAACACATCCCTGCCTTCAAGCTCACTCGCAGCTCGGCCGCCTACTGGCGGGGCGACCAGAGCAACGCCAGCCTGCAGCGCATCTACGGAACCGCGTGGGAATCGCAGGAGGCGTTGGACCGCCACCTGGAGTTGCTCGAAGAAGCTCAGCGTCGCGATCACCGCAAGCTGGGCGTCGAGCTGGATCTGTTCAGCTTTCCCGACGAGATCGGTTCGGGCCTAGCGGTTTTCCATCCCAAGGGTGGCATTGTGCGCACCGAGCTGGAGGACTATTCGCGGCGCAAGCACGCCGAGGCCGGATACCAGTTCGTCAACACCCCGCACATCACCAAGGGGCAGCTCTACATCACCTCGGGCCACCTCGAGTGGTACGCCGAGGGCATGTTTCCGCCGATGCACATCGACGCGGAGTTCAATGAGGACGGCACCGTCCGCAAGCCGGGGCAGGACTACTACCTCAAGCCGATGAACTGCCCGATGCATCACCTGATCTACCGGTCGCGCGGTCGGTCCTACCGCGAACTTCCGTTGCGGCTGTTCGAGTTCGGCACCGTCTACCGCTACGAGAAGTCCGGCGTGGTGCACGGCCTCACCCGGGTGCGCGGTATGACGCAGGATGACGCGCACATCTACTGCACGCGCGAGCAGATGCGCGACGAACTAGCGTCGCTGTTGCGCTTCGTGCTGGATCTGCTGGCCGACTACGGCCTCAACGACTTCTACCTCGAATTGTCCAGCAAGGACCCGGAGAAGTACGTCGGCTCCGACGAGGTGTGGGACGAAGCGACCGCGATTCTGAGCGAGGTCGCCGAAGGCTCGGGCCTGCATCTGGTTCCCGACCCTGGCGGCGCGGCGTTCTACGGCCCGAAAATCTCGGTGCAGGTCAAGGATGCACTGGGTCGTAGCTGGCAGATGTCGACCATTCAGCTCGATTTCAACATGCCGGACCGGTTCGAGCTGGAGTACACGGCCGCCGACGGTTCGCGGCAGCGTCCGGTGCTGATCCACCGCGCGCTGTTCGGTTCGATCGAACGCTTCTTCGGCATCCTCACCGAGCACTACGCGGGCGCGTTCCCGGCCTGGCTGGCGCCGGTCCAGGTGGTCGGAATTCCGGTTGCCGACGCCCATGTGTCGTATCTGGAAGACGTTGCCGCTCAATTGAAGTCACACGGCATCCGGGTTGAGGTGGACGCCAGCGATGACCGGATGGCCAAGAAGATTGTCAACCACACCAACCAGCGAGTGCCGTTCATGCTGCTGGCCGGCGACCGCGACGTCGAGGCCGGCGCGGTTAGTTTCCGGTTCGGCGATCGCACGCAGATAAACGGAGTTCCTCGCGACGAGGCGGTAACCGCGATCAAGCAGTGGATCGCCGATCGTGAAAATGACGTTCCCACAGCCGATTTGGTCAAGGTGAGCAGTCGTGGCTGAGGAAGGCTCGATCGTCGACCGGGGCGTCGGTGAATCCGACCATCTGCAGCGGTTGTGGACTCCCTACCGAATGAGTTACCTGGCCGACGGGCCGCTGAAGCAGGACGACGACGACCGGGCGCAGCCGTTCACCGACATCCCGCAACTGTCCGACGAAGACGGTCTGGTCGTGGCCCGCGGCGAACTGGTTTACGCCGTGCTCAACCTCTACCCGTACAACCCGGGGCATCTGATGGTGGTGCCATACCGCCGGCTTTCTGAGCTCGAGGATCTGACCGAGTCGGAAAGCAGCGAGCTGATGGCGTTCATCCAGAAGGCGATTCGCGTGATCAAGAACGTGTCGCGCCCACACGGTTTCAACGTCGGGGTCAACCTGGGTCAGTCGGCGGGCGGCTCGCTGGCCGAGCACCTGCACGTACACGTGGTGCCGCGATGGGGTGGCGATGCCAACTTCATCACGATCATCGGCGATTCCAAGGTGATCCCGCAGTTGCTGCGCGACACCCGCCGTCTGCTGGCCACCGAGTGGGACAGGCAATCATGAGCGGGCAGTCGTGAGCAAGCTGTTGTCCCGCGAGGGAGTAGCCCGAGTCACCAACCCGGTGGCGCGGGCATTTCTGCATGCCGGCTTCACCGCCGACGGGGTGACCATCATCGCCACTGCCGCCGCGGTGCTGGCGGCCTTGACGCTGTTTCCCACTGGCAAGCTGTTCGCCGGCACCCTGGTGATCACGTTCTTCGTCTTGTTCGACCTGGTCGACGGGGCGATGGCGCGAGAAAGCGGCGGCGGCACCAGGTTTGGCGCCGTGCTGGATGCCACCTGCGACCGGATCAGCGACGGCGCGGTGTTCTGCGGGCTGACCTGGTCGGCGGCGTTCGGCCTGGGTAGCCGGCCGCTGGTGGTGGCGACGTTGATCTGTCTGGTCACCTCGCAGGTGATCTCCTACACGAAGGCCCGCGCCGAAGCCAGTGGGCTGCGCGGTGACGGCGGCTTCATCGAACGCCCGGAACGGCTGATCATCGTGCTCGTCGGGGCGGGACTGTCGGATCTGCCGATATTTCCGTTGCAATGGGCGCTGCCGGTGGCGATGTGGTTGCTCGCAGCGGCCAGCATGATCACCTGTGCTCAGCGGTTACACACCGTGCGGCACTCGACCGGCGCGGGTGATCCTCTGCCGCCGCCGGGAAAGCCAGGCCACGGCAACCCTGGTAGGGGCGCACCGTGATCGTTCCGGCTGGTCTGAAACTGCCTGGTATCAGCGGTCTTTCGCTGGGCAGTCGAATGGCCGACTGGGGTTATGCCGCCGGCTGGCTGACGGTGCGCGCCATGCCGGAATTCGCCGCACGCAACGCATTCGACGCCGGAGCGCTGTACGCGTCGCGCAACGGGGGACCGGATCAGCTGCGGAAGAACCTTGCGCGCGTCATCGGCGTCGCGCCCAAAGACGTGCCGGGCAGTCTGATGCGAGCGTCGCTGGCGTCTTATGCCCGGTACTGGCGCGAGGCGTTCCGGTTGCCGACGATGGATCACCACAAGCTCGGTCAGCGGCTCGCCGAGAATGTCACAGGCCAAGAGCATCTGGATGCGGCGCTGGCTGACGGGCGTGGTGCCGTGGCGGCGTTGCCGCACAGCGGGAACTGGGATATGGCCGGGGTGTGGATGACCCAGACCTACGGCAAATTCACCACCGTCGCCGAACGGCTCAAGCCCGAATCGCTCTACCGGCGGTTCATCGACTACCGGGAGAGCCTGGGCTTCGAGGTGATCCCGCTGTCCGGGGGCGAGCAGCCACCGTTCCCGTTGCTCAGCGAACGGCTGCAGGACAACAAATTTGTGTGTCTGATGGCCGAGCGGGATCTCAGTCGCACCGGCGTCCAGGTCGATTTTTTCGGCGAACCGACCAGGATGCCGGCCGGCTCGGCGAAGCTGGCGATCACCACCGGCGCGGCGCTGCTGCCCGTGCATTGCTGGTACGACGGCGACGACTGCCGAGTCACATTCTTCCCGCCGTTGGACTGCACCAGTGGCGACGTCGGCGTCGTCACGCAAGCGCTGGCCGATGTCTTCGCCCGCAACATCGGCGAGCATCCCGCCGACTGGCACATGCTCCAGCCCCAATGGTTGGCGGATCTGTCCGAGGAACGCCAGGCCCGATTGGGGATCCGGCGGGCAGGAGCGCAGCGGCCCGGGGACCAAGGGCCAGTCTGATGCGGATCGGGATGGTGTGCCCGTACTCGTTCGACGTCCCGGGCGGGGTGCAGTCGCATGTCTTGCAACTCGCCGAGGTGATGCGCGCCCGCGGCCAGGACGTCAGCGTGCTGGCGCCGTCGTCGCCGGATGTCAAATTGCCCGAGTTCGTCGTCTCGGCCGGCCGCGCAGTCCCCATTCCGTACAACGGTTCGGTGGCCCGCTTGCAGATCAGCCCGAGCGTGCACGGCAAGGTCAGGCGCTGGCTGACCGAGGGCGACTTCGACGTGCTGCATCTGCATGAACCCAATGCGCCCAGCCTGTCGATGTGGGCGCTACGGATCGCCGAGGGACCCATTGTGGCCACCTTTCACACCTCGACCACCAAATCGCTGACGCTGTCGGTAGTTCAGGGCCTGCTGCGGCCCATGCAGGAGAAGATCGTTGGCCGCATCGCGGTGTCCGACCTGGCCAGGCGCTGGCAGATGGAAGCGCTGGGATCGGACGCGGTCGAGATTCCCAACGGCGTGGATGTGGCGTCGCTTCAGTCGGCGCCGTTGCTCGAGGGGTATCCGCGACCTGCCAAGACGGTGTTGTTCCTGGGCCGCTACGACGAGCCCCGAAAGGGGATGGCCGTGCTGATCGGTGCGCTGCCCAGCCTGGTCGAGCGCTTTCCGGGGCTGCAGGTGCTGATCGTCGGCCGCGGCAACGAAGATGAATTGCGGGCCAAGGTGGGCGGATTGGCCGGCCACTTGCGTTTCCTCGGCCTGGTCGATGATGCCGCCAAGGCGTCGGCACTGCGTAGCGCCGACGCCTACTGCGCCCCGCATCTCGGCGGGGAAAGCTTCGGCATCGTGCTCGTTGAGGCGATGGCCGCCGGTACCCCGGTGGTGGCCAGCGACCTGCACGCTTTCCGGCGCGTGCTGCGCGATGGACAGGCCGGGCGGCTGGTGGCGGTCGATGACAGCGCCGCGCTGGCCGAGGGCCTCATCGCGGTGCTGGAGAACGACCCGCTGGCCAAGCGCTATGCCGCGGCCGGCGAAGAAGCGGTGCGCCGCTACGACTGGCCGGTGGTGGCCAATCAGATCATGCGGGTCTACGAGACGGTCGCCGTCACCGGGAACAAAGTGCAGGTGGCGAGCTGATGTCGTGGACGCTTCCGCTGGTCGTCGCCTTGGTCCCGCTGCTGCTGGTGCTGCTCGGATTCGGCGCCTGGGGTTATCGCACCGCCAATCGGCTGGACCGTCTGCACGTCCGCTACGACCTGTCCTGGCAGGCCCTGGACGCCGCGCTGGCTCGCCGGGCGGTGGTGGCCCGCGCGGTTGCGGCCAACGCGTTCGGCGGTCCGGCTGATGCGGAGGCCCGCCAGCTGGTCGCACGGGCCGACGCGGCAGAAGCTGCCCGACGGCGAGGCCGTGAAGCGTGTGAGAACAAGTTGTCGGCCGCGCTGGCGTTGGTCGATCCTGCTGCGGGGCCCGCGGCGCTGATCGCGGAGCTGGCCGACGCCGAAGCCCGGATGGTGCTGGCCCGCCGATTCCACAACGACGCGGTCCGCGACACGCTCGCGTTGCGCGAGAGGCGTCTGATCCGGTGGTTCCGGTTGGCTGGAACAGCGGTGCTGCCAAGCTATTTCGAGATTGCCGAACAAGCGCAGGCGCTACGCCACGCCGATCATCCCGCAGCCGGCCGGCGCACCTCTGCGCGAGTGGTGTTGCTCGACGAGACCGGCGCGGTGTTGCTGCTCTGCGGATCGGACCCCGCGGCGTCCGAGCGGGCCGGCGGCGCGCCGCGATGGTGGTTCACCGTGGGCGGTCAGGTCGGCGACGGGGAGTCCCTGGCGCAGGCCGCGGCTCGTGAATTAGCCGAGGAGACGGGGTTGCGGGTCGATCCCGCCGACATGGTCGGACCGATGTGGCGGCGCGATGCGGTGTTCGACTTCAACGGCGCGGCGATCGACAGCGAGGAGTTCTTCTTCGTCTACCGCACCGAACGCTTCGAGCCGTCCACCGCGGGACGCACCGAGCTGGAGAACCGCTACATTCACGGACACCGTTGGTGTGACGCCGCCGACATTGCCGAGTTGGCCGAAGCCGGCGAGACGGTGTATCCGCTGCAGCTTTCTGAGCTGCTCACCGAGGCAGTTGCCTTGGCCGGCTCGCCGGATCGGCCCCGTCAGCTGCAGTCCATTCGCTGAGACTGGGATGCGCTGGAAAATACGATTTGGCATCCACCACTAGAATTGGGTGACCCCGTTGAAGGAGATCAGCAGTGGATAGCGCCGCTTCGTCGAACGGCACTGGGCGGACAGGAACCGCGCGGGTCAAGCGCGGCATGGCCGAGATGCTCAAGGGCGGCGTGATCATGGACGTCGTCACGCCGGAGCAGGCCCGAATCGCCGAGGGCGCCGGGGCAGTCGCGGTGATGGCGCTGGAGCGCGTACCGGCCGACATTCGCGCGCAGGGCGGGGTGTCGCGGATGAGCGACCCCGACATGATCGAGGGCATCATCTCCGCGGTCACCATCCCGGTGATGGCCAAGGCGCGCATCGGTCACTTCGTCGAAGCGCAGATTCTGCAGAGCCTCGGCGTGGACTACGTCGACGAGTCCGAGGTGCTGACACCGGCCGACTACACCCACCACATCGACAAGTGGAAGTTCACCGTGCCGTTCGTCTGCGGTACGACGAATCTGGGTGAGGCGCTGCGACGCATCAACGAGGGCGCGGCGATGATCCGCTCCAAAGGCGAGGCCGGCACTGGCGACGTGTCCAATGCGACCACGCATATGCGCGCCATCGGGGGAGAGATCCGCCGACTGGGCTCACTCTCCGAAGACGAGTTATACGTAGCGGCAAAGGAATTGGCCGCGCCCTACGATCTCGTCGTCGAAGTCGCGCGGGCCGGCAAGCTACCGGTCACCTTGTTCACCGCCGGTGGCATCGCCACCCCGGCCGACGCCGCGATGATGATGCAGCTCGGGGCCGAAGGCGTGTTCGTCGGCTCCGGCATCTTCAAATCCGGGGACCCGGCGCAGCGCGCCGCGGCGATCGTGAAAGCTACCACCTTCTTCGACGACCCCGATGTGCTGGCCAAGGTGTCCCGCGGCCTGGGTGAGGCGATGGTAGGCATCAACGTCGAACAGGTCCCGGAGCCGCATCGCCTCGCGCAGCGCGGCTGGTGACCACGGCGATGAGCGCCTGCGCGCAGAGCACACGGTCCTAGCGTGTCGATCGAAAAGATCCTTGATCTTGAGCAACTCGAGGTCAACATCTATCGGGGCAGCGTGTTCAGTCCCGAACAGGGCAACTTTCAGCGCACCTTCGGTGGTCAGGTGGCCGGCCAGTCGCTGGTGTCCGCCGTGCGCACGGTCGATCCGCATTTCCTGGTGCACTCGTTGCACGGGTACTTCATCCGGCCCGGAGATTCCTCGGCGCCCACAATTTTCATCGTCGAGCGGCTGCGCGACGGTGGCTCGTTCTGCACTCGCCGGGTCAACGCGATCCAGCACGGCCAGACGATCTTCTCGATGTCGGCGTCCTTTCAGACCGATCAGGAGGGCATCCACCACCAGGACGTGATGCCCTCGGCGCCGCCACCGGACGACCTGCCGGGGCTGAAGTCGATGAAGGTGTTCGACGACGCGGGATTCAAGCAGTTTCAGGAGTGGGACATCCGCATCGTGCCGCGCGATCAGGTTCACCGACTGCCGGGCAAGGCCGCCCAGCAACAGGTCTGGTTTCGGCACCGCGATCCGCTGCCCGACGACCCGGTGCTGCACATCTGCGCGCTGGCGTACATGAGCGATCTCACCCTGCTGGGCTCAGCGCAGGTCACCCATCTCGACGAGCGTGAACACCTGCAGGTGGCCTCGCTGGACCATGCCATGTGGTTCATGCGGGTGTTCCGCGCCGACGAGTGGCTGCTCTACGACCAGTCCTCGCCGTCGGCCTGCGGCGGCCGGTCGCTGTGCCAGGGAAAGATTTTCAATCAGTACGGCGAGATGGTCGCTGCCGTCATGCAGGAGGG
>DATAZN010000351.1:0-19844 GCA_036272035.1 Mycobacterium sp. | reverse complement strand
CTGCAGGGTGCCGGCGCGGATCGGCTCCGCGCCACACATGGCGGTCGTCATGGTGGACAGATCCAGAGCCGCGCGTTCTTCGGGGCTGCTGTGGTCGATCGTCAGCTGGTAGGCGAAGTTCGGCGCTGCGGTGATCGTGCCGCCGTGCTTGGCGATCGCTTCCAGCCAGCGCATCGGCCGCTCGATGAACGACTCGGGCGGCATGAAGTAGGACGTTGCCCCGACATAGATGGAGGCGAGAATTCCACCGATCAGCCCCATGTCGTGGTGCAGCGGCAGCCAGAACACGCCTTTGGCACGGTCGTTTCCGTCGCCCCAGGCGGTGCGAATGGCCTCCACGTTGCTCAGCAGGTTGCGGTGGGTCACCACGATGCCTTTCGGCGAACCCGTCGAACCCGAGGTGTACTGCAGCATCGCGGTGTCGCCGGGGCCGATACCCGGCGCGACCCACTCCTCGGCTGCGGCGGCGATGTCGTCCGCGGCGCACCACTGCATCGCCGGTCCGTCGGCCATCTCGTCTATCGCGCTCTGGAATTTTGCCTGGGTCTCGGCGGTGGTCACGGTGAAGCGCGCCTCGGTGGCGCGCACGATCGACGCGACGCGGCCCATCACTCGGGTGCGGGCGGGCGGGTGTACCGGCACCGGCACCACCCCGGCGTAGATGCATCCGAAGAACGCGACGATGAAGTCCAAGCCCGACGGGCACAGAACCAGCGCGCGTTCACCCGTGGCGCCCATTTGCTGCAAAACGGATGCGGTCGCCCGCGCCCTCTTGTCGAGTTCGCCGAAAGTCAGTTGGGTGTGTTCTTCGCCCTCGACGGAATAGCGGCAGTAGTCGAACGCGGCTTTATCGCGATAAGTCTCGGCCCTTTGCCGTATGAGATCGAGGAATGTCTGGTTCGTCAATCGCGTACCTTCCGGCATTCATTCGGGACGCCGAGCCGGGACCTCGACTGCGAGGTGACGATGATATCGCCCTGCGAGCAGCTGCAAGGGTGCGTTCGATGACGCATTTCCCCGTGCCGACTGCGTCGCAATTTGCCTCGCATTTGTTCTCCAGTCGTTCCGCGTAAATCTTATTTGCCGGCAAGGATGCCAGGTCAAGAAATTGTCACACCGCGCTCGCGGACACCGCTATCCGAATCCATCGGGTCTGCGGCGACCGCGATGGCGTCGGGAACGAGGGCCGTGATCTGCAACAGTCTTGTTCGTCAAAGGCTTCCGGGCCTGACCACCTCGAGTGCGCGAACATGCCCGGCCTGCTCACGTAGGAGTGTTCTCCCGCATCGATTTACCAGCTCGATGGCGGGTGGACAGCACAACAGGGGCACCGTTGGTCGGCACCGGCAAGGGGTGTTTGCGGCTGGGGCGGCCGCCGGGTCCGCCATCGACCCCGCCGAGCCGGCGGTGCTGGAGCAGGGTTCGAAGCAGCACGCGCGCCTCGAACAGTACGAACTCGGCGCCGACGCAGCGGTACACGCCGCCGCCGAACGGCAGCCAAGTGTTGATGCCGGGCCGCGAGTTCAGAAAGCGCTCGGGCCGAAAAGTCGTGGGGTCGGGATGCAAGTCGTCACGTTCGTGCAGAGCCATGATCGCGATGATGATGTATGCGCCGCGTGGGATATGCAGCCCGTTGAGGTCGAAGTCGCGCAGCGCTCGGCGCCCGGTGATGGGTAACGCCGGTCGCAAGCGCATCGACTCGGCGATCACGGCGTCGAGATACGCGTCCTCGTCCCGGTCGATACTCTCCTCGAGCGTAGCGAGAGTCTCGGGTTGGTGGACCAGCAGTTCAGCCACCCAGCCCAAGGTGACTGCGGTGGCGGCGTAGCCGGCCAGCATCAGCCCGCGCATCGAGCGCGCCAGAAACGCATCGTCGCGCGGATGGCGATCCTGTTGATTGATCTCCAGGAACAACGTCAGGCAATCGTCGCCGCGAAACCCAGTGCGGCGTCGCTCGGCAATTTCTTCGAGGACGATGGCGTCGACCGCGGCGGCCGTGCGTGCGACCGCGGGGACCGCCACCCAGCTGCCGCGCAGTGCCATCGAGAGCATTCCAACACCGAGAAAGCCGGGGCTCTCGGTGACCGCGCAGTGAGCGAGCATCGCCCGCTCCAAGCGCTGCATCCGTTCGGGCTTCGAGACGCCGAAAATCACCGTCATCATCACGTCGAGTGACAGCTGGCCACCGATTTCGCAGAACTCGACCCGCTGGCCGAGCGGCCATTCGGGCAGTCTCTGCATCACGATGTTGATCATGGTCTGCTCGTAGGACTTGAGTGCCTTGCCGTGCAGTGGCGGCGCGACTTTTCGCTTCTCGTCCATATGGGCATCGCCCTCGAGAAAGATGAACGCGTCGCTCCCGAACAGCCGCTCGTGGGGGGAGAATCGCCGCAGCAGCTCCCCAAACGAGAGTGCGCCCTCCCGGTCGGCAAACACGGCCTTGGCGTCCTCGGGGGATGAGGTGACGACCATCTTGGGACCCCACGGGATGTCGATCAAGAATTGCTCGCCGAGGCCGCGAAGGGGTGATAGTTGTCCGAGCGGTCTGAAGAAGCGCCCGCGATCGCGCGCCAAACCGCGCACTCCGACCCGCGGCAACGTGTGGATGTTGCGCAGAGGGGGTTGTGGGGTTGGGTCGTGACCGGCGCCGGCAGTCATCTTCACCTCCAACTCGAGACGACGGCCTAGCGGAACCCACCCAACGGTGTCGGGCGTCCTGGCTTCGACGTTTCGCGATGCCATCGTACTGGCACGGAGGGACTTGAATTCTCTGGCCGCAACGCGCTGGTGACGGAAGTGGCGTCAGACGCCCGCGCCGGGGTTCAGGATGCCGTGCGGGTCCAGTGCGTCTTTAATGCGACGGTTCAGCGCCATGGCGTCTGGTCCCAAGTAGCGCTCGAGCCAGGGATGCTTGAGCCGTCCGACCCCGTGCTCGCCGGTGATCGTGCCGCCGAGATCCAAGGCGAGATCCATGATCTCCCCGTACGCCACCTGGGCCCGCTCGCTCATCGCGGCATCGTCGGGGTCGTAGACGATCAGCGGATGGGTGTTGCCGTCGCCTGCGTGCGCGATCACCGCGATCATCAGATCGCGCTGCTCAGCGATTTGAGCGATGCCACCGACCAGGTCGGCCAGCGCCGGCAAGGGCACGCCGACGTCTTCGAGTAGCAGCGGCCCCTTCTCTTCGACCGCGGGGATGGCGAACCGGCGGGCGGCGACGAACGCCTCGCCCTCCTCCGGGTCGTCGGTCGAAAAGACTTCCGTCGCACCGAATTCGGTGAATGTCGCGGCCATGAACTCGGCGTCGTCGCTGCCCGCTTGGCCGCGTTCGTCGGACGTGCCGACCAGCATCGCGGCCGCCCCGCGGTCCAAGCCCATCCGCAGCTTGTCCTCGACGGCGTTGATGGTGGCCGAGTCCATGAACTCCAGCATCGCCGGGCGCAGCCGTGCGGTCACCCCGAGCACCGCCGCAGCTGCGGCTTCAATCGAGGCGAAGTTGGCGACCACCGTGCTCATCGGCTGCTGTGGCGGCACCAACCGAAGCGTCACCTCGGTGATGACACCCAGCGTGCCTTCGCTGCCGACGAACAACTTGGTCAGGCTCAGTCCAGCAACGTCTTTGAGCCGAGGACCGCCCAGCCGGACTGCGGTGCCGTCGGCCAAAACGACCTGCACGCCGAGGACGTAGTCGGTGGTGACGCCGTATTTCACGCAACACAGGCCGCCGGCGTTGGTCGCGATGTTGCCGCCGATGCTGCAGATTTCGTACGACGACGGGTCGGGCGGATACCACAGGCCGTGTTCGGCGACGGTCTTCTTGACCTCGGCGTTGAGCAGCCCCGGCTGGCAGACTGCGGTGCGGGTGACCGGATCGACGACGATGTCGCGCATTTTCTCCGTCGACAACACGATCCCGCCGTCCACCGCGGTCGCGCCGCCGGACAGGCCGGTGCCCATGCCGCGTGTCACCACCGGAACGTGGTTGGCGGTGGCCCACCGCAGCACGGTCTGAACCTCTTCGGTCCGCCGCGGCCGCACCACGGCGACCGGCTTTCCGGCCGACGGATCCAGGGCACGGTCCTGCCGGTAGCCCTCGGTGATCGCGGGGTCGGTGACGACCGTTCCCTCGGGCAGCTCGGCGATCAGGCCGGCCAGCGCGTCTGCGGCCATGACAGCGATCCTACGGAGATCCTTTGGGCAGTTGCCCGCCGCGTTCGTGCACAGTGGAGGCGTGAATCTCGCCCATCCGCGGACCGGTGCGCTCTTCGAATCCCCGGTGCCGCCAGGCAGCGGGTGGCCCGGCGATCCCGCGACCGCTCGCACGGCGGTCGCGTCGGATCAGGCGCAGGTAGTGGTGATGGCGCAGGCCGCTCAGTCGCTGGCGCAGCTCGACGCCGAGGTGTCGGTGTGCCGGGCCTGCCCGCGGCTGGTCGAGTGGCGCGAGGAATCGGCGCTGACCAAGCGGCGGTCATTCGCCGATCAGCCCTATTGGGGCAGGCCGGTGCCGGGCTGGGGTGCCGCGCGTCCGCGGGTTTTGATCGTCGGCCTGGCTCCGGCGGCCAACGGCGCCAATCGGACCGGCCGGGTTTTCACCGGCGACCGGTCCGGCGACGTGTTGTATGCGGCAATGCACCGGGCCGGCCTGGCAAGCTCGCCGATCGCCGTCGACGCCGCCGACGGCCTGACGCTCAACGACACCCGGGTGGTGGCCGCCGTGCGATGCGCACCGCCGGCGAATGCGCCGACGCCGGTGGAGCGATCGACCTGTGCGCCGTGGCTGACGGCCGAGTGGCGGCTGGTGGGCGGCGACGTCCGAGTGATCGTGGCGCTGGGCGCATTCGGCTGGCGCTCCGCGCTCGACATGATTCGAGCCGGCAGTGGCCAGGTGCCCCGGCCGCAGCCGAAATTCGGACACGCGGCAACCGCGACCGTGCGCGCCGCTCACGGCGAGGTGGTGCTGCTGGGCTGCTACCACCCCAGCCAGCAGAACACCTTCACCGGCAAACTGACCACGACGATGCTCGACGACATCTTTGGGGAGGCGAAGAAGATGGCAGATATTCAATGACGACGGCTCTCGTTTCCGGAGCAAGCGTCGCCGGCCTGGCGACAGCGTATTGGCTTGAACACCAAGGCTATTCGGTGACTGTGGTGGAACGGTACGACGGCTTACGGCCAGGGGGGCAGGCGATCGACGTGCGCGGGCCTGCCCTGGGCATCCTGGACCGGATGGGTCTGCTGCAGGCCGCCGCGGACAAGAAGACGAACATTCGTGGCGCGTCGTTCGTGGACGCCAACGGCAACGAGTTGTCCCGTGACACCGAAGCGACGCCGACCGGCGGCGTCATCGACAATCCCGACATCGAAATCCTTCGTGACGACCTGGTCGATCTGCTGTGCGGAGCGTTGAGCGACGACGTCGACTTCATCTTCGGCGACAGCATCACCGGCTTGGACGACGGCGGCGACGTGATCGCGGTCAGCTTCGAGCGCGCGGACGCGCGCGAGGTCGATCTGGTGGTCGGCGCCGACGGACTGCATTCCAATGTGCGCAGGTCGACCTTCGGTCCCGAAACCCAATTCATCAGGCCGATCGCAACCTTTATGGCGATCTTCACTGTGCCCAACTTCTTGAATCTCGACTACTGGCAGACGTTCCACCAGAGCGACAAAACGATGGCCGGCGTCTACAGCGCTCGCAACAACGCCGAGGCCCGCGCGATGTTCGCGTTCATGGACCCTGATCTGCGCCTCGACTACCGCGATACCGCAGCACAATTCGCTGAACTCGACCGCCGGATGGCACACGACGGCTGGGTCCGACCGCAACTGCTGGAGTACATGCGAACCGCACCCGACTTCTACTTCGACGGGCTGGCGCAGATCATCATGGACCGCTGGGCGCACGGCAGAGTAGTGCTGGCCGGCGACGCCGCGCACTGCAGCTCACCGATGTCCGGGCAGGGGACCAGCCTCGCGCTGCTCGGCGCCTACATCCTGGCCGGCGAACTCGCCAGCGCCGGCCACGACCACCAACGTGGCTTGGCCAACTACGACGCCGCCTTCCGCCCGTATGTCGAACGCACCCAGCGACTGGTCGACCTCGACGAGGGCATGAACGGCGGCCCGATCGCGCCCGACGACTTCTACAACGTGGTGCACTCGATCGAACTCAGGGACTACTAGCAAGGCGGCGTAGTTATCGGCATTGGGATGAATCTCATCGCCGAGGTTAGGACGCGTCGCCCATGAGATCTTTTATAGTAGAACCTAATTCGGCTGCGGCGTCAGGCACGCGGAGGTGCCTGCGGTCCTCAACGACAGTGCGGCCGTCGACCACCACGTCGGTCACGTCGCTGGCGTCGGCGGCGAACACGATGTTTTCCACTGTCGCTCCCGCGCCGGCGGTGCGAACTGAATTGACGTCCACCGCAACGAAGTCCGCACGCGATCCGACGGCAAGTCGACCGGCATCGGCCCAGCCCAGTGCCGCTTGTCCGTCTTCGGTAGCGGAACGCAGCAGCCGCTCGGCGCTAATGATGCCGCGCTGCCCACTGGCTAGGCGCTCGTCGAGCTCGACGGCTCGGGCTTCTGCGAAGAGGTCGATCATTGCGTGACTGTCGGATCCAAGGCTGAATAGCCCGCTTCCGGCGAGCAGCGCCGGAGCCGGTCCGATGCCATCGCCCAGGTCGCGCTCCGTGGTCGGGCAAAAGCACACCCCCGTCGCCGTGCTGTTTAGGGCGATCAGGTCATCGTCGGTTAGATGCGTGGCGTGCACCGCTGTGGTTCGAGGGCCGAGCGCACCGACGTCGCGAAGGACCCCGGTGGGGGTTCGGCCATGGACAGCGAGGCACTGCTCGACCTCCACTGGCTGCTCCGAGGAGTGAACATGCAGGGGGGCGCGCTTCTCGGCAGCCCATTCAATGACGGCGGGCATGTCCCTGAGGGGCACGGCTCGCACGGAATGCAGCGCCGCCCCGATTATGACGCTGGGACGATGCGCATACTCGGAGCGCAGTGCCTCGACACGAGATGCCCACTCCTCACCGCTGCCATCGCCGAAACGGAGCTGTGGTCCGTCGTTTAGCGGAGTGCCATCGGGCGCAGCGGACAAGTAGCACGCGTCCAGCAGCGTGATTCGGATGCCGGCATCGGCCGCACCGTCGATCACGGCGTGGCCCATGGCGTTTGGATCGGCGTAGTGCGCTCCGCCAATGTCGTGATGCAGGTAGTGGAATTCTCCGACCGCGGTGATTCCTGCCAGTGCCATTTCGGCGTAAACCGCACGGGCCAGTGTTCGGTAGCGATCCGGATTGAGCCGGTCTGCTGCGCGATACATCAGGTCGCGCCAGGTCCAAAACGATCCCCGGTTGCGTTGGGTGCGTGAGCGCAGAGCCCGGTGGAACGCGTGTGAGTGGGCGTTGGCCAGGCCAGGCAGCACCAGACCGTCGAGCCGTCGCGCCGACGGCACGGGGTCGGAGTCGATGCGAATGTCAACGATCCGGCCCGCTGCGACCGAGATCAGAACGCGTCGACCCACGCCGGCATCACCAAGCCAGGCGTGCTCGCACCACCAGATGTCCGTCATGCGCGGATCGCGCCAGCCCGAGGTCGACGGCGCGCTGGCCGATCGGGGCCGCCACGGCGAGACATCATCGGGGCCTCCTGCTGCAAGCTTGTCACGCCGGTGCTGGATGCCATGCCAAATAGAGATGGCTGCCCGGAAGAACGACATCCTTCACGTCCCAGGTCCTCTCGTCCGCAGCCGCGTCGTAGGAGGGCGCGGACGATTGCGAGGCGCCGAAGCTGGCGGCAACGACGTAGCCACGGAGTCCTTTCACCTTCAAGGTGAGGCCTAGGCTGGGCGGCGGAAGGATATCCAGAAAGATGTCATCGTCTCGACGATGATAGGAAATGCGCTTGGTAACCACCGGCACCCCGTTTGGCTCGCCATGCGGGATCAGCACTTCCGCGGCGACCGAGGTGTAGAGGACATCGGTAATTCCCCTATCCCTATCTTGTTGCTCTGCAAGTACTTTCAGCTCGGCTTCAGAACGCCTCGTGCCAGCCACCTGCAGGAGGCATAGTCTGTTCTCGCCCAACCCCGGATAGTGTGCCTTTTGAACCGCGGTGCGAACCGTGAACTTGATGTCATGATCGGTGAGGTTCACGACGTCGTACTTCGTCGTGCACTCCACCTGCAGGTACTCATCGGCGTGAGGGCCCGACGCCGCAGCAGCGAATTGGTAGGTGAAGACGACATTCTGCCGCACGAACGGCATGCGGAGGATGTGCTGGATGTGCTGCTTGACCTGTGGTGGCAGTGCATACCCGACAGCGAAGTCGACGGCCTCCCTGGCGACCTCCGAGACCAGTTTCTGTTTGACGTAGCCATCCACAACGAGGGCCAGAATGGCGGCGATGATCGCCGCGTCTCCCAGCTTGTTCATCAGGTCCACCAGCCACGACTGACTTGCCAGCCGCACCAGCAACGGGCATTTCGGTAGCAGCTTCGCTGACTCAGGAAGGGAGTCGAGTGCGAGCCCGATCACGACCACAACTAGCAGACCGCCCCAGAATTTCAGTCGACCGGCTGTCTCCGCGCGGTGTTCGGTCGTGGCCACGCCGAATTGTAGTAACGGCAAAGGCGAAGCTGCAATGAACGCGTTCAGGGATTGTTCACGCCGCTCAACGACTACGAGCAGGGAACGTTCGGCAGACCGGAGGCGTTGAGCACCTCATGCGGCTTTCCGTCCTCGATCTCGTCCCCGTCCGCAGCGATCAGAGCACCGCGGACGCACTGGCAGCTACCGTGCGCCTGGCCCAGCGCGCCGACCGACTGGGCTACACCCGCTACTGGCTCGCGGAACACCACAACATGCCCTCGGTCGGCGCCACCAGCCCGCCGGTGCTGATCGCCTATCTCGCAGCGCAGACCACACAGCTGCGGTTGGGCTCCGGCGGCGTAATGCTGCCGAACCACGCGCCGCTGGCGGTCGCCGAGCAGTTCGCGCTGCTGGAAGCCGCCGCCCCGGGCCGCATCGACCTTGGCATCGGCCGTGCTCCAGGCTCGGATCCGGTGACGTCGGTGCTGTTGCGCGGCGCGGCCGGGCGAGACGACCGCGACATCGACCAGTTTCCGCAGTACCTCGACCACGTGCGGGCGATGATGAGCGCACGCGGCGTGCCGGTGCAGCTGCGCGACGGCGACGACTACATCCTCAAGGCCACTCCCGCGGCGGCCAGCGAGCCTCGGCTGTGGCTACTCGGGTCGTCGATGTACTCCGCGCAACTGGCCGCGGCCAAAGGCCTGCCCTACGTGTTCGCCCACCACTTCTCCGGCCAGGGGACCGAAGAGGCGCTGGCACTCTACCGATCCGAGTTCGTGCCCAGCGAGCTGGCCGCCGAACCGGTGACCTTCTTGACCGTCAACGCCGCGGTGGCCGAAACTCGCGACGAGGCAACGGCTTTGATGCTACCCAACCTGCACATGATGGCCCGGCTGCGGACCGGGCAACCACTGGGGCCGGTGGAACTCATCGAGGACGCTCGGGGCGCCGAGCTGACACTGCAGCAGCAGCACATCGTCGACAGCGGACTCGAACGCGCGGTCGTCGGCTCACCCGCCGAGGCCGCCGATCAGCTGACTGCGTTGGCAGAGCGGTTCGGCGTCGACGAGGTGATGGTGCATCCGGTCGCCTCGGCGCACCGCGGCACCGATCCCGCGACCGCTCCCGCTCGCGAGACGACGCTGGAGCTGCTAGCCAAAGAGCTCTTTTAACGAGGCGTCCCTCGCCGAGCGTGAGACTGTTGCGACAAAACCCGAGAAATCTCGCGACAGTTTCACGCTCGACGCTAGGCCGGGCTTTTAAGCGGGCTTGAGGACCACGACCGGGATGGGCCGCGACGTCTTCTTCTGATACGCCACGTAGCGGTTGCTGTTGTTGTCGTTGACGAGCTGCCAGAGCCGCGCGTAGTCCGGATTGTCGGGGAGCACGGGGCTGGCCGTCACGCGGAAACGCTTTGGTCCGACGTTGATTTCGACGCTCGGGTTGGCCTTCAGGTTGTGGTACCAGCCAGGCGCCTTCGGATAGCCGCCTTTCGAAGCGACGATCAAGTAGTTCCCGCCGTCGCGGGCATAGCTCAGCGACGTCGTGCGGGCCGCGCCGGTCTTGGCGCCGACGGTGTGCAACAGCAGGCTGGGTACCCCCAGTGTCCGATGTCCGATCCAGCCGTTCGTTTTCTGATAGACGGCATCGTGAATCCGGAACACTCGCGGCAGCACATCCTGCTCAAGCCAGGACGGAAGGGGCATGCACCCAGTATTACCGCCCGGCGTCGATCTGCGCCAGCGCGTCCCGCAGGATCCGGCCGGTGGACTCGCGGTCGCGGTCGCGGCGCAGCAGTAGCCCCTTGGCGACCGACAGTTTGTCGCCGTTGCGCCGCGGCAGCATGTGCAAGTGGATATGGAAAACGCTCTGGAAGGCCGCGCGGCCGTCGTTGATGCCGATGTTGGTGGCGTCGGCCAACTCGGTCGCGCGCGCCGCCTTGGCGATCCGCTGCCCGATCGTCACCATGCCGGCCAGGGTCTCCGGTGGGGTGTCGGTGAGATCGGCCGTGTGTTGCTTGGGCACCACCAAGGTGTGGCCGCGGGTGAACGGGCGGGTGTCGAGGAAGGCCAGATAGCCGTCGTCTTCGTAGATGCGGATGGCCGGGGCCTGGCCGGCGACGATCGCACAGAACACACACGACATATCGTCACCGTAGCGGTCCGCCGCGCGGGCCAAGTGAGTAGTCTCCTTCGACGTGAACCCTGCCGATGTTGCTTTCGCGGGTGCTGCCGAACAGGCTCGGATGCTAGCCGCGGGAACGATCACCGCAGCGGCGCTGCTCGACATTCACCTCGACCGGATCGCGCGTTTGGATCCGCAGCTGAACAGCTTCCGCGTGGTGCTGGTCGACACCGCTCGCCAGGAGGCCAAAGACGCACAGAGCCGCCTCGACGCCGGTGAGCGGTTACCGCTGTTGGGCGTCCCCGTCGCGATCAAGGACGACATCGATGTCGCTGGCGAACTCACGACCTTTGGCAGCGATGCGGTCTCGACGCCCAAGTCGACGGACGCGGAGGTGGTCCGCCTACTGCGTGCTGCCGGCGCGGTGATCATCGGCAAAACCAATGTGCCCGAGCTGATGATGTTGCCGTTCACCGAATCCAAAACCTTTGGGGCGACCCGCAACCCGTGGGATACGGAGCTGACACCCGGCGGCAGCAGCGGCGGCAACGGAGCCGCGGTGGCGGCCGGCCTGGTGCCGCTGGCGGTGGGTTCGGACGGCGGCGGTTCGATCCGCATTCCTTCGAGTTGGTGCGGGATCTACGGACTCAAGACGCAGCGTGGCCAGGTGCCGCTGAAGCCGCGCATCGACCCGTGGTGCGGTCTGGACGTTTACGGCCCGATGGCGCGTTCGGTAGAAGATGCGGCGCTGTTCCTCGACGTGACGGCGACAACCGGTCCCGCGGGCGGCTTCGCCGCCGCCGTCGCCCAGGGCCCCGGCCAGCTGCGAATTGCATTGAGCACCAAGACCCCACCACTTACGTTCGCGAAGGCCGGCCAGGAGCAACTGGCGGCAGTTCAAGCCGCTGGCACACTATTGCGAGGCCGCGGTCACGTTGTCGAAACCCGCAACCCGGCCTATCCGTTGGCGACCATCCTTGGCTACTACCTTCCGCGCTACTTCCGCGGAATCTACAACGACGTCGCGCCGCTACCTCATCCAGACCGGCTCGAGGCGCGGACCCGCCATATGGCGCGCGTCGGGTCGTGGCTGTCGGACAAGTGCATGGAAAAGGTACGCGCAAAAGAGTCGAAGCTCGCCAAGCGGATCCAACCCATCTTCGACGACTTCGACGTCCTCATCACGCCTGGCAACGCAAAAGGTCCGTCGCGTATCGGCGCGTACCGCCGCCGCGGCGTTCTTGGGAGCCTCCTCTTCGCGTCGGGGCGGGTGCCGTTTTACGAGACGTGGAACCTGACCGGTCAACCGGCCGCCGTCCTGCCGTGGGGGCTGGACGGCGACGGTATCCCGGTGTCGATTCAGCTGATCTGTAGAAAAGATGACGAGGCAACACTGCTGGCGCTGAGTGCGCAGCTCGAGGCGATCCGCCCGGCGCGGAACTGGCGTCCGCCGGTGTCGTGAGCGTGGACGTGCGCGATCTGGCCTTCGCCGGAGCTGCCGAACAAGCGCGGATGCTGACCGCCGCGACCATCACCGCGCCGGCGCTGCTCGAGATCTATCTGAATCGCATCGCGCGGCTTGATCCCCAGTTGCGCAGCTTCCGCGTGGTGCTGGCCGACACCGCGCGCCAGGAGGCACTGGCCGCGCAGCGCCGCCTCGACGCCGGCGAACGGTTGCCGCTGCTCGGGGTCCCGGTCGCAATCAAAGACGACGTCGACGTCGGCGGCGAACTCACGCCGTGCGGCAGCAGCGCGGTGTCCACACCGGCCGCCCAGGACGCGGAAGTTGTCAGCAGGCTTCGCGCGGCGGGCGCGGTGATCATCGGGAAAACCGCTGTGCCCGAACTGATGATCTTCCCGTTCACCGAATCGCTGACGTTCGGGGCAACCCGAAACCCGTGGGACACCGCGCTCACGCCAGGCGGCAGCAGCGGCGGCAGCGGGGCCGCGGTAGCCGCCGGGCTGGCGCCGCTGGCGCTGGGCTCGGACGGCGGTGGCTCGATTCGCATCCCGTCCGGCTGGTGCGGCCTATTCGGTCTGAAGCCGCAGCGCGATCGGGTGTCGCTGGCGCCGCACGACGATGCGTGGTGCGGGCTGAGCGTCAACGGCCCTATCGCCCGGTCGGTGCAAGACGCCGCGCTGTTCCTCGACGTGACGACCACGACTCCCGGTCCTGACGGTGGGTTCGTCGCTGCAGCCGCCAAGCATCCCGGCCGGTTGCGAATTGCCTTGAGCACCAAGGTTCCACCGCCGCTGATCGCCAAGGTCGGCAAGGAGCAGCGAGCCGCACTCGACGAGGCGGGCGCATTGCTGCGCGATATCGGCCATGACGTCGTCGTCCGCGACCCGGACTATCCGTCGGCGGCCGTCTACGCCAACTTCCTGCCGCGCTATTTCCGGGGCATCTACGACGATGTGCGCGTGATGCCGCACCAAGAGCGACTCGAGAAGCGAACCCGCAACATGGCACGCATCGGGTCGCTGATCTCCGACCGGCGGATGGCAACCGTGCGCGCCGCGGAGTCGGCGGTGGCTGAGCGGATCCAGTCGATCTTCGACGACGTCGACGTAGTCATCACGCCGGGCAACGCCACCGGGCCGTCCCGCATCGGGGCCTACCAACGCCTCGGGGGGATCGCGAGCCTGCTCGCGGTTTCCCAGCGGGTGCCGTTCTTCGAGATGTGGAATCTGACCGGCCAGCCCGCGGCGGCCGTGCCGTGGGGGCTCGACCGCGGCGGTGTTCCGCTGTCGATTCAGCTGGTCGGCCGCCCCAGTGACGAGGCGACGCTGCTGTCGCTGAGCGCGCAGATCGAGGCAGCCAGACCGTGGGCGCAGCGGCGACCGCCGGTGTCATGACGGCGCGATAGCCCGCCAGGCCTGCAGTTTCTGGCCTGCCGACATGGCGCGGGCCGGGCTGGTCGACGGCAACAGCTGATACTCGACCGCTGCGTCGATGTGCACCAGTCGCGCGTAGAGCCGCTCCGCCGCGCGGCCGTTGAAGCGCACCCGCGTGATCGACGGATACGCCGCGAACAGCTGACCAAAGTCGTTGGCCACCAAGCTCTTCATGTCGAACTTGGCATCGGAACTGCCGGCGCGGCGGCACTTGTGAAGCACATCCCACAGCGCAACGCCGGCTGATTGCAGTGCCGCCAAACGGGTTTCGTAGGGCGCCGACGCGTCGAAGCCGAACAGGTCAGCGGTGATCGGCCAAAACGAATTTCGTGGGTTGCCGTAATACTGATGGGTCGCCAAGGACTGGACGCTGGGGAAGGACCCCAGGATCAGTAACTCGGCGGCGTCGTCGACGACCGGCGGGAAGCCCTCAAGTAGCGGTGTGGTCATCGATCCACATGATGCCCCGCCGCGTTATACGTTGGCGGAGTGGATGAGCCTGAGGTCGAGAAGCTGCTCGACGGTCTGGAGGGCAGCGCTCGTGCCGAGCGCGCCGAGCTGATCGAGTGGCTGTTCGAGCAGGGCATCACCGTTGAGGAGATCCGGGCATCGCCGGTTCCGATGCTGGTGGCGTCTCGCCGGCTGATCGGTGACGACGGCGATTACGTGTCCACGCGCGAGATCAGCGAGTCGACCGGCATCGAACTGGAACTGCTGCAGCGCGTCCAACGGGCCATCGGCTTGGTGCGCGTGGACGATCCCGACGCGCCCGTGCATCTGCGTGCCGACGGGGGCGCGGCCGCACACGCGAAGCAGTTCATGGAGCTCGGTATACATCCCGACCAGGTCGTGCAGGTGGTTCGTGTTCTCGCCGAAGGGCTTTCGCACGCCGCCGAGGTGATGCGCTATACCGCGTTGTCGGCCATCCTGCAGCCCGGTGCCAGCGAACTGCAGACCGCGCAGGCGTCGCACGCCTTGGTGGCCCGCATCACGCCGCTGCTCGGGCCGATGATCGAGGACATGCTGTTCATGCAGCTGCGGCACATGCTGGAGACCGAGGCCGTCAACGCCAGCGAGCGGGCCGCTGGTGCACCGCTGCCTGGGGCGCGGCACATCACCGCAGCCTTCGCCGACCTGGTCGGCTTCACCAAGCTGGGTGAAGAGGTGCCGCCCGAGGAGCTCGGACAACTGGCCAACCGGCTCGCCGACCTGGCCCGCGACGTCGCGGCTCCACCGGTGCGGTTCATCAAGACGATCGGCGACGCGGCGATGTTCGTCTGCACCGAGCCGGCGCCGCTGTTGGACGCCGTGCTCAAGCTGGTCGATATCACCGACAGCGACAACGATTTTCCCTCGCTGCGGGCGGGCATCGCCTCCGGTGCTGCGGTGAGCCGGGCCGGGGACTGGTTCGGCAGCCCGGTGAACACCGCCAGCCGGGTCACGGCGGTGTCCCGGCCGGGCGCGGTGCTGGCCGCAGAGTCGGTGCGAGATGAACTCGGCGACGACGCGGGGTTCAGCTGGTCGTACGCGGGCGCCCGTCGCCTCAAGGGCATCAAGGGTGAGACGAAGCTGTTCCGCGCCCGGCGCGGCGAGAGCTGACCGCACCATCATCTTGTTCGCGGGGAGTGAAACCGCTTTGACGATGGTTGTAACGCTGTAATCATGTAAGCATGACACAACATCATGGACATGGGCGGCGCCACGGCCGCCCCGGCGGCTGGCAGCAAGCCGGCCAACCCGAAGCCGGCGACGCGGCGGACTGGTTCGCCGGGCGTCTGCCCGACGCCTGGTTCGCGGGTGACCCGACCGTCGTCGTCGACCGCGAAGAGATCACCGTGATCGGGAAACTGCCCGACGCCGAAGGCTCCGCGAAGGACGAGAGCGAAGCCCACGCGGCGGGTCGGGCCTCACGCTTCCGCGAAGAGACGCGCTCGGAGCGGATGAACATCGCCGACGAGGCGCAGAACCGCTACGGCCGCAAGGTTTCCTGGGCCGTCGAGGTTGGCGACGAGCAGGTCTTGTTCACCCACATCGCAGTTCCGGTGATGACCCGGTTGAAGCAACCGGAGCGACAGGTGCTCGACACCCTCGTCGACGCCGGCGTAGCGCGGTCTCGCTCCGATGCGCTGGCCTGGTCGGTCAAGCTGGTCGGCGAGCACACCGAAGAATGGCTGGCCAAGTTGCGCGACGCGATGTCGGCGGTCGACGATGTGCGTGCCGAGGGTCCGGAGCTCTAGTCGCTGGCTGGAGGATTACTGCCTTCTCCAATTTGAAGGCGCGGGTGATATCACGGCCCGGTGATATCGCATACCTCTCCATCTCCGAACACCATGTAATGGTCGAAGGCCCGGAGCTCTAGGACCGGGTCAACCGGTAGTAGGCGCCACGCCGGGCCAGCAGCTCGCCGTGGTTGCCTTGCTCGACGATCTTGCCCGCCTCCATCACCAGGATGACGTCAGCATCGCGGATCGTCGAAAGACGATGAGCGATAATGAAACTCGTCCGATCGCGACGAAGCTCGTGGGTGGCTTTGGCGATCAGCAGCTCGGTGCGGGTATCCACCGAACTGGTCGCCTCATCGAGGATCAGCAGTTGCGGGCGGGCCAGGAAGGCCCGTGCGATCGTGATCAGCTGCTTCTCGCCCGCGCTGATGTTGCTGCCGCCGTCGCGGACTTGAGTTTGATACCCGTCGGGCAGAGTGTGCACGAATCGGTCCACATATGCCGCGGTGGCCGCTTCGATCACCTCGTTGTCGGTGGCGTCCGGCCGGCCGTAGCCGATGTTCTGCGCGATCGTCCCGCTGAACAGCCAGGTGTCCTGCAGCACCATCCCGATCCGGGACCGCAGCGAATGCCGGCTGGCGTCCGCGATGTCGACGCCGTCGATCCGGATCCGGCCGGCGTCGACCTCGTAGAAGCGCATCAGCAGATTCACCAGTGTCGTCTTGCCCACCCCGGTCGGCCCGACGATCGCCACGGTGCTACCCGGTTGGGCAGTGAAGGACAGGTTGTCGATCACCGGCGTGCCGGGGTGGTAGCCGAAGCTGACCCGGTCGAATTCCACTCGCCCCGTCGGTCTTTCACCATTAAGCGCACGCAGTGACTCAGAGCGGTCCGGTGATTCCTCGGGCTCGTCGAGCAGCTCGAAAACCCGTTCCGCGCTGGCTACCCCGGACTGCAGGGTGTTGTACATCGAGGCGACCTGATTGAGCGGCGCGTTGAATTGACGCACGTATTGGATGAACGCCTGGATGTTGCCCACGGTGATCTGTCCGGTGGCCACCTGTACGCCGCCGACCACCGCGACAGCGACATAGCCGAGGTTGCCGATGAACGCCGTCGCCGGGCCCAGCAGCCCGGAGATCAGCTGGGCGCCGAAGCTCGCCTGGTACATATCGTCGTTGAGCCGACGGAACTCGTCTTCGATGTTGGCCCGCTGGCCGAATGTCCTGACCAGGGTGAAACCGCTGTAGCTCTCTTCGATGTGGGCGTTCAGCCGACCGGTGTTGGTCCACTGCGCCACGAACAACCGCTGGGAGCGTCGGGCGATTACCCGTGTCACCACCACCGACAACGGCACCGTCAACAGGGTGATCCCGGTCAGCAGCGGCGAGATGCTGACCATCATCAGCAGCACCGTCGCGACCGTCAGCACCGCGCTGAGCAGTTGGGTGATGGTCATCGACAGCGACGTTTGAAGGTTGTCGATGTCGTTGGTGACCCGGCTGAGCACCTCGCCTCGTCGTCGGGTGTCGAAGTAGGCCAGCGGCAGCCGGTGCATTTTGTCTTCGACCTGCGAGCGAAGAGCCTGCAGGGTCCGCCGCACCGTCACGTTGAGCAGCCGGGCCTGCGCGTAAATCATCAGCGCAGCAACCAGATACATGCCAAGAGCCAGCGCCAGCGTGCGCGCGACCGCGCCGAAGTCGACGCCGTGGCCGGGTATCACATGCATCCCGGAGAGCAGGTCGGCGAAGGCGCTGTCGCCGTGAGCCCGCGCCGCGGCGACGGCTTGATCCTTGGTGATCCCCGCGGGCAATCGCCGGCCGATGACGCCGTTGAACAACAGGTCGGTGGCATGGCCCAGGATGCGCGGGACCACGACACCGATGGCGGTGCCGACGACACTCAGCGCGGTCACTGCGACGGCCGTCCGCCGCTGCGGCGCAAGCAGTTTCACCAGGCGAACCATCGAGCCGCTGAAATCCCGCGCCCGCATCGCCGGGGGAGCGGCCGCCCGCCGCGTCGTGGTCGTCACCGTGGACCGCTTACTTCGGCGTCCAGTGACTGCGATTCGGCGAATTCCCGGTAGGTGGGCGACTGCGCCAGCAGCGATTCGTGGGTACCCGCACCGAGCACTCGCCCGTCTTCGACAACGATCACCTGGTCGGCGTCCACGATGGTCGAGATGCGTTGTGCGACAACGATCACGGTCGCGTCCGCGGCGACGTCGGCCAGCCTGGAGCGGACCAGGGCATCGGTCTGCACGTCGAGTGCGGAGAACGCGTCGTCGAAGATGTAGATCGCCGGGCGGCGAATCACCGCCCGCGCGATCGCCAGCCGCTGTCGCTGCCCGCCGGAGAAATTGATCCCGCCCTGCGCGACGGGCATCTGCAGGCCGTCGGCGTGTGCGCGCACGAATTCGTCAGCAGCCGCGATGTGCAGCGCGTCCCACATCTCGTCTTCGGTTGCGTCAGCCTTGCCGTAGCGCAGGTTCTCAGCCACCGTCCCGGAGAACAGGTAACCGCGTTGGGGCACCAGCCCGATGGTGGACCAGAGCACGTCGATGTCGCGATCGCGCACGTCGACACCTTCGACGCGCACGGCTCCGGCGGTCACGTCGTACAGCCGGCAGATCAGCGCCACCAGTGTTGATTTTCCCGAGCCGGTGCTACCGATGACGGCGGTCGTTGTTCCGGGCCGCGCGGTCAGCAAGATATCTTGCAGCACAGCCCGATCCGCACCGGGATAGCGGAACGACGCGCCGTCGAGCTGAACCACTCCGCGATCATCCGGGACTGGCGGCACCGGGCTGACCGGGTTACTGACGGCCGGGTCGGTCGACAGCACCTCGGTGATCCGTTCGGCGCACACCGCGGCGCGTGGCAACACCATCACCGTCATCGTCGCCATCAGTACGGCCATCAGGATCTGGGCGAAGTACACCAGAAACGCGATCAGGGATCCGACTTGCATGTGACCGCTGTCGATGCGCAAGCCGCCGAACCAGATCAGCGCCACGCTGGAGCAGTTGATGGTCAGGGTGGTGACCGGCAGCATCAGCGCCTGCCAGTTGCCCGCGCTTTGCGCGGTGTTGGACAGCGCGACGTTGGCCTCGTCGAATCGCTGACGCTCGAACGGCTCGCGCGCGAACGCCCGAACCACCCGCACGCCGGACAGCTGCTCGCGCATAACCCGGTTGATGTTGTCGATCAGCCTTTGCATGCTGCGAAAGAGCGGCAGCGTGTTGGAGATGATCCAGTAGTTGGCGACGACCAGTACCGGGACGCTGACCAGCAGTAGCCACGACAGGCTGGCGTCCTGATGGATGGCCATCACGATTCCACCGACACACATGATCGGCGCGGCGACCAGCACGGTGGTGCCCATCTGTGCCAGGAACTGGATTTGGCGGACATCGTTGGTGGTGCGGGTGAGCAGCGTCGGTGCGCCGAACCGGGACGTCTCGTGCTCAGAGAAGGTAGTGACTCGGTGGAACATCGCCGCACGGAGATCGCGGCCCAAACCCATGCCGGTGCGGGAGCCGAAGTAGACCGCGCCGACAGCGCACAGCACCTGCAGTGCGGTGACGGCGAACATCAGCCCCCCGAGCCGGAGGATGGTGCCGGTGTCGCCCTTGGCGATGCCGTCGTCGATGATCGTGGCGTTCACCGTCGGCAGGTACAGCGAGGCCAGGGTGCTGACCAATTGCAGCGTCATCACGGCCGCGACCAGCCGTCGATACGGCCGGACGAACTGGCGCAGCAAGGCCAGGAGCATCTGGTAACTGTTGCATACCGCCCGTGGCCGGGTCGGCACGATTCGATCAGAAACCACAGCTCACCGCGTGTGCAATGGTTGCCCAAAGGCGGTGCCGCTACAGTGCAACCTGTGATCACCAGAAGGTGCGGGTAGCGGTGCGGCATAACGTGGCAGCGCTGGCCCTGACGGCGGCGGCTCTGGTTCCGATGGCGGCCGCCTGCTCTGATTCCGGCTCCAA
>DATAZN010000350.1:0-13113 GCA_036272035.1 Mycobacterium sp. | reverse complement strand
TGCGATGCTGGCAAGCTCGCTGCAGCGCCTCAGGTGCTGCAGATCGACGTCGCTGACGACCACAGACCCGAAGTCTACGGATGGGACCTACCCGGCGGTCGCCAACGTTTGGGCAGTGGTGATCGCCTGAGCGACCCCGGTCACGATCGCGGCGACCTTCAACGCCTCCAGGATCGCTTCGCGGTTGACGCCGGCCTCGCGCAGGGTGTGCTCGTGGGCCGTCACGCAGTGCGAACACCCATTGATCGAGGACACCGCGAACGACCAGAGCTCGAAATTCGCTTTGTCCACGCCCGGGTTAGCGATGATGTTCATCCGCAGACCGGGGCGAAGGTCGTCGTACTTGCCGTCCAGGAAGCCGCGGCCGCGGTAGAACACGTTGTTCATCCCCATGATCGACGCGGCGCCCAGCGCCGCCTGGTAGGCCTCGGACGACAGGACGTCGGCTGCCTCGGCACCAATTTCGGCCAGCACCTGGGTGTTTCGGGTCGCGGCGGCACTGGCCAGCAACGTGCCCCACAGCTGTTCTTCGTCCAACACCGTGCTGCGACTGATCGAACCCAGATTGAGCTTGAGGTCCTTGGCGTACTCGGGCAGTGCGTCTTTCAGGTTGTCGACACTCATCAGATCCTCCGATCAGGCCGATGCCTTGAGCAGTTCGCCGGCGTCCAGCGTGGGGTCACCCTTGCGCCAGTTGCACGCGCACAACTCGTCGGACTGCAGGGCGTCGAGTACGCGCAGCACCTCGTCGACGTTGCGACCCACCGAACCGGCGGTCACCGAAACGAATTGGATTTCGTTGTTGGGGTCGACGATGAACGTGACCCGGTCGGCCACACCCTCGTTGTTGAGCGCTCCGGTGGCTTCCACCAGTTCGCGCTTGAGGTCCGAAAGCATCGGGAACGGCAGCTTCTTCAGGTCGTCATGCTGCGCGCGCCACTGAAAGTGCACGAACTCGCTGTCGACCGAGGCGCCGAGCACCTGGGTGTCGCGGTCGATGAATTCGTCATTCAGCTTGCCGAAGGCGGCGATTTCGGTCGGGCACACGAAGGTGAAGTCCTTCGGCCAGAAAAAGACCACCCGCCACTTGCCTTCGAAGTCGCCGCTGGAGATCGTGGTGAAGTAGTCCTCGGGCTGTTGTGCGTCGACCTTGGAGAGGTCGCCACCGATCAACGCCGTCAGCCGGTAGGCCGGGAACTGGTCGCCGATAGTCAGCAATGCCATGTCGCTCCTCCACTCAAATTGGATTTAGTCAAGAATTCCGCTGCCACCATCCTGCCGGAACCACACTTTGAATTAAAGGTGATCTTTCCCACTACACTGATCGGTATGACCGATAAGAGTTATCAGCCGACGATCGCCGGACTCCGGGCCTTCGTCGCTGTCGCCGAGAAGCAGCACTTCGGCAGTGCTGCAACAACTCTCGGCGTCAGTCAGTCGACGCTTTCGCAAGCGTTGTCGGCACTGGAGACGGGTCTTGGGGTCCAATTGGTTGAGCGGTCGACGCGCCGAGTTTTCCTGACGAGTGAGGGGAGGGCACTGCTACCGCAAGCGCAAGGGGTGATCGAGGCAGCGACGGCCTTCACCGCCGCGGCCGCCGGGTCCTCAGACCCGCTGCTGGGCACCATCCGGCTGGGTCTGATCCCGACGGTGGCGCCCTACGTCCTGCCCACGCTGCTGGCTGGGCTGGCCGATCGGCTGCCCGGGCTCGCCTTGCGGGTGATCGAGGACCAGACCGAACGCCTATTGACCGGGCTGCGTGAAGGTTCGGTGGACGCGGCGCTGATCGCGCTGTCGGCCGAAGCCAGCGGCGTCACCGAAATCCCGATCTACGACGAAGATTTCGTGCTTGCTCTGCCGCCGGGGCATCCGCTGGCCGGGAAGAGGCGAGTGCCGCCGAGCGCGCTGGCCGAGCTGCCGCTGCTGCTTCTCGACGAGGGCCACTGCCTGCGCGACCAGGCACTCGACGTCTGCCGCAAGGCGGGTGTGCGCGCCGAACTCGCCAACACCCGGGCGGCGTCGCTGGCCACGGCGGTCCAGTGCGTGACTGGCGGGCTGGGCGTGACGTTGATCCCGCAGAGCGCGGTGCCGGTGGAAATTGCGCGTAGCCGCCTGGAACTGGCGTACTTCGCCGCACCTCGCCCCGGACGGCGCATTGGGTTGGTGTTCCGGTCGTCCAGCGGGCGTGAAGGGCCGTATCGACAACTCGCCGGGCTGATCGGCGAGCTACTCGCTGACGACCAGCAAGTACGCCCGGCAGGGTAGCGACGGCGACCCCACTACGCCGCCCGAAGTGAACGTGTTCTAGTTTCGGCTGATGCTGGACTTCACGTTGGAGAACATTAGCTCCGAGGAGGTCGAACGGCTACGGGCTGTCTATGGCCCCTTGGCTGAATCTGTCCGGGAGTTGATCGACGCAACGGTTAGAACCGAGATGGACGCCGATGCGGTCGCCGCGGCCAAGGCCGAGATCGACTCGGCCACCGCGCGTTTGCGCCAAAAGCAGACCGACGGCAGCTTCGGCGTGCGCTATCTCGCCAGCGGCGAGCGGATGGCGTGGGGAAACGCCGTTATCGGGCTGCGCAATCCGATTGCGCCGCCGGTGGAGATCCATCACGACACCGCCGGTAAATCCGTGTGCGACTTCCATCTGGGCGCCGCATACGAGGGGCCGCCCGGCCACGTCCATGGCGGTGTGGCCGCACTCGTACTCGATCACCTGCTGGGGGAGGCGGCCAGCGATGGCATCAATCCACGTCTGACCGGGACGATCAGCTTCCGCTATGTGCGGGCCACCCGACTGGGCCGGCTGCACGCCGAAGCCGCGATCACCCACACGGAGGGCGTGAAGACCTACGCCGTCGGCCACCTCGCCGACGACGAGGGAGTCACCGTGGAGGCAGAAGGTGTATTCATCCAACCGCGCTGGGCGCGCGACGGCTCGGAATAGGTTTCGATTATGGAAAAAGTGGTCGCCGTACTCATGGCCGCCGATCGTGACGAGGATTGGTGTCAACGGCAACGGGGATCCGTCGCGGACGCGATCCTTGCGCTCGGCCTCGCCGGGCTGACCGTCAATGTCCGCGATGCGGCGGTGACTCATTCGCTGATGACGTTGACCACGCTCGACCCACCCGCGGCCGCCGTGGTGAGCATGTGGACCCAGCAGTGTTACGGCGACCAGACCGCCGCGGCGCTGCAGCTGCTGGAGGATGAGTGCGATCGACTCGCGGCCTATCTGGTCACCGAGTCGATCCCGCTACAGGCGCGCCTCGAACTAGGCAGCCGTACAACAGGTTTGGCTAACGTCGCGTTACTGCGCCGACCGGCTGAGCTTGACCAGGCGAGTTGGCTGCAGCGCTGGCAGCATGACCACACGCCGGTGGCGATCGAGACTCAGTCCACCTTCGGTTACACCCAGAACGCCGTGGTGCGTACGCTGACTCCGAATGCGTTGCCGCTGGCAGGCATCGTCGAAGAGCTGTTCCCGGCCGAGGCGATCACCGACCTGAAGGCCTTCTTCGGCGCGGCCGACGACGCCGACCTGCAGCAACGATTGTCCCGAATGGTCGCGAGCACGACGGCATTCGGCGCCAACGAGAACATCGACACCGTGCCGACCAGTCGCTATGTGCTGAAAACGCCCTTCCACAGCTGAGGACACCCGTGATACTCCAGGTCGACGATCAGAACCGGGTACGCACACTCACCCTGAACCGGCCCGATGTGCTCAACGCGTTCAACGAGGCGCTTTACCAAGCCACCGCCGAGGCGTTGCAGGCGGCAGCCGATGACCCCGACGTCGCTGTCGTGCTATTAACCGGTGCCGGACGCGCCTTTAGCGCCGGCAATGACCTCAAGGAGATGCAGGCGCGCATCACCGACCCCGAAATGGCCAATCAAGGATCGTATTTCACCACGATGATCGACGCACTGACCCGGTTCCCCAAACCACTGATCTGCGCCGTGAACGGCGTCGGCGTCGGGATCGGCACCACCATCCTGGGTTACGCGGACCTCGCGTTCATGTCCACGACGGCCCGGCTGAAGTGCCCATTCACCAGCTTGGGCGTCGCACCGGAGGCAGCATCGTCGTATCTGCTGCCGCAGTTGATCGGCCGCCAAAACGCCGCCTGGCTGCTGCTGTCCTCGGAATGGGTGAGCGCGCACGAGGCGTTGGCGATGGGCATGGTCTGGAAGGTGTGCGAACCCGAGGACCTGCTCGCCGAGGCCCACAGGCACGCCGAAATCCTGGCCTCCCGGCCGATGGCGAGCCTGATCGCGGTCAAGCAATCCATCGTCGAACCCACGCGTCCCGACATCGCCGCGGCGACCGAACGTGAAAATGCGCATTTCGCAGAGCTTTTGGGCGGGCAGGCCAATGCGGCGGCCCTGGCGGATTTCACCGCCAAGCGGGGCAACTGATTACTTAGGAACCGGTGGGCTGCAACCGCGCGGCGGCCTCGATAATGGCCCGCAGTGTGCGCCGGCACCGTCCGCAGTCAAGACCTGCGCCGCATGCCGCGGCGACCTCTTTGGAGGTCGAGGCCCCACAGGCGACCGCGTCGGACACGGTCTGGCTGGTGACCCCTTCACACAGGCATACGTACATCAGCGAACCCCTAAATTCTGGGTCACCGACCACCGGATCGCCCGCATGTAGGGAAGTCTAACCTAACTTACTTCGCAAAGGCTATCCTTACTTAGGCTAGCCTCTGACCAGCACTTTTAGTGAAATTGGCACCTTCACGCGGCCCAAATCACCACGCCGACGGTCGCTCACTGGACTAGATTTGTTCTCGGCAGGCGGTGGCGTTCCAGCCCAACCTCACCGTCAATCGCCACGAGTCGACAACCGTGCCAGGGGAGAATTGAGGAGCGATCATGCAAGGTGATCCCGATGTTTTGCGCCTTCTGAACGAACAACTGACCAGTGAACTCACCGCGATCAACCAGTACTTTCTGCACTCCAAAATGCAGGAGAATTGGGGCTTCACCGAGTTGGCAGGCCACACCCGCGCCGAATCGTTCGACGAGATGCGGCACGCCGAGGCGATCACCGACCGCATTCTGCTGCTGGACGGGCTGCCAAACTACCAGCGGCTGTTCTCGTTGCGCATCGGTCAGACGCTGCGTGAGCAGTTCGAAGCCGACCTGGCGATCGAATACGACGTGCTGAACCGGCTCAAGCCCGGCGTCATCATGTGCCGCGAGAAACAGGACTCGACCAGCGCCGCCCTGCTGGAAGGCATCATCGCCGACGAGGAAAACCACGTTGACTACCTGGAGACCCAGCTGCAGCTGATGGACAAGCTCGGTGAAGAGCTGTATTCGGCTCAATGTGTTTCGCGTCCGCCGACGACGGGTCAAGCCGGCGACTGAGCGGGTATAGCAGCTGCGTATGACGAGAGCGCAGACGACCTCAGACCCCGACACCAGCGGTGCACTGGTCAGCCCGCAGCGCCGGAATTTCGTCTTTCTGGCGATCGTGCTGGGCATGCTGCTGGCGGCGCTGGACCAGACGATCGTCGCCACCGCGTTGCCGACGATCGTCGCCGATCTGGGTGGGGCGGGCCATCAGTCGTGGGTCGTCACCAGCTATCTGCTCGCCTCGACGATCATCACCGCGCTGGTCGGCCGGCTCGGTGATCTGTTCGGCCGCAAAACGATATTCCAGGCGGCCGTGACGTTCTTTGTCGCGGGATCGGTGTTGTGCGGGCTCTCGCAGTCGATGGCGATGCTGGTCGGCGCCCGGGCGCTGCAGGGGATCGGCGGCGGTGCCATCACTGTCACGGCGACCGCGCTGATCGGCGAGGTCATTCCACTACGCGATCGCGGCCGCTATCAGGGCGCGCTGGGCGCGGTGTTCGGTGTGACCACAGTGATCGGCCCGCTGCTGGGCGGCTATTTCACCGACCATCTGACCTGGCGGTGGGCGTTCTGGGTCAACGTGCCGGTCTCGATCGTCGTCTTCTTCGTTGCGGCCGCGGCGATCCCGTCGCTGGCCACGCGTGGGAAACCGGTCATCGACTACGCCGGAATCCTGTTCGTCGGGCTGGGCGCGACCGGCCTGACCCTGGCCACCAGCTGGGGTGGCACCACCTATCCGTGGAGCTCGCCGACGATCATCGGTCTGTTCGCCGCCTCCGCGGCGGCGCTGGGCATCTTTGTCTGGGTCGAAAGCCGTTCATCTGGGCCGGAATCCGCGCCCATCCTGCCGACTCGGCTCTTCGCCAATCCGGTCTTCACGGTGTGCTGCGTGCTGTCGTTCGTGGTCGGCTTCGCGATGCTGGGCGCGCTGACCTTCTTGCCGACGTACATGCAGTTCGTCGACGGGGTCTCGGCGACGACATCGGGACTGCGGACGCTGCCGATGGTCGCCGGGATGCTCTCTACGTCGATAGGCAGCGGTGTCCTGGTCGGCCGGACCGGGCGATACAAGATCTTCCCCGTCGCGGGAACGGCGGTGATGGCCCTTGCTTTTCTGCTGATGTCCCGGATGGACCCGTCCACATCGGCACTGCTGCAATCGGTTTACCTGTTCATCCTCGGCGCCGGCATCGGGTCGTGCATGCAGGTGCTGGTGCTGATCGTGCAGAACACGTCAAGTTTCGAAGACCTTGGCGTCGCCACGTCGGGGGTGACGTTCTTTCGCACGATCGGCAGTTCATTCGGTGCAGCGATCTTCGGCTCGCTGTTCACCAATTTTCTGCATAGCCGGATCGGTCCGGCGTTGGCGGCGAGCGGAGCGCCCCCTGCGGCGGCAAATTCGCCGGAGGCGCTGCACCGGCTGCCTCATGCGATGGCCGCCCCGATCGTCAGCGCCTACGCGGCGTCGCTCACCCAGGTGTTCTTGTGGGCGGTCCCGGTTGCGCTCGTCGGCTTTGCGCTGTCGCTGTTTCTTCCTGAGGTCCCGTTACGGGATATCGGCAACAACGCCACCGACCTGGGTGACGGCTTCGCGATGCCGACCACGCAGACTTCGGAGGAGATGTTGGAAACCGCAATCGGGCGCCTGATGCGTGGCGAACCTGGTATGCGGTTGCGCAGCATCGCCATACGGCCCGACTGCAGGCTCGACGTCGCCGAGTTGTGGGCGTTGTTGCGTATCAATCGGCATCAGCGGGCATTGGGGATCGCCCGGATCACCGACATCGGAGAGCAGTTCGGGATTCCTTACGAGGTCCTCGAACCTACCTTCGATCGCCTGGTCCGCAGCGGTTACGCGCAACGAGACGTCGACCGGTTTTGGCTCACCCCGGCCGGTACGCGGGAAGTCGATTTCGTCTCGTCGCTACTGCAGGGCTGGATCATCGACAAGCTCACCCGCTCACCGAATTTCCAGGGCCGACTCGACCGGGCTCAAGTCGAGGCTGCGCTCAACCGGATCACTCACCGGATCGTCGCGCAACCGGACTGGGACGAGCCATCAGAGTTGGCTACCCAGAAACTTCCTCTCGGACTTCCACGATGAGCTTCTGGCGTGCCGCTTCGCCGTAAGACGAGTGGCCGAAAAGGTTTGGCGCCATCGCTTTCTACCGCTGGCCGCTATCTGGCTGGCGGGACCTCTCGGCCTCGCCAGCCAGACTCGGCGAACGCCTCGATCAAGGCACTACAACGCCGAGATCAGAAGAGGGACAAGCCCGAACCCAGCAAGCCGTCAATGACCGGGTCGAGCAGGCCAGCGGCGGCGGGCGCCGTCAGGTCAGCAAGGCCGGCGCTAAACGCGCTGGGGTCGAGTGCCCCGACCAAGTCGCTGGCCACATCGACACTTGCGGCGCTGGATGGCAACGAAGCGATGATGTCGGCAACGTACGGGGCGAGCAGGTTATCAATGCCGTAGGGCCCCAACAGGTAGGTGTCCAGGTCGTAGCCCAGCAGGCCAAGCCCGTCAACCGGTACACCCGTGGGGCTAAACGCGTTCGGGTCCAATGCCCCGATCAACTCGCTGATCGCGTCTGTAAAAGTCGGGGGGGCGACCGTGACCGTACCCACCAATTCTTGAACGAGCGCGGCGAGCTCGGCATCAAGGCCGGTGGGCCCCAACAGGTAGGTGTCGGTGTAGTAGCCCAGCAGGCCAAGCGCGTCAGTCGGTGCACCCGAGGAGCTAAACGAGTGCGGGTCGAATGCCTCGATCAATAAGCTGAGTGCCAATGTATCGGAGACACCCGCGGCGCTTAGCGCGTGCGGGTCGAATGCCCCGATCAAGTCGCTGACCGGATCCGCATCGATGACATCGGCGCGGGCCGCGGGTGCGTTGCCCATGCTGATCGACGCGGCAATAACGGCGGCACCGGCGACCGTGCCGAAACTTAACGCTATGCGACGTCGGCGCGGCGCTGGGGTGCGAGCGTTGCGACTCATGTGCGAGTGTCCAATCCGGGGTATAGGTCGATGTGGATGTGCATGGGGTTGCAACCCCATCGCCGGCGTCTCGCACATGATTTTTATTGCCCAACCCCCGACGGGTCGCCGACCGCCCGAGCATATCTCAGAGGACGTTGGGAATGTATACAAATTCTAAGCGCACCTGAGTTTCTATTAGTCAAAGTTTAGGCTGCATCCAGGAAAAGTTTGGGCGGGTCGCCTATCAACGATGACGGGCGCCAACACGGCTCGTCGCCGGAGCATCGTGGGGGCGACGTTGCCACACAATAGGTTTCGATCGAAGAGATCTCCGGGCCCACAATTACCGATGCGATGTGCAGGTCTCCGCCCGAGCCGTGAGGGCGGGTATTCCATACATGTCTAGAAATCAAATAGCATTTGACATATATCTAACGTTAAGGTGTCGGAAAAGGGGCGCCGTTTGTCGATGGACGTGACCGGAATGGTCGATAACGGTATGGCTCGACCAATGCCTCGAAGCGTTTCGGGGTTTCGGGATACCACAGCCGGAGGCGTACCATCTCGCCATGAGTCGAATCGGAACATTCGCTGACGACGACCTCGCAGGCTGGGTGCTGAAATCTCCCGACTTGGGCAGCGCGATCGGCGCGTTCGCCAACGCGGTCTACGGCAAGAACCGGTTGCCGATGCGGACCCGAGAACTTGCGCGGACGGTCATCGCCCACGAAAACGAATGCGAAGTGTGCGTCAACACCCGCGACGCCGACGGGCCCGCCGCCGGAGTCGACGAAGAGCTCTACGATCACGCTCGCGAGTGGCGCACCTGGTCCGGATACAGCGACCAGGAGCGAGTGGCCGCCGAGTTTGCCCACCGGTTCGCCACCGAACACACTGTGCTGCGCGACGACGAGGATTTCTGGGCCCGCGCCAACGAACACTTTTCCGAGGAGTTGCTCGCCGACCTGGCGCTGTCGTGCGCGCTATGGATCGGCATGGGACGGGTTCTTCGGACGCTAGACATCGGCCAGTCCTGCCAGCTGACCCTGCCGAGCCGGGTATGAACCACCGGGTCTGCTAGCCCGCGGCCAACTCCCGCTCCCCGGCAGATGACGACCACACCGCTCGCCGCCGCGGCCATCGCCCAACTCGAGGCCGAAGGGGTCGACGCGGTCATCGGCACGGTGGTCAATCCGGCCGGCCTGACCCAGGCCAAGAGCGTGCCGATCCGCCAGACCAACGCCTTCGCGGATCCGGGCCTGGGCGCCAGTCGGGTCTGGCACGGCTTCGCCATCGACCAAACCGGTATCGCGTTCACCGAACACATCGGGGTCGTGGGTGATGAGCGCATCCGAATTGACTTGTCCGCCATGCGGATTCTGGGCGACGGGCTGGCTTGGGCGCCCGGCTCATTCTTCGAGCAGGACGGCACACCGGTTCCGGCCTGCAGCCGCGGGACTTTGGTTCGGGTTGAGGCGGCCCTCGCCGAGGCCGGAATCCAGGCTTCAGTCGGCCACGAGATCGAGTTCCTGTTAGTTCAGCCCGACGGCCATCGACTGCCGTCGACCGAATGGGCGCAATACGGACTCGCCGGTGTACTCGAACACGAAGCGTTCGTTCGCGACGTCATCGCGGCGACGTCGGTGTCCGGTGTCGCGATCGAGCAGTTCCACCCCGAGTTCGGGGCCAATCAATTCGAGATCTCGCTGACACCGCAATCACCGGTCGCCGCGGTCGACCAGCTGGTGCTGATCCGAATCATCATCAGCCGCATCGCCCGGCGCTACGGCTTGCGAGTCAGCCTGTCACCAGCGCCGTTCGTCGGCAGTGCCGGATGCGGTGCCCACCAACACTTCTCACTGACCAACTCAACCGGCCCGCTGTTCTCCGATGGAGCGGGTACTCACGGCATGACGAGCAAGGGTGAAAGCGCGGTCGCGGGATTACTGCAGGGGCTGCCAGAGGCGCAAGGGATGCTGTGCGGGTCGATTGTGTCCGGGTTGCGACTGCAACCCGGACATTGGGCCGGCGCCTACGTCTGCTGGGGCACTGAGAATCGAGAAGCAGCCCTGCGCTTCGTCGTCGGCGGGCCCGGCAACCCGTATGGCGGCAATCTCGAGGTCAAGGTCGTCGATCCGTCGGCCAACCCATATTTCGCGACAGCCACCATCTTGGGTCTGGCGCTGGACGGCATCACTCGGAAGGCCGTGCTGGCCGGCGAGACGAAGGTCGACCCGGCAGCACTGAGCGACGCGGAGCGCAATCGCGAGCGCATTACCCGACTGTCTACCTCGCAGGTGCACACCATTGCGGCACTGGATAATTCGCAACGAATGCGCAGTATTCTCGGCGATCCGGCCGTCGACGTCGTGGTCGCAGTCCGCCGGTTCGAGCACGAGCATTACGCCCACCTCAACCGCGAACAGTTAGCCGACAAGTTCCGGATGGCCTGGAGCGTGTGACGGTGTCGGCTCTGGCCGAGCATGTCGCCGGCGTGCCGTTGGTCGATCAGCACGCGCACGGCTGCTGGCTGGCCGCGGGGGATCGGTCGCGGTTTGAGAATGCTCTCAACGAGGCTAACGTCGAGCCGCTCGCCGACTTCGACTCGGGATTCGACACCCAACTGGGCTTCGCCGTGCGTGCGCACTGCGCTCCGTTGCTCGGTCTCCCTGAACACGCTGAGCCGGAGGAGTATTGGGAACGCCGCAGTCAGCACACCGAAGCCGGGTTGGCGCGGATCTTTCTGCGCGCAGCCGGCGTCACCGATTGGTTGATCGACACCGGCTACGCCGTCGGCGTGGCGGAGGTGGCACAACTCGCCGAGGTGTCCGCGAACCGCGCCCATGAGGTGGTCCGCCTCGAACAGGTGGCCGAACAGGCCGCAGATTCCCCAGGTGACTACGCATCGGCATACGAACAAATCCTGAGACAACGCATGAGGACGGCCGTGGGCACCAAGTCCGTCCTGGCTTACCGCAGCGGATTCGACGGCGACCTGAGCGAACCGTCGGCGGCCGAGGTCGCTTCGGCGGCCGCCCGATGGCGCGACGGCGGCGGTCGTCGCCTCACCGATCGAGTACTGTTGCGGTTCGGTCTGCATCAGGCTCTGCGGGTGGGCAAGCCACTGCAATTCCATGTGGGTTTCGGCGACCGCGAGTGCGATCTGCACAAGGCCAACCCGGTGCTATTGCTCGACTTTCTGCGGCAGTCCGGCGATACCCCGATCGTGCTGCTGCATTGCTATCCCTACGAGCGAGAGGCCGGCTATCTTGCCCAAGCGTTCAACAACGTCTATCTCGACGGCGGGCTGAGCATCAACCACCTGGGGGCGCGGTCACCGGCATTCATCGCCCGACTGCTGGAGCTGGCGCCGTTCCGCAAAATCGTCTACTCGTCGGACGGATTCGGCCCAGCGGAGTTGCACTACCTCTCTACAACGTTATGGCGCAACGGCATTCATCGAGTGCTCAGCGGATTCGTGGATGCCGGCGACTGGAGTGTGAGCGATGCGATGCGTGTCGTCGACCTGATCGCCCGCGACAACGCCGCTCGTATCTACCGGTTGGGCGATGCCTGAATCAGGCATAAACGCCATACGGGGCGGGTATATAGCGACTATGGCGACGCTGGGCGACCTCAAGGATTGGGTGCGGGAGCAAGTCGCATCGCGGGTCCCAAAGGCTGATCTGGACCAACGGGATCCCGACTACATCCGTGACCAACTGCCCAGAACTTGGCTATTGGCGTCGTTGTATTTCCGGGCCGACGTGCAGCACCTGCACCGGATTCCCGCCGAGGGGCCGGTATTGCTCGTCGGCAACCACAGCGGGGGCAATGTCCCGCCCGACACCTTCGTCTTCACGCTGGCGTTCTGCTCCTACTTCGGTGTGGAGCGGCCGTTCTATCAGCTGGCGCACAACCTCGTCGTCTCGGCGCCGCCGCTGGGCTGGCTGCGCAAATTCGGCGCCGTCGCCGCCAACCCCGACAACGCGCGATTGGCGTTGGACTCCGGAGCCGCATTGCTCGTCTACCCCGGCGGGGACTACGAAGTGTTCCGGCCGTCCTGGGAACGACACAAGGTCGATTTCGACGGCCGCATGGGCTACGTGAAGCTGGCGCGCGAAGCCAGCGTACCGATTGTGCCGGTGGCCAGCGTTGGCGGCCAGGAAGCCGCACTGTTCCTGTCCCGCGGACAGTGGCTGGCCAAGTTGCTGATGGCGGATAAACTGTTGCGGCTCAAGAGCATTCCGATCTCCATTGCGCTGCCATGGGGCCTGAACATCAGTGACCTGGCCGGCCACATCCCGCTGCCCACCAAGATCGCCATCGAAGTGCAGCATCCCATCGATGTCGATGGCGACGACCAGGCGGTGCACGACAAAGTGATGGCCAGCCTGCAAGCCGGTGTCGACCGTCTTGCTGCCCGACGCCGATTCCCGGTGATCGGCTGATGCGCGTCGAACGCCGCAATGTCATCGATGCCGGCCGCGACGCGGTCTGGAAAGTCGTCAGCGATCCGGACAGCTATCCGTCCTTCATGACGCGCCTGGAGCGTTGGGAGAGCGCCAACGACCGGCCGCTGGGGGTCGGCGCCCGCTATTTCGTCCACTGGAAGGTCGGCTCGGTGCCGGTCGGCGGGCTGATGGAAGTGGTGGAGTTCGACGACCGACGCGACCTGGCCTGGGTCGGTATCACCGGGGTGACGCTGCGCGGCCGGATCCGGTTGCGCGACGCGGGGGATGGCCAAACCAAGGTGACGTTCCGGCT
>DATAZN010000349.1:0-3815 GCA_036272035.1 Mycobacterium sp. | reverse complement strand
AGCACCGTTGCCGATCGCCGCGCTGATCGCCGTCGGGGTCGCTAGCCCCACCGCGCACGGGCAGGCGATCAGCAGCATCGTCATCGCCCGCCGGACATCGCCGGTGAGGGCCAGGGTGATTGCCGAGACGATGAACGAGATGGGCACGAAGCGACGGGAGAAGTTCTCACCGACGGTTTGGATGGGCGCACGGTCGTGTTGCGCCTCTTCGACGCGGGAGATGATGCGGCCGATGGTGGTCTGGTTGCCGACCGCCCGGGCGCGAACGACCAGGCGGCCGCGCAGCACCACCGAACCGGCATGCACGGTCGACCCGGCAACAATGCTGACCGGCAGGGTTTCGCCGGTGATCGCGGACTGGTCGACCACCGCCTCGCCGTCGACCACGTCGCCGTCGACCGGTATCGCGACGTGGTCGTGGCTCACCACGTCGTCGCCGATCTGCACGGTGTCGATCGGCACCTGGACCTCGTTCCCGTCGTCCAGTCGGATCCACGCGGTGTCGGCGGTGCCGCGCAACAGATCCGAGATGGCCCGCCGGGTCCGGCGCAGGGTCAGATCTTGAAGGTATTCACCGATATTGAGCAGCCACAGCACGGTGAGTGCGACCACGTTCTCGCGCAGCACCAGGCTGGCGACCGTCGCAGCGGTGACCAACGCATCGGTGCCCGCTCGCCCGGACCGCAGCGCGCGCAATGCGCCGCGCAGGAACGGGTAGCCCATGAACACCGTCGCTCCGGTCGCGACCAGCTGGCCGGACGCGCTCAGCAGGGGTGGCCGGTTGAAGGCGTATCGGCGCACCCCGAGCAGGGCCAGCGCTGCGCCGCCGATGACCATTCGCAACACCTCGGTATTGCGGATATCCGACGACCGTGGGGTGCGAGCCGGAATGAGTTCGGCGGCAACGTGTTCGGCTGAGGTGATGGCTGCCAGCACTTCGGTGCGATCGCAGCGCTTCGGCGAGTACCAGACCACGACGGAGCCGGTATGCGGATAGGCGTGCACGGCCCGTACGCCGTGCTGCCGGTCCACCGCCTCTTCCACCGCGACCGCGCGCCGGGAATCCGCGCGCACCCAGGGCACCTTGACGCGCATCCGCCCGGCGGCATCGGACACGACCAACAAGTCGGTCATGTCGAAGGATCAGTGCTCGTGATCGTGGTCGTGCTCACCGATGGCGGGAGGCTGCGCCTCCTCGCCGATGCGCTCGCGAGCTTCGGCCACCACGTCGGCCAGTTTCAGCCGGGCGGACTCGGCTGCTTCCTCGGCCCGCCGCGTGCCGCGCAGGCTCCACTCGGTCGCGGTCACCGCGGCGTCATGCAGCGGGGCCTTGCCCAGGGCCTTACGCACGACTTCGTAGGCGCTGACACCGACCAGGCCGGTTACCACCGTCCCGGCCGCCTTTCCCAGTAGGCCATGCACCACCATCGTGACTCGTCCTCCCGTCATGTCTTTGGGGCCCGAAATCTGGGCCTTCGACGACGTTAACATCCATATATAGCGATATCAACATGAATTGCGCGTCGACGTTCAGTCCAGCGTGCGGGTGACTTTCTCGGTTTCCGTCCGACGCGGCAAGGCAGCCCGGTCGGGGTTGGCGACGTACACCAGCGACCCGCCGACCACCAACACGCTCAACAAGCCGTCGATCACGTCGTCGGCCGTGCTCCACGAGGCGGCTGAAAGCACTCGGTCGTCGGCGGTCAAAGCCTTTGCCGCCGCGGACTTTTGGCAGGCATCCAGCACCTGCTCGACGGATCGGCCGGCCAGTGCCGGGCCGGGATGCTGCTCGGCGACGATCTGGTCGCCATGGACCCGCACCGCGGTCGCGTAGTCGGTGACGCCGATCGGCAGATCGGGTGCCGGACGCCCGAACGCATCCAGTGAGAGCACCGCGACCTCGCTGGCACCGGTGGCGTCGGCTTCGTCCAGTCGTTCGGCGGTGCACAGGGCGATGTCGGCGTCCGCGCCCTCGAGCAGCACGTCCGCGCCGATCCACCACACGCCGAACAGCACCGCCGCGGTCTGCCAGTGCGCCGGCAGCAGCACTGCCACCCGGCTGGCCGGACCGCCGCCCAACTCGTCGCGCAACAGGTTGCCGGTCTTGGCCGCCCAGTTGGCCAGCGTGATGGCGGACAGTTCGATGCGTTCGCCGGTGGCGTCGTCGTAGTAGGTGATGCGCGGGCCGACTGGGTCGGCGCGCAGCATCGGATCCAGGATCGCCGCGCTGAGGTTCACCGGGTCAGTAGATCAGTTGACGCACTCTGGGTGGTCGGCGCCGGCGGTCAGAATCGGCGAGGGCGGGGGAGCGTCGGACTTGTTCGACCCGGAGTTCGACGAGCCCGCCAGCGTGGCGCGGCTGCCGCCGTCGCCGAGGCCCGAGCCCGGTCCGGTGTAGTCGTTGCCCAGCACCACCCGGACCGTCCCCTGCGGTACCGATGTGTTGGCGATGACGGGCAGCCCGCCGAGTTCTTTCGCGATGGCTTTGGCGCCCACGTCGTCGGCATTGGCGGCCTGAACCTGGCTGCTGGACACGTGCGCGTCGTCGTTGTTGCCGACCTTGCCCGTGCTGAATCCCTTGGAGGTCAACACTTCTGACACCGAGGCGGCGAGGCCGTTGATGTCGGTGTCGTTGAGGACGCTGGCGCTTGTCTTGCCCGGCGAGTAAGCCAGCTCCTCGGTCTTGCCCTTGGCCTGACCCTGCAGCAGGCCACCGACCCAGTCCTGGACCTGGTGCGGATCGACCCGCACCACGCTGTGCATGCCGTCGTCGCTCCAGCCGGACTCGTCGAGCACCGGAATGGTGGCGAAGGCGATCTTGCCCGCGGCCAACTTCTGCAGCTGATTGACGAAATCCATGATGTCCCAGCCGGATGACAGCACCACCGAGCGCTGGATCGCCGACTGCAGCCGGTTCATAGTCGCCGGGCTGGACAGTGTCTTGCCGGAGATCACCTGGTGGGCCAACGAGGACATCACCACCTGCTGACGCACCACCCGGTCCAGGTCGCCGCGCGGTAACTCGTGGCGCTGGCGAACGAAGCTTAACGCCTGCGGGCCGTTGAGCTTCTGCGGGCCGGCCGGGAAGTCGGCACCCGAAAGCGGTTCGAAGACAGGCTCTTTGAGGCAGACATTGACGCCGCCGAGGGCGTCGGTGATCAGCGAGAAGCCCAGCAGCCCGATCTCGGCGTAGTGGTCGACGGTGACGCCGGTGAGGTCGGCGACCGTCTTGATCAACGCTTCGCGGCCGGCTTCGGTGCCTTCCCGCTCGGCCTCGTCGGGCGCCACGCCCGATTCGACCAGGCTCACCCGTTTCTCTTCCTTGGTCTGGCCGTAGACGCCGTTGATTTTGGTCTTGCCCAGGCCCGGTGCGGACACGTAGGTGTCGCGCGGGATGGAGATCGCGGTGGCCGACTTCCCGTTGTCGGGGATACGCACCAGGATGATCGTGTCGGTGTTGCTCGCCACCTCGTCACCGGCCCGTAGCGCCGCGAGCTCTTGCGGGCTCAGCGGGTTGCCGTGGGCATCGGCCCGGCTGTCCATGCCGACCAGCAGGATGTCGAGCGCCCCGTCATCGCCGCCGTGGCCCAGCGACGGCGCGAAGACGTGGTAGATCCCGTCCTCGAAGGAGCGGACTTTGCTCCATGCCACCCCTGTCACGAGAACAACCAGTGCGGCCGTCACGGTCGCAATCACACGAGTCACCCGTTGCTCAGGCATCACATCAGGCTACTTGCGTCACAGCGGTATCGCTGGTAGCCGCGTCCCGGCGTGCCAGACTCGTGACTCATGGCCACCAGTGGCGATGCAGCGCC
>DATAZN010000348.1:0-3411 GCA_036272035.1 Mycobacterium sp. | reverse complement strand
GGCTCACTGTTTTTCGGGATCACCGCGGTGACGCTGACCGCGACCCTGCTGGCCCACAAGCCGGTGTGGATCGGCCTGCTGCTCGGCCTGACGATTGTGGCGACCGCGACTCTCGGCGACCTAGTGGAGTCACAAATCAAGCGCGACCTGGGTATCAAGGACATGGGTCGCATCCTGCCCGGCCACGGCGGGCTGATGGACCGGTTGGATGGAACGCTGCCGTCGGCGGTGGCCACCTGGACCGTCCTTACCCTGTTGCCCTAAGGTCCGCAGCGGATGAAGCAACAGCTGGTCTTCGAGCCACCACGCCGCGCGCTGCCGCCTCGTCATCTGGCCGACCTCGACGAGGCCGGGCGCGTCGAGGCCGTCGCGGCGCTGGGCCTTCCGCCGTTTCGCGCCAAACAGCTGGCGCATCAGTACTACAGCCGCCTGATCGCCGACCCACAGCAGATGACCGACCTGCCGGCCGCGGTCCGCGGCCAGGTGGCGGAGGCGCTGTTCCCGAAGCTGCTGACGGCCGCCCGCGAGGTCACGTGCGACGCCGGCCAGACCCGCAAGACGGTGTGGCGGGCGGTTGACGGCACTACCTTCGAGTCGGTGCTGATGCGCTACCCGCAGCGCAACACGGTGTGCATCTCGTCGCAAGCCGGCTGCGGCATGGCGTGCCCGTTCTGCGCCACCGGGCAGGGCGGTCTGACCCGCAACCTGTCGACCGCGGAGATCCTCGAACAGGTGCGCGCCGCGGCGGCGGCGCTGCGCGACGAGTGGGGCGACCGGTTGTCCAACATCGTTTTCATGGGCATGGGCGAGCCGCTGGCCAACTACGCCAGGGTGCTGGCGGCGGTACGCCGCATCACCGAGCAGCCGCCGAACGGATTTGGCATCTCGGCCAGGTCGGTGACGGTGTCGACGGTTGGCCTCGCCCCGGCCGTCCGCAAACTCGCCGACGCGGGACTCGGTGTCACGTTGGCGCTGTCACTGCACGCCCCGGACGACGAACTGCGCGACACCCTGGTGCCGGTCAATAATCGGTGGAACGTCGGCGAGGCGCTGGATGCCGCCCACTACTACGCTGAGCAGACGGGTCGGCGGGTGTCGGTGGAATACGCGTTGATCCGCGACGTCAACGACCAGCCCTGGCGGGCGGACCTGCTGGGCAAGCGACTGCACCGCGTGCTGGGCCCGCTCGTGCACGTGAACCTGATTCCGCTGAACCCGACACCGGGCAGCGACTGGGACGCCAGCCCGAAAGTCGTTGAGCGGGAGTTCGTTCGACGGGTCCGCGCAGCCGGCGTGACGTGCACCGTGCGCGATACCCGCGGGCGCGAGATCGCCGCCGCGTGCGGTCAGCTCGCCGCTGAGTTGCCTACCTGAGCCAACCACGCCGACGGCCCCACCAGTCGCGCACCAGCAAAAAGGCGCCCAACAGCGCGAAGCCGATCACCCACAGGTCTTCGACGTGGCCGACATGGTTGCCGCGCAGGAAGGCCACCAGCAGACCGATGGTCAGCAGGCCGGTGATGTGCCAGTTGCGGTAGTTGATTTTGCTCCAGCCCCAGTTCGCCGACGGTACGTCAGCGACATCGACCCCGCTGAAGCGCTCCACCTCGGTACTGGCCACGGCAAACTCCTCGGGTTGGGATCGGGATGCCTGCATATTCTGGCACATCGGGATTCGTCGGGCGCGCCGGTGGCGCGGCACAATGAGGGGGTGTCCAACCGCCGTCTCAAGACCCTGGTGCTGGGCAGTACCGGCTCCATCGGCACCCAGGCGCTCGAGGTCATCGCCGCCAACCCCGACCGCTTCGAGCTGGTAGGGCTGGCCGCCGGGGGCGGTCACCCGGACCTGCTGGCACAGCAGCGCGCCCAGACCGGGGTGACCAACCTCGCCGTCGCCGACGAGCGCGCCGCACAGGCCATCGGCGGCGTCACCTACCACGGACCCGACGCGGCGACTCGGCTGATCGAGAACACCGAGGCCGACGTCGTGCTCAACGCGCTGGTCGGGGCGCTGGGCCTGCAGCCGACGCTGACCGCGCTGGCCTCCGGGGCCCGGCTGGCCCTGGCGAACAAGGAATCGCTGATCGCCGGTGGCCCGCTGGTGCTGGCGGCCGCCAAGCCCGACCAGATCGTGCCGGTCGACTCCGAACACTCCGCGCTGGCGCAATGCCTGCGGGGCGGAAGCGCCGACGAGGTCGCCAAGCTGGTGCTCACCGCCTCTGGCGGGCCCTTCCGCGGCTGGTCGGCCGCCGACCTCGAGCACGTCACACCCGAGCAGGCCGGCGCGCATCCGACCTGGTCGATGGGACCGATGAACACCTTGAACTCGGCGTCGCTGGTCAACAAAGGGCTCGAGCTCATCGAAGCCCACTTGCTGTTCGGCATTCCCTACGGACGCATCGACGTCGTCGTGCACCCGCAGTCGATCGTGCACTCGATGGTGACGTTCACCGACGGCTCGACGATCGCGCAGGCCAGTCCGCCGGACATGAAACTGCCCATCGCGCTGGCGCTGGGCTGGCCGGATCGAGTGCCCGCGGTGACCGCGGCCTGCGACTTCTCTACCGCGTCGACCTGGGAGTTCGAGCCGCTGGACAACCAGATTTTCGCCGCTGTCGGGCTCGCCCGCCAAGCGGGCGAGACGGGTGGCTGCATGACCGCCGTCTACAACGCCGCCAACGAAGAGGCCGCCGAGGCGTTCCTGGCAGGGCGGATCGGTTTCCCGGTCATCGTGCGAACAATCGCCGATGTCCTGAGCGCCGCAGGCCAGTGGGCCGCAGAACCCGCTACCGTGGAAGACGTACTCGACGCGCAGCGCTGGGCCCGTAGTAAGGCCAGGCATGCCATTGATCGAGCCACACAGGAGGTTCTACCAACTCGATGATGTTCGTTATCGGCATAGTGCTGTTCGCTCTCGCCATTCTGATTTCGGTGGCGTTGCATGAATGCGGCCACATGTGGGTCGCGCTGGCCACCGGGATGAAGGTGCGCCGCTACTTCGTGGGCTTCGGCCCGACCCTGTGGTCGACCCGCCGCGGCGAAACCGAATACGGCCTCAAAGCCATCCCGGCCGGTGGCTTCTGCGACATCGCCGGCATGACGTCGGTCGAAGAACTGCAGCCCGACGAACGTGACCGCGCGATGTACAAGCAGAAGACTTGGAAGCGTGTCGCGGTGTTATTCGCCGGGCCCGGCACGAACTTCGTCATCGGCCTGGTGCTGATCTATGCCATCGCGGTGATCTGGGGGCTGCCGAATCTGCACCCGACCGCGGTCATCGGCCAAACAGCCTGTGCAGCAGCAGAAATCAAGCAGGGCGACTTCGAGAAGTGCACGGGTGAGGGGCCGGCAGCAGCTGCCGGGATCCGGGCCGGCGATGTGGTGCTCAAGGTCGGTGACACCCCGGTGACC
>DATAZN010000347.1:0-12164 GCA_036272035.1 Mycobacterium sp. | reverse complement strand
CCGATGATTGTCCGGGTTCGCGGCGCGATCGAAATTCCGGTCGTCGCGCAGGCCGTGGCCCGTAGCCACGACGCCGTCGTCGCACTGGGTGTGGTAATCCGCGGGCAGACACCGCATTTCGATTATGTATGCGACGCCGTGACCCAAGGGCTGACGCGGGTTTCGCTGGACGAATCCACCCCGGTGGCCAACGGCGTGCTGACTACCAACAACGAGGCGCAGGCCCTCGACCGCGCGGGGCTGCCGGACTCGGCTGAGGATAACGGCGGGCAGGCCACGGCTGCGGCGCTGAGCACCGCGATGACCCTGCGCCATCTGCGCGGAAAGTCGTGACCGCCAAGCCCGATCAGGCCACCTGGGATGTGCAACTGCGGCCCCACCTGACGCCCTATGTCGCGTACGCCGCGGCGTTCGTCCTTGTCGCAGCGCACGTCGTGATTGGCCTGCTACTCAAGATCGGGTCCACCGGCGTCATCTTCCAGACCTCCGACCAGATTGCGATGGCGGGGCTGGGTTTGGTGCTTGCCGGGCTCGTGCTGCTGTTCGCCCGGCCACGGCTGCGGGTGGGCGCCGCCGGGCTGTCCGTGCGCAACGTGATCAGTGACCGATTGGTGCCGTGGGACGACGTGGTCGGAGTGTCTTTTCCGGTCGGCGCCCGCTGGGCTCGAATCGATCTGCCTGACGACGAGTACATCCCACTGATGGCCATCCAATCGGTCGACAAGGACCGCGCCGTGGCCGCGATGGACACCGTCCGGAGTCTGCTGGCCCGCTACCGGCCTGACCTGCCGTCCCACTGAACGGCGATCCGGCTGTCGATGGCACGGACCCGGGCGGTCAGAGGATCCGTGTAGCATCGCACATATGTTCGATCTGTGGTATGCCTCGCGTCCGACACCGGAGGCGGCCGCGCTGCTCGATCGGATCGGCGAGGCGGGTCGAGCGGAGTCTCAGGCTGCCGCGCGGCGTCTGGTCGCTGTCGGCGAGTTGTACATGTTGCGCCTGCGAGATTCGGGGGAGGAGGCCGACTGCGCCATGGACACCTGGGACGCGGTCGCTGCGCAGGTGGCCGCCTCCCTGCGGTGCAGTATCGCGATGGGTTCGAGCTACGTGCGCTACGCGGTGGCGCTGCGAGAGCGGCTCCCCGAAGTGGGCAGGCTATTTCAGGCGGGTGAAATCGACTACCGCTCCTTTCAGACGATCGTGTTCCGGACGGACTTGGTCACCGATGCTGAAGCGCTTGCGCGAGTCGATGCGCTTCTGGCAACGAGGCTTTCGCGGTATCCATCGTTGACACGCGGTCGACTCGCCGCCGAAGTCGATCGAGCGGTTGCCAAAGCCGACCGAGACGCGGTGCGGCGGGCGAGGGAGGCGTTCAGGGATCGCTACGTCGACGTAACCGCGGACGCACACATGGCGTACGTGACCGGAAACGTGCTGGCCACCGCAGGACTTGCCCTCGATCGTCGGCTGAATGACTTGGCGGCAACGGTCTGCGACGCTGACCCGCGCACCCGTGAACAGCGCCGAGCCGATGCGCTGGGCGCCCTGGCGGCCGGCGTCGGCAGACTCGTATGCGGCTGCGGCTCTTCCGACTGCGGTGCCGCGGCACGCGTGTGCAGCCGCGAGGTCGTGATTCACGTGGTTGCCGATCAGGCGACGGTCGAGGGCAGCAGCGCCGCACCCGGCGTGATGCCCGGCGCAGAAGGCTTGATCTCGGCGGAGATGGTGGCCGAGATGGCCAAGAACGCACGGCTGCAGCCAGTGATTCCGCCGGACGATGTGCCCGAGCCACGTTACATCCCGTCGGCCAAGCTCGCCGATTTCGTCCGATGCCGGGATCTGACGTGCCGCGCCCCGGGCTGCGATCGCCCGGCCATCGACTGCGATCTGGATCATACTGTCGCCTACCGCGACGGAGGCTGGACCCACGCCTCCAACCTGAAGGCGCTTTGTCGAAAACATCACCTGCTCAAGACTTTCGGAGGATGGCTCGACAAACAGCTGCCCGACGGCACTGTGATCTGGCGCCTTCCCGACGGCCACACCTACGTGACTACGCCGGGCAGCGCGATGTTGTTTCCGAGTCTTTGTGCGCCCACTCAGAACCTGCCCGCGCCGGCCACCGAGACGGCCGGTGACTACTGCGGTGAGCGGACCGTGATGATGCCCAAACGGCGCCGGACCCGTGCGCAGAACCGCGCCCACTACGTCGCGACCGAACGCAGGGAAAATCACCGTGCCCGCGTGGCGCAGGGCGCGCGGAGTGCGGCCTGTGAGGGGCCACGTCCCCCGGGCACTGATCATGACCCGCCGCCCTTCTAAGTTGGCCGCGCGCATCGAGTTGGGGTCAGCGCCGTCGGGCCACCGGACTAGCCTTAGATACTGTGGCTGATCCCGCGACCTACCGCCCCGCTCCCGGGTCCATCCCGGTCGAGCCCGGCGTATACCGCTTCCGGGATCAGCACGGACGAGTGATCTACGTCGGCAAGGCCAAGAGCCTGCGCAGTCGATTGACGTCGTACTTCGCCGATATCGCGAGCCTGCATCCACGCACCCGGCAGATGGTGACCACCGCCGCCAAGGTGGAGTGGACGGTGGTCAACACCGAGGTCGAGGCGCTGCAGCTGGAATACAACTGGATCAAGGAATTCGACCCTCGGTTCAACGTCCGCTACCGCGACGACAAGTCCTATCCCGTGCTCGCGGTCACCCTCAATGAGGAGTACCCCCGCCTGATGGTCTATCGGGGCCCACGCCGAAAGGGTGTCCGCTACTTCGGGCCCTACTCGCATGCCTGGGCCATTCGGGAGACCCTGGACCTGCTGACCCGAGTCTTTCCCGCTCGCACATGTTCGGCTGGAGTGTTCAAGCGGCACAACCAAATCGACCGGCCGTGCCTATTGGGTTATATCGACAAATGCTCGGCGCCATGCATCGGGCGAGTGAGCGCCGAGCAGCACCGCCAGATCGTGCAGGACTTCTGCGACTTCCTGTCCGGCAAGACCGACAGATTCGCCCGCGGCCTCGAACAACAGATGCACGCCGCGTCACAAGATCTGGATTTCGAGCGCGCCGCGAGATTGCGCGACGACCTCGGTGCGCTGAAGCGGGCCTTGGAGAAGCAGGCTGTCGTCCTCGGCGATGGCACCGACGCTGACGTCGTTGCTTTCGCAGACGACGACCTGGAAGCCGCCGTTCAGGTGTTCCACGTCCGCGGCGGGCGGGTTCGTGGGCAGCGCGGCTGGATCGTCGAAAAGCCCGGCGATCCAGGTGATTCCGGTGAAGCACAATTGGTCGAGCAATTCCTGACGCAGTTCTACGGCGACCAGGCCGAACTCGACGGTGCCGCCGACGAATCCGCCAACCCGGTGCCTCGCGAGGTGCTGGTGCCGTGCTTGCCGCCCAATGCCGGGGAGTTGACCACTTGGCTGTCCGGGTTGCGTGGGTCACGAGTGAACTTGCGGGTTCCGCGGCGAGGCGATAAGCGGGCCCTGGCCGAAACCGTGCAGCGGAACGCCAAAGAGGCGTTGCAGCAGCACAAGCTGAAGCGTGCCGGCGACTTCACCGCCAGATCCGCTGCGCTGCAGAATATTCAAGAGGCCTTGGGTTTGGCCGACGCGCCGCTGCGCATCGAGTGTGTCGACATCAGCCACGTCCAGGGAACGGACGTGGTCGGGTCGCTGGTGGTGTTCGAAGACGGGCTGCCCCGCAAGTCCGATTACCGCCACTTCGCGATCCGGGAAGCGGCCGGCCACGGTCGTTCCGACGACGTCGCGTCGATCGCCGAAGTGACCCGTCGTCGCTTCGTACGACACATCCAAGATCAAGAGGATCCGAAAATCCTGTCACCGGAGGGTAAGTCACGTCGATTTGCCTATCCGCCTAATCTGTATGTCGTCGACGGCGGTGCCCCGCAGGTGAACGCGGCCAGCGCGGTCCTCGACGAACTTGGTGTCACCGACGTCGCGGTGATCGGTCTGGCCAAGCGACTCGAAGAGGTGTGGGTACCGTCGGAGCCTGATCCGATCATTTTGCCGCGCAACAGTGAGGGTCTGTACCTGTTGCAGCGAGTGCGCGACGAGGCCCACCGGTTCGCCATCAACTACCACCGCAGCAAGCGATCCAAGCGAATGACCGCGTCCGCGCTGGATGCGGTGCCGGGTTTGGGCGAGCATCGCCGCAAGGCATTGGTTGCGCATTTCGGGTCACTGGCCCGCCTCAGGGAGGCTACGGTCGACGAGATCACCTCCGTTCCGGGCATTGGGGTCGCGACGGCGACCGCGGTGCTCGACGCGCTGCGAGGCGGCGTTGCCGGATCGGATGCTGCGACGCAAGACCGGATCGCTGAACGGGCATCGGGATGACGGGCGAGGGGATGGACGGGGCGAATCAGACTGGATCGCTGGATCAGGCCGACAATCACGGTGGCACAAATGAATCCGGCATCGACGTCGTTCTGGTCACTGGTTTGTCCGGTGCCGGGCGGGGTACCGCCGCGAAGGTCCTCGAGGACCTCGGCTGGTACGTCGCCGATAACCTGCCGCCTCAGCTGATCACCCGGATGGTCGACCTCGGGCTGGACGCGGGATCCCGGATCACGCAGCTGGCCATCGTGATGGACGTACGTTCCCGCGGATTCACCGGTGACCTGGACTGGGTGCGTAACGACTTGGCCACCCGCGACATCACCCCGCAGGTGCTGTTCATGGAGGCCTCCGATGACATGTTGGTGCGCCGCTACGAGCAGAACCGCCGCAGCCATCCCCTGCAGGGCGAGCAGACGCTGGCCGAAGGCATTACCGCCGAGCGCGAGATGCTTGCCCCGGTCCGCGCGACCGCCGACCTGATCATCGACACCTCGACGCTGTCGGTGCGTGAGCTGCGGGAAAGCATCGAACGGGCCTTCGGCGGCGAGACCGTCGCGCAGACCAGCGTGACCGTGGAGTCCTTCGGCTTCAAATACGGTCTGCCGATGGACGCCGACACCGTGATGGACGTCCGGTTCCTGCCCAATCCGCATTGGATCGACGACTTACGGCCGCACACCGGTCAACATCCCGCCGTTCGTGACTACGTGCTTGGCCAGACCGGCGCGGCGGAGTTCTTGGAGACCTACCATCGGTTGCTATCCCTGATTGTTGACGGCTACCGCAGGGAGGGGAAGCGCTATATGACCGTGGCGATCGGCTGCACCGGCGGTAAACACCGCAGCGTCGCCATCGCCGAGGCGTTAGCGCAGCTGCTTGAGTCCGACAAGCAGCTGACGGTGCGAGTGTTGCACCGGGATCTGGGCCGCGAATGAGCCGGCGGATTGTCGCCCTCGGCGGAGGACACGGTTTGTATGCGACGTTGTCGGCTGCCCGGCGACTGACGCCGCACGTCACCGCGGTCGTGACAGTGGCAGACGATGGCGGCTCGTCGGGAAGGCTGCGCAACGAACTCGACGTGGTGCCTCCGGGCGACCTGCGAATGGCGTTGGCCGCCTTGGCTTCTGACAGCCCGCACGGGCGACTGTGGGCGACGATCATGCAGCATCGGTTCAGCGGCAGCGGCGCTCTGTCGGGGCACCCGATCGGTAACCTGCTGCTGGCCGGCCTCAGTGAGGTGCTCGCCGATCCGGTTGCCGCGCTCGACGAACTGGGCCGGATTCTGGGTGTACGGGGCCGGGTGCTGCCGATGTGCCCGATCGCGCTGCACATCGAGGCCGACGTCTCCGGTCTGGAAACCGACCCGCGGATGTTCCGGGCGATCCGTGGTCAGGTGGCGATCGCCACCACGCCCGGAAAGGTCCGTCGCGTGCGGCTGCTGCCTGGCGATCCGCCGGCCACCCGGCAGGCCGTCGACGCGATCATGTCTGCCGATCTGGTTGTGTTGGGACCCGGCTCGTGGTTCACCAGCGTGATCCCCCATGTGCTGGTACCGGGGCTGGCCGCGGCGTTGCAGGCGACGACGGCCCGGCGCGCGCTGGTGCTCAACCTGGTCGCCGAGCCGGGGGAGACGGCGGGTTTCTCGGTCGAACGTCATCTGCACGTACTCGCCCAACACGCGCCAGGTTTCACCGTCCACGACGTGATCATCGATGCCGAACGGGTGCCCAGCGAACGCGAACGCGAGCAACTGCGGCGTACGGCAAACCTGCTTGATGCCCAGGTTCGGTTCGCGAACGTGGCCCGGCCTGGTACACCTTTACATGACCCGGGCAAGCTGGCCGCGGCGCTGGATGGAGTGAGCGTGCGCGACTTGGGTCAGCCGCCGACTGCGACGTCCACCGACGCGATGGCGGTTGAGCAGGAACGTCAGCAAACCGGGGAAGATACACCGGGTCGCAACGGACCGAGGGGTGACGACGCGTGGCGATGACGGCCGAAGTCAAGGACGAGTTGAGCCGCCTGGTGGTGAGCGCCGTGAGCGCGAGGCGCGCCGAGGTGACCTCACTGCTGCGGTTCGCGGGCGGTCTGCACATCGTGGCCGGCCGTGTGGTCGTCGAAGCCGAGGTGGATTTGGGCAGCATCGCGCGACGGCTGCGCAAGGACATCTTCGACCTGTATGGCTACAACGCGGTCGTGCATGTGTTGTCCGCCAGCGGAATCCGCAAGACGACTCGATACGTCTTGCGGGTCGCCAATGACGGCGAAGCGCTGGCCCGGCAGACCGGGCTGCTCGACCTACGTGGCCGGCCGGTGCGCGGCTTGCCCGCGCAGGTCGTCGGCGGCACCATCGGCGACGCTGAAGCCGCGTGGCGTGGAGCGTTCTTGGCGCATGGTTCGCTAACCGAGCCGGGCCGGTCGTCGGCGCTCGAGGTCAGCTGCCCCGGCCCGGAGGCGGCATTGGCCTTGGTGGGCGCGGCACGGCGGCTCGGAATCAGTGCCAAAGCGCGTGAGGTGCGCGGTGCCGACCGGGTGGTGGTCCGCGACGGCGAGGCCATCGGAGCCCTGTTGACCCGGATGGGTGCCCAGGAAACCCGGTTGGTCTGGGAGGAGCGGCGGATGCGCCGCGAGGTCCGGGCAACGGCGAATCGTCTGGCGAATTTCGACGACGCGAATCTGCGCCGTTCGGCGCGTGCCGCGGTGGCCGCTGCCGCCCGCGTCGAACGGGCGTTGGAGATACTCGGCGACACTGTGCCCGACCATTTATCCGCGGCGGGCAAGTTACGCATCGAGCACCGGCAGGCCTCCTTGGAGGAATTGGGCCGGCTGGCCGATCCGCCAATGACGAAAGATGCTGTGGCAGGTCGCATTCGGCGACTGCTGTCGATGGCCGACCGTAAGGCGAAGGTAGATGGCATTCCAGACACCGAATCGGCGGTGACGCCAGACCTGATGGAAGACGCTTGAGCTAGTTCGCCGCGCGGGCCTGGTGATGTCGCTACATTGTTCTCGCCAACGGTGGCAGACCTGAAACGAGGCCGTGATGGGATTCATCACCCCGGACCTTCCAGACGTCGACCACGAAACCTGGCATACGCGGTCGGCCGCCGACAGGATGCAAGTGGTCACCCGGCATTGGGTGGAACACGGTTTTGGCACGCCGTCGGCGATCTATCTGCTCTACGTGTTCAAGATGGCCGCCTACGCCGCAGGTGCCGCCGCGGTCATTTCGCAGACCCCGGGTCTGGGCGGACTGGGGGATATCGAGACCTGGTGGGCGCAGCCGATCGTGTACCAGAAGCTCATCATTTTCACGCTGCTATTCGAGGTGTTGGGGCTGGGTTGCGGGTCAGGCCCGCTCACCGCGCGGTTCTGGCCTCCGATCGGCGGGTTCTTGTATTGGTTGCGGCCCAAGACAATTCGTCTTCCGCCGTGGCCGCATGAAGTTCCGCTCACCAGCGGCGACACCCGCAGTATTTTTGACGTCGGCTTGTATGTAATCGTTTTGGCGTCCGGTGTATGGGCGCTGCTGGCACCTGGCTATGGCGGATCAGTCACGGGGACCGGCGATCTCGGTCTGATCGATCCCGCTCTGGTGGTGCCGCTGATCGTCGCTCTGGCCCTGCTGGGGTTGCGCGACAAAACGATCTTTCTGGCCGCCCGTGGCGAGCACTACTGGCTTAAAATCTTGGTATTCTTCTTCCCGTTTGCCGATCAGATCGCGGCCTTCAAGATCGTCATGCTCGGGCTGTGGTGGGGTGCGGCGACGTCGAAACTCAATCACCATTTTCCCTACGTAGTGGCTGCAATGACGAGCAACAACCCGCTGCTGCGCGGTAAGGCATTCAACTGGTTGAAGCGCCGGCTTTATCGCGACCCGGTCAACGACCTGCGCCCGACCTGGATACCGAAGCTGATGGCCCACGTCGGTGGCACCACAGCGGAATTGATCGTTCCGGCGGTGTTGGTCTTCGTCGCCGGCGGTCAACCGTGGCGGTGGGCCTTGATCGCCTTCATGGTGGTCTTCCACCTCAACATCATTTCCAACCTCCCGATGGGAGTTCCGTTGGAGTGGAACATCTTTTTCATCTTCTCGCTGTTCTACCTGTTCGGGCACTACGGCAGCATCTCGATCTACGACCTCAGTTCACCGTTACTGCTGGCGATGCTGTTGGTGGCCCTTTTCGTGATTCCGATTGTCGGCAGTATGTTCCCGGAACAGATTTCGTTCCTGCCGGCGTTGCGCTACTACGCGGGCAACTGGGCGTCCAGCGTGTGGTGTTTCCGCGACGGCGTTGAAGACAAGATCGACGCCGACGTCATCAAGAGCTCGGCGCTGACCGCCAAACAGGTTGCCAGGCTCTACGACCCGGCTACCGCCGAGATCATCAGCGACAAAGCCCGAGCCTTCCGGTCGATGCACGTCCACGGCCGTGCGCTCAACGGGCTAGTGCCCCGTGCATTGGGGAAAGAAGCGAATGAGGCGGCCTACGTGCTGCGCGAAGGTGAAACCGTTGCCGGCCCGCTGATCGGCTGGAATTTCGGCGAAGGCCACCTGCACAACGAGCAATTGGTGCAGGCGGTCCAGCGGCGCTGCCAGCTGGACGAGGGTGATCTGCGGGTGATCATCCTGGAAGGCCAACCGATTCAGACAAAAAAGCAGCGGTACCGCATTGTCGACGCGAAGACCGGGTTGATCGAGGAAGGCTACGTCTCCGTCGACGACATGCTGGCCCGCCAGCCCTGGCCTGAACCCGATGACGAGTTGCCCGTCCACCCGGTATGACCACTGCGGTCGTGGTCGGTTCAGCAGCCCGGCCGGCGTGACCTAAACCACCGGATTCGCGGCGCATTCCCGCAGCTACTAGGCTGGCAGCGAGCATTTCGTCAGCCACGAAGGAGAGACACGTGACGGTCCGGGTAGGCATCAACGGCTTCGGTCGAATTGGACGCAACTTCTACCGGGCCTTGCTGGAGCAGCAGGCCGCGGGCGCCGACACCGAGATCGAGTTGGTCGCGGCAAATGACCTGACCGACAACGCGACACTTGCGCACCTGCTGAAGTTCGACTCGATCCTGGGCCGGCTGCCGTACGACGTCAGCCTGGAGGGCGAGGACACCATCGTCGTCGGCAACGCCAAGATCAAGGCGCTGGAGGTCAAGGAAGGCCCGGCCGCGTTGCCCTGGGGGGACCTTGGCGTCGACGTCGTCGTGGAGTCCACCGGCATCTTCACCAATGCCGCCAAGGCCAAGGGCCACCTGGACGCCGGAGCCAAGAAGGTGATCATCTCCGCGCCGGCCACCGACGAAGACATCACGATCGTGCTGGGCGTCAACGACGACAAGTACGACGGCAGCCAGAACATCATCTCCAACGCATCGTGCACCACGAACTGCCTTGGGCCGATTGCCAAAGTGCTCAACGATGAGTTCGGCATCGTCAAGGGCCTGATGACCACGATCCACGCCTACACGCAGGACCAGAACCTGCAGGACGGTCCGCACAAGGATCTGCGACGGGCCCGGGCCGCGGCACTGAACATCGTGCCGACATCTACCGGTGCGGCCAAAGCGATCGGCCTGGTGTTGCCCGAACTCAAGGGCAAGCTGGACGGGTACGCCTTGCGGGTGCCGATTCCGACCGGTTCGGTCACCGACTTGACCGCCCAGTTGTCCAAGTCGGCCACCGCGGAGCAGATCAACGCCGCGATGAAGGCCGCCGCCGACGGTCCGATGAAGGGCATCCTCAAGTACTACGACGCCCCCATCGTCTCCAGCGACATCGTCACTGACCCGCACAGCTCGATCTTTGACTCGGGCCTGACCAAGGTGATCGACGATCAGGCCAAGGTGGTGTCCTGGTACGACAACGAGTGGGGCTACTCCAACCGCCTCGTTGACTTGGTCGCGCTGGTCGGCAAGTCGCTGTAGCCGTGTCTATCCCCAACCTGGACGACCTTCTCGCGCAGGGTGTTTCGGGTCGTGGTGTGCTGGTTCGATCCGATCTGAACGTGCCACTCAACGACGGCGCCATCACCGATCCCGGCCGTATCACCGCGTCGGTGCCCACGATCAAGGCGCTGGCCGACGGCGGCGCCAAAGTGGTGGTAACCGCCCATCTGGGACGGCCCACCGGCGAACCCGATCTGAAACTGTCGCTGGCCCCGGTCGCCGCGGCGTTGGGTGATCAGCTGGGCAAGGACGTGCAGTTGGCCGACGACGTCGTGGGCGCTGACGCGCGGGCTCGTGCCGGGCACCTGGCCGACGGGGACATTCTGCTGCTGGAAAACGTCCGTTTCGACCCGCGGGAAACCAGCAAGGACGACGGGGAGCGGCTTGCGCTGGCCAAAGAGCTCGTCGAATTGGTCGGGCCGACAGGTGCTTTCGTCTCCGACGGATTCGGGGTGGTGCACCGCAAGCAGGCCTCGGTCTATGACGTCGCGACGCTGCTGCCGCACTACGCGGGCAAGCTGGTCGCCGAAGAGGTCAGTGTGCTCGAGCGGCTGACCGGTTCGACGAAGCGGCCCTACGCGGTGATCCTCGGCGGCTCCAAAGTCTCCGACAAGCTCGGCGTGATCGAGCAACTGGCCACCAAGGCCGACAGCATCGTGATCGGCGGCGGCATGTGCTACACGTTCCTTGCCGCCATGGGTCTTTCGGTAGGCACGTCGCTGCTGCAGATCGAGATGATCGACACCTGCCGGCAACTGCTCGACACCTACGCCGACGTCATCCGGCTGCCGGTCGACATCGTGGTGGCCGACACGTTCGCCGCCGATTCGCCGTGGAAAGTTGTTGCTGCCGATGCGATTCCGGAAGGCAAGATGGGCCTGGACATCGGACCGGGGTCGGTTATCCGGTTCACCAAACTGCTAAGCAACGCGGAGACGATCTTCTGGAACGGCCCGATGGGGGTCTTCGAGTTCCCGGCATTCGCCGCGGGCACCAAGGGCGTGGCCCAAGTGATCGCTGCCGCGACCGCGAAGGGTGCCTTCAGCGTGGTGGGCGGCGGCGACTCGGCTGCCGCGGTACGCGCGCTGGGCCTACCCGACGACGGCTTCTCCCACATTTCCACCGGCGGCGGGGCATCGCTGGAATACCTTGAGGGCCAGACGCTACCCGGCCTCGACGTGTTGAGTACCTGAGCGAAGGACGACGATGAGCCGCAAGCCGCTGATAGCCGGCAACTGGAAGATGAACCTCAATCACTTCGAGGCGATCGCACTGGTGCAGAAGATCGCCTTCTCGCTACCGGACAAGTACTTCGACAAGGTCGATGTCGCGGTGATTCCGCCGTTCACCGACCTGCGCAGCGTGCAGACCCTGGTCGATGGCGACAAGCTGCGGCTCACCTACGGCGCCCAGGACGTGTCGCAGCACGACTCCGGTGCATACACCGGCGAGATCAGTGGGGCTTTCCTGGCCAAGCTGGGTTGCAGCTTCGCCGTGGTCGGCCACTCCGAGCGTCGTACCTACCACAACGAGGACGACGCGCTGGTGGCCGCGAAGGCAGCCGCGGCGCTCAAGCACGCACTGACGCCGATCGTGTGCATCGGCGAACACCTGGAAGTCCGCGAGGCCGGCGAGCACGTCGGCCACTGCCAGAACCAGCTGCGCGGGTCGCTGGCCGGATTGTCGGCCGAGCAGATCGCGCAGACCGTCATCGCCTACGAGCCGGTGTGGGCGATCGGTACCGGGCGGGTGGCCAGCGCAGCGGACGCACAGGAGGTGTGCGCGGCGGTCCGCAAGGAGCTGGGCTCGCTGGCGTCGCCGAAGATCGCCGACACCGTCCGG
>DATAZN010000346.1:0-5229 GCA_036272035.1 Mycobacterium sp. | reverse complement strand
CTGAGTGCACCTCGGGCGGCGCGGCCATGAAGATGGGCGCCGTCATCGTCAGCCCCAGACGCCGTGATACGACGCCGCCGCGGCAGCATCGTGTACGGCATAACTTGCACCCGACTCGGCGACGCCGACGCCGGAGCGACCAAGCTCTTCGGCTCCTTGGGCGGCAATCGCCACGTGCTGGCCACCACGGAGACTGAACCCGACCGCGGTCTGCATCGACACCGGATCGGCGGCCGGCGGCATCACGGCGGTGATCAGTGGCGCCGAACCTGCCTGCGCGGATGCTAGCCGCGCGGTGATTGCTCCAATGCGCGCGCTGGCGGCCGCAAGGCCTTCTGGAACGACGCGCAATGTCATGACAGCCCTCCGGACACCGTGATGAACATGATTTTCATTAACATTTTTAGCACACCGCAGTTGGATTGGAAACTCGACGGGCCGATGTCGATTTCGCGCGTCAGACGCCGGCCGGCTAAGGACGCGATGCCAGCGTTCGATAACCGGGCTCCGCGAACCGTTGGGCGGCATCGGCCATCTCGTCGGTCACCGGTCGACGCTCCGACAGGTCACCTGAAAAGGGTCGGGATTCAACATCTTTCGAATAGAACCGGGACTGTTCGGTCATGCGGTCAATCGCCGTGGCGTCGATTTCGATCCCGAAATGCGCTGCCACGCGGTCCCACACCGCGGTGGGCAGCTCGGCATGGTCGACGCAGATCCGCCGACCAGGGCCCGCGGCGGCCGACAACAGCATCGCGCCGAGTGCGCGGGCGGCGAACTCGGGTCGCGTCATGGTCGGCAGCGCCGCGGGATCGACGCCGAAACGCAGCGCGGTCTGCGGGGGCACAGCCCCGAGTCCCAGCCAACCCGGCGGATTGGCCAGCAGCGAGGTCACGACGTGCGCCGGTTCGCGCTGAACCCAGACCCAGGGTGTATCGGGAAAGGCCGCGGCCAGGATTTCCTGGCGGCGGATGTTCCAGCTGGTGCACTTGAGCACCAGATGCTGTTCGTCGCCGTGCCGGCGTCGCCCCAGCGCCCGCACCAGAAACCGCACCATCTGCACCAGGGCGGCCGCATCGACCCGATCGGGGTCGAGACCGAGAAGCGCGTTCAGCGGCGAAGGTTCGGCGACAACCACGACGCCGGGCAGTGTGCCCAGGAGCCGGGATACCAGCGTCGATCCGCATCGCGAGAGGTGAAAGATCATGCCCGATGGGTCAAGTGACGGCTCGCTATCCAACGCAAGGAACGCATCGAGCCCGGTTCTGACGAGTGGCTGGGCACCTGGACTCGTGGCCCACCGAGCGACGGTCTGGTCGAAGAATGGTTCGTCGAAGCGGTCGGCGGAAAGGTCCGCCCAGTCGACTGTCGGTGCGGGCCCGGAGAAGTCGAATCTGATCGGTGTCCAATGGGCCAGGTCGGCGATCTCCATCAGTCGCCCGGGAGCCGGACCAGGAACCCGTTCACGATCAGGGTTCGGGCCAGGTCGGTCTGCTGCGCCCCGGACAGCCCCGGAAGGTCGCAAACCCGAAAGGGTTCCGTGCTTTTGGAGAGAAACCGCAGCGCCTCGCGATGGTCGGGAGCAGCGCTGACCACGAGTTGCGCAAAGTGCAATGCAACGCCGTCGGCTGTTTCGGTCACTCGCGAAAAGAGCGGTTGGTACTTCGCCACTCGGACATCACCGTCTATCCCGATGGCGTTGGCAATCCCCTGTCCGACGGGCGGGCTTTGGCCGCGCCGGACCAGATCGTCGGCGAGCGAACCGAGGCCTGCGGATATGGCACTCGGCTGTTCAACGGCCTCAACGACGTCGTGGACCAGACCGCCCAGCGTGGCCCGCACATCCGGGTCGTCGAGATACCGCGGCGGCAGCTGGGTGTGGACGCGGTCGTCGGAGCCGCTCAGCGAGTTGAGCGCTCGGGTGACTAGCAGGAGCAGCGTGGGCGCGAGCACGCCAACGGTCAGATGGACCGATACTTCCGAGGTCGCTTCGGCGGCGTGAACGCGGCCGCCCGGCAGATAGAGCACGTCGCCGACTTCCAGGCGCACGTCGGTGGGCGACGGGAGCGCGTCGGCGGCTACCGGCTCATGGCGCATTACCGCACGCGGGCCGACATCGACACCGCCGTACAGGTGCCAGATCTTGGATCCCCGAATCTGCATGATCAGCACGTCGTGCTCGTCGTAATGCGGGACGAAGCCTTGGGATCCGGGCGGTGTGAAGTAGGCGTTGACCTGGGTGGCGAAATTCAGTTCGACCTCGATGGCGTGTAACAGCGACGCGATCGCGCGCACATATCGATGAACGCTCTCCAGGACGATCGTGTAGCCGTCGGCGAAATCGCGGCCGATTCCCGCAACATCCAAGCCGCCGTCGCTCCGCCGGTAGTGGTATGGCTCCTTCTTGTCGTTCTCCCGGACCAGCCGTACCAATGACAGATCCGGCCGGAACAACCCCAGCAGCTGATCGACGGACGCCGAGCCGTCGAAGAGGGTGTCGAAGTATTCCGGACAGTCTCGGCTGATGTGGTAGTGACTCTGACCCCATATCCCGGTGACAAAGGTCTCGACCGTCAGCGGCGCCAGCAACCAGCCCAAGGACGATTCGGGGTCGACGCCCGAGGAGCGCTGCGGCATTTAGTCATGTTCCCTATCTGCTCCCCCATTGGGCAACCGAACAAGAAATCCACTCACGATGAGCGTGCGGGCGAGATCCGTCTGCTGTTCGGGGCGCAAGCCGGGTAGACCACCGACCTGGAACGGCGCGGTGCTCGCAGAGACGAATCGCAGCGCGGCGGCGTGGTCGGAGCCGGCGTTGATCGACAAGCTGGCGAATTGCAGGGTCACCCCGCCGTCGGCGACCTTGACCCGCGAATACAGCGGTTGGTATTTCACCACCCGGGTTTGCGTGTCGACGGTGTTGGCGCCGGCGATCTGGCCGACTGGCGGACACTTGCCGCGACGGACCAACACGTCGGAAAGTAAGCCGACACCGTCGGTCATTGCGTCTGGATCCTGCACTGTCGCAACGGCTTCCAGCACCAGGTCCCGAACCGTCGCGTCCAGCTCCGCATCGTCGAGATGGCGCACCGGCAGCCGGGCATTCAGACGGTCATCGCGGAAGCTCTGCGAGTACAGCGCTCCGATGGCCAGCATGAGCACGGTCGGCGCGTGAATTCCAATGGTCAGGTGAATCGATGGCTCGGACCGCGTCTCGGCTGCGTGCACCCGGCCGCGCGGCACGTACAGCACGTGACCGGCTTCCAGGTGCACATCGGTGGGCGTCGGAAGCGTTTCGAGGACAACGGCTTTGTCGTTATCACGCTGGATCTCGCGGGGCGCCATGTCCGCTCCGACGTAGAGATGCCACGTCTTGGAGCCTTGAATCTGCAGGATCAAGACGTCATGGTCGTCGTAGTGCGGGATGAGCCCGGTGGATTGCGGTGGCGTGATGTAGGTGTTCACTTGCGTCGGGAAGTTCAGCTCCACCTCGAGCGATCGGGCCAGTGTTCCGATCGTCCGCACGTATTGCTCCACGCCGTCCAAGACGATGGTGTAGCCGTCGGCAAAGTCATCGCGGACGCTCGCGACATCGAGAGTGCCATCGGCCAGCCGGTAACTGTGAGGGCCTTTTTTGTCTTTTCCCCGTACCAGCCGCAACGCTGCCGGCTCGTGGCGAAACAGCTCGAGAAGCCCCTCGACCGTCGAGGGTCCAGGCAAGAGGGCATCGAAGGAGCGGGCGCTGGTGATGTGCTGGTGGTCTTTGCCCCAGATCTCGTCGAGGAAGGTCTCGACGGAGAGCGGCTCCAGCAACCAGGCCAGCGACACCTCCGCGTCAACGCCCGGTGAGCGTTGCCGCATCAGTCGTGCTCTCCGCCTTGTCCCGGCTCGCCGCTCTGAGCTGCGTTCCAGGTCGCCGGCACCATCGGCATCACCGGGCCGCCGCCGAAGTCGTCGTCGGCGAGCGTGGCCAAACCCGTTGCAGCCAACGCTCTTTTGCGCAGGGTGCCGGTAAAGCCCAACGGCCCGGCACCGTGTGCGGAAGTCGCCGTCGACCCGCTGTGCAGTTCACTCCAATCGGGATCGACATTGATATTCATTTCCATAAACTCGTGAGCGTACCCGCGCATCCCCGGCCGCCGGCGTCGCCTCGACCGGAGTTGCTGGCGCGTCCCCACCGCGGCGGCCGCGGCAGCGGCAAAGGGCTCAGCGGCTTTCCGCTTGTCGCCCGCGCCCGCCCTGCTGGCCATTCCCGAACCCGCGCCGATGCCGGGAGGTCCCACCGCGTACGGCGGGACAAAACCGGGCCCCGGCGCGGGCGGAGCCGGCGCTGCCGGCACCGGAGTGGCGACGGTGCCGGCCGGAGCGGCGGGCACCGACATGGGTGCTGTTGTTGGCGCACCCGGGGCGCCAATCGCAACCGGGGCGGTAGTGGCGGCCGGCAAGCCCGATACCTGAGTCGCTGGCGGAGGAACATCGGCCGCGAGTTGCGATGCGTCAGGCTGAATCCCGGCCAGCCCGGCCAGGCCCGCGACGCCGCCCGTCAGCCCGATCGGTGCGATCAACGGGAGTGCATACAGCTCGGGAAAGGCATTGAGGAACTCGCCCACGTGCCCCACTTCATCTGACAACAGTCCCCCGACGTCCGCCGACAACTGCGTGAGCCCCTGCGCCGGATTCTGTTCGATCAACGTGAGGTCCCGGGAAAGGGTCTGTGTGACCTCCGTGATTCGGTTGATGTACCAACTCAAGCTGTAGGGATCGCCGGAGTCGTCGTCGATGATCGGCAACGTCGTGCTGTCACCGTTGCCGCCGAACTCGCCATCGGCGGGACGGGCGACGATCTGTGGCGCCGCATCGGTCTGCGGTGTCGCGGCCAAGGCCGTGTTGGATACCGCTTGATACGTGGTCATCGTGGTGGCCGCCTGAATCCACATCCGAACGTAGTCGGCCTCATTGAGCGCGATCGGGATCGTGTTGAGACCAAAGAAATTCGTCGCGACCAGCACCCCGTGCACCACGTGATTGGTGGCCAACTCCGGCAGGGTCGGCATTGCGGCCAACGCCGCCGTGTAAGCGGTCGCCGCTGTTTCGTGCTGGGTGGCCTCGGCGGCGCTCTTGGCGCTGGCTTGCATCAGCCACGCCAGGTAGGGCACGTGAGCGGCCACGTACCGCTCGGCGCTCGGGCCTTGCCAGGCGCCGGCCTGCACTGCCGCCAACACGTCGCTG
>DATAZN010000345.1:0-15283 GCA_036272035.1 Mycobacterium sp. | reverse complement strand
GGCTGGACCACCCGCAAAAACAGCCACAGCCAAACCGAATGGATCCCACCACCACACCTCGACCGCGGACAACCCCGCGTCAACACCATGCACCACCCCGAAAAACTCCTGCGGGCGGACGACGACGAACTGCCTTAGCGGGTTCAGCCGAAGTTGTTCGCACCAGGGCAATACACGTTGATTGCGTCTTGCATGAATGGCCGCACCTGTTGGTTCGTGAAGCCCATAGCTTCCAGCTCGTTACCGATCTTCGACATGGCGACCCGCCATGGGCTTGGGTGCCCGCCGAACTGAATGGCGTACGAATCCGACCGAGACAGGCCCTCGTCGTTGCACCGTTCATGCGCAAGGGCGATCAACCGATCCGGCGGGCCGATGCTCAGTCCGTCGTTCGACAACGAACCCAAGAACTGGTCGTCCTGCGGCTCAGCGTGGGCGACCGCTCCTGTAGCGAGCACAGTTGCTGCGACGACGACGGCGAGTCTGATGAACGAGTTGACGACCATGGCTAAGCGTGACACCGATCACTGCGGAATGCGAGTCCGGACCGTTAGTCGGCCGACCCGATGAAACTCAGCACCAAGTCGGCAACCTTTTCCGGCTCGTCGAGTTGCAGGAAGTGTCCGGCGCTGTCGACGACGGTCACGTCGCTGTCGTCGGGAAGCGCGTTGGGGATCCAGCGGGTGAAAGCCGATGTCATGCAACCGTCGTCGCGTCCGTGCAGGTAAAGGCTCGGCAGCTTCGGCCTCGACATCCAATGCCGGTGCAGATCGCGGTACTGCGTCGGCGGGCGGGTGTTGCGGATCGCCGCCCGGTAGGGCCCTAGAGCGGCACGCCAGCTCTCCGGTGTGCCGATCGCGGCATCGACGTGGCGCAGATCGTCTTTGGCGTCGTAGCCCGGCGACCACCTTTTCCACAGGCGCGGCAGCACCCAGGAGGCGGAACGCTCTGGTAACCAAGGCAATTGGAAGTACATGATGTACCAGCTGCGCAGTAACTGAGGCGGGATCTGCGCCAACAGCCGGCCGGTGTCACGAACCCGTCCCCGAAACGCCGCAGCCGGTGGCACCGACATGATCACGGCTTTGGCGAATGGGCTCTCCGGGATCGCGGCCAGGCCGTTGGCTGCCATCGCACCCCAATCGTGGCCGATCACCACGTCGCGGTCGGTGCCGCCGGCTGCCGCACGCACCTGCAGGGCATCGTGCATCAACGCGCCGATGTGATAGCTGCCGTCCGACGGGATCGACGACGGCGCATAGCCACGCATGAACGGCGCCACCACCCGCCATCCGGACTCGGCCAGTCGCGGCGCGAAATTGCGCCAGCCGTAGGCGGTGTCGAGAAATCCATGCAGGCACAGCGCGACTGGTCCGTCGGACGGCCCCCACGTCAACGCCTTCAACTGCACGTTCGGAGCTTGAATATCGATCCAGCGGGGTTTGGACATCAGCTGATCCTTGCGTGGGCGATTAGTACTGGTCGAAATCGGAGATCAGCCAACGCCCACCGATTTTGTCCAGCGTCACTCGAACATTGGACTCGATATCGGTTGGGGCGGCGTCCCCAATCCTGACGGTCTGATTGACGAACAGCAGCACCACCGCGCGAGTCGGGCTCACCGACTCCGCCGCCGCCGCGGGCACGCGAGCGGCCGCGACGACCCGCTGCTGCTTGGCGTTGGGTATGAGTTCCTGCTGCGCACGCTGCGTATACGTGTCGAGGAAGCCACCAGTCAGTCGTCCCCGCGTTGCCGCCACGTCATGGTCGACGGTGTCATATCGGAACGTCAGGACTGCGTCGGTGGAATCCCTTGCCGCCGCAACTGATTCGCTACGGGCCATGTCGATGTCGCGAATCGACGAGTCTTTCCACTTGAGCAGGCCCGCGCCGATCGCCAGCAGCAAGGCGAGCGCGGGCAGCAGACCGTAGACCAGAACGCGCGGCCAGTTGACCGAACTTCGCTGCGTCATGACACGAATGCGACGTCGGAGACCTTGGCGCCGTCGCCAACCTTCTGCACGGTGATCCGCATCCGCAAGAACCGCGGCTCCTGTTCGGCCTGCGCGGGATCGGCGGATTTCACCGTCACCGCGACCAGCACCCGACCCTGGTCGCCCGTCACCGATTCCAGCCCGGCATCGGTGACCTCGCCCAGCGATCTCCACCGCGTCTGCTTGGCGGCGTCGATATAGGACTGCTTCCGTCGGGCGAAGCTGTCGGCGAACCGGCCGGTCGCCGAATCCAGGATTCGTTGCGCGTCTGCGTCGGCGTGCTGATAGTCGACCGTGCTGAGGTTGACCGCGACATCCGCGGCGGCGTGCACGAAACGCTCGCGCTGGGCCTCCCGGTCCTGGGCCTCGTAAGTCCGGAAGCCGAGCCAGCCCACCAGCCCCGCCAACAACACTCCCGCGATCAGGCCGGCGATCAGCGCTACCCGCTCGACCTGGGCAGGGGGTTGGGTCGGCCGCAGGTATACGACGTCCATCGGCGCATCTTCGGGCATGTTTTCCAACGTACGTCGTCATGCCGGCGCTCAGACTGAAGCCACCGCTTTCTCAAGATCTGCGATGACGATTTTGCTCATGCCATACATCGCCTGGGTGGCGGCCGTGGCGCATGCCGGGTTCGGATGGCTGACCAAATCGTAGAGCCGCCCTGGAATCACCTGCCAGCTCAGACCGAAGCGGTCCTTGCACCAGCCGCACTGCGATTCCTCGCCGCCATCGGTCAGCCGGCTCCAGTAGTAATCGACCTCGTCCTGGTCCTTGCAGTCGATCGTGAAGGACACCACCTCGCTGAACGAGAAATGCGGACCGCCGTTGATCCCGATAAATCGGTTCCCGTCCAGCACGAAGGTGCCGGACAGGACCGACCCGGGTTCGCCGGGGCCGGCATCGGTGCTTCGGTTCAAGTCCTCGATGTGCGAGTTCGGGAATACCGAGGTGTAGAACGCCGCAGCCTCCTCCAGGTTGTGGTCGAACCACAGTGAGGGGGTGATCGAGGGCATGGTCGCCTCCTTGGTCGTTGGTGGTGGTCAGGAGAGTTCACCTGGATAGACCCTCGCGACGGCAAAAAATCACCGATGTAACGTCAGGCGGGTAACGCCTGGCAACGATGCCATGCATCCAGCTGAGGAGCTGCCCGTGACTGCCGTGCGCAACACCCCACACACTGTCGAGTTTTCCGGTATTCAGGGGGTCACTCTGGTCGCCGACGAGTGGCTCGGTCAATCAGCGGGCGGGGCCGACGAGGCGGCCGGTCGGCCGACGATCCTCATGCTGCACGGCGGCGGTCAGAATCGGTTCTCCTGGAAGAACACCGGCCAGATCTTGGCCGACGAAGGATTCCACGTGATCGCGCTGGACAGCCGCGGTCATGGTGACAGCGACCGGGCGCCCGACGCCGACTACGACATCGAGACGCTGACCGCCGACGTCATGCAGGTGCTCGACGCCATCGGCCGGCCGGTGATGCTGATCGGGGCGAGCATGGGCGGACTCACCGGGATCCTCGTCGCGGACCGGGCCGGGCCGAAGCGGGTCACCGGGCTGGTGCTCGTCGATGTCGTACCGCGGTTCGAGAAGAACGGCAGCGCCCGCATTCGTGACTTCATGTTCAGCGGGCTGCACGGCTTCGCCTCGCTGGATGAGGCCGCCGACGCCGTCGCCGCATATCTGCCGCACCGGACCAAGCCGCGCAGCCCCGAGGGGCTGAAGAAGAATCTGCGCCTGCGCGACGGCCGCTGGTACTGGCACTGGGATCCGGCCTTCATGACCAAGCCCGGTGACGACCCGGAACTGCGCACCGAGAACTTCGAACACGCCGCGGCCAACCTGACGATCCCGGTGCTGCTGATCCGCGGCAAGCTTTCCGACGTGGTCAGCCCGGAAGGTGTGCGGCACTTCTTGGACACCGTGCCCAACGCGGAGTTCGTCGAACTATCCGACGCCGGCCATACCGCGGCGGGCGACGACAACGACGCCTTCAGCGACGTCGTGGTGAGGTTCGCGACCCGACCGGCATGACCCGGTCTGCGTAGCTAGTTGGCAGGCTTCTCCGCGTGTCCGCCGAACTGCTTGCGCATGGCCGACAGCGCCTTGTTGGCGAAGTCGTCGAGGCTGCGCGAGGCGAAGCGAGACTGCAGCGCGGTCGTCAGCGTCGGCGCGGGAACGCCCTCGTCGATCGCCGCGATCGCGGTCCAGCGGCCCTCGCCGGAATCCGAGACGTGGCCGGAGAACTCGTGCAGGTCGGGTGATTCATGCAGCGCGATCGCGGTCAGGTCCAGCAGCCAGGAACCGACGACACTGCCCCGGCGCCACACCTCGGCGACATCGGCGATGTCGAAGTCGTACTGGTAGCACTCGGGATTCGACATCGGCGCGGTTTCGGCGTCGCCCTTCTCAACGCGGGTACCGATGTCGGCATTGCGTAAGATGTTCAGCCCCTCGGCGAGCGAGGCCATCATCCCGTACTCGATGCCGTTGTGCACCATCTTCACGAAGTGCCCGGCCCCGCTAGGCCCGCAGTGCAAGTACCCCTTCTCCGATTGCGCGATCTTGCCGTCGCGGCCCGGGGTGCGCGGTGCCGCGTCGACGCCGGGCGCGACGCTGGCGAATATCGGCTCCGCGTGCGCGAATGCTTGGTCGTCGCCGCCGATCATCAAACAATAGCCTCGTTCGCGGCCCCACACACCGCCGCTGGTGCCGCAGTCCAAGAGGTTAATACCCTTCTCGGACAACGACTTCGAATGCTTTAGGTCGTCGCGGTAGTAGGTGTTCCCGCCGTCGATCACGATGTCGCCCGATTGCAGCGTGTTAACCAGCTCCTTAATTGCCTCGGTGGTGATATTGCCTGCGGGCACCATCACCCAGACGACTCGAGGCTTTGTGAGGTTGTCGACCAGTTCGGAAAGGGACGACACCCCGGTAATCTTATCTTCGCCGGCCAACGCCTTGACCGCGTCCGGATTGTGATCGTAGACAACGCATTCGTGCCCATGGTCGACCAGTCTGCGGACGATATTCGCGCCCATTCGGCCCAAGCCGATCATCCCTAGCTGCATGTTGTTCTGTTCTCCTTATTGGTGGTTACCGGCTAGCCACGGCTGTTGCCAGCCTCGATGTCCTCGTAGCAGTTCGCGCGCCGCATCCGGCCCCCACGAGCCCGGGTCGTATTGATGGATTTCGCCGGGGTCGTCCAGCAGCGGCTGCACGATGCGCCAGGTTTCTTCGATGCCGTCCTCGCGAGCGAACAGCTGGTGGTCTCCGGTCAGCGCGCCGTGCAGCAGCCGCTCGTACGGCAGCAGTGGCTCGCCCAGATCAGCCATGAACGACGAGTCCAAGTGCAGATCGCGCCAGCGGTCGCCGTCTAAAGCGGTGAGCTGCAGCCGCAGTCCGGGATCGGGGTCGATCCGCAGCACGATCTGGTTAGGCTCGGCCCGCCTGCGTCCGGACAGGAAAACCAACGAGGGGACCCGGTGGGTGAACAACCGCACCTCGGTGACCCGCTCGGGCAGTGCCTTGCCCGCCCGCAAGAAGATCGGCACCCCGGCCCAGCGCCAGTTGTCGATCTCCACCCGCATCGCGACGAAGGTCTCGGTTCCAGAATTCTTGGCTACCCCATCAATGTCGGTGTAGCCGCGATACTGGCCCCGCACGCAGCGATCCGGGTCCACGGCCGGCATCGCGCGAAAAACATCGGCTTTTCTGTCGTTGTGGTCGTCTGCGGTCGGCCCGACAGGGGGTTCCATCGTCACCCCGGCGAGCACCTGCAGCAGATGGTTTTGCACGACGTCGCGCAAGGCGCCGACCCTGTCATAGAACTTTCCCCGGTCATCGACGCCGAAATTCTCGGCCATGGTGATCTGGATTTCGGAGATGACGTGTCGGTCCCACAGTTCGACCAGCGCCAGATTGCCGAAGCGCAGATACTCCAATTCGACGACCGGTTCCTTGCCCAGGAAGTGGTCGACCCGGAAGATCTGGTCCTCGTCCAGCACTGCGCGCAGTCGGGTGTTGAGTTCATTCGCGGACGTCAGGTCGTGACCGAAGGGCTTTTCCACCGCGACGCGGGATCCGTTCAGCAACTCGGCTCTGGCCAGGTTCTCGACGATCGGCGCGAACAGAGAAGGCGGCATCTCCAGGTAGAACAGGCAGTGGTGCTTTGAGCCGATCTGCTTTTCCAGCGCGTCGTAGAGCGCGGAATCTGTGACGTCGCCGTGCAGGTAGGACAGTCGGCCGGCGAACCGGCCGAACACCTTGTCGTCGACTTTTTCGCCGGCGCCTTCGATCGCCTTGCGGGCTCGGTTGACCAACTCCTCAACGCTGATGTCCTCACTGGCGACACCGACAATCGGACATTGCAGCAACCCCCTGTGCTCCAGGCGATAGAGGGCTTGGAAGGTCATCTTGCGAGCCAAGTCGCCGGTAATGCCAAAGATCACCAGCAGGTCCGAGCCGCTGTTGCCGGATTCGGCCAATCGGGTCCTCCACGTCAATCGACTAGTCAGCGCGGCTTCAACACCTGCAGAACGCGCCTATCTCGACCCTGCCGCGGCCAGTTCCAACCCTAAACACTGTGGTTCGGCCCGACAACCGGCAGCGCACGAAATGTGTAACCGATTAACCCAGTGGGCAAACACCAACCGATCCGGCACGCCGGGAATTCAGAATTCGCGGAACATACACTCGCGGTTGATCTTTCGCTTTCCAACCGGCTAAACACAGTCGGCAGACTATTTTGCCGATCTGGCACTGTCGCTGCGGAAGCCACGATGGATCAGGGAAGATGCGTGGCATGCACGATCACCTGCTGATCGCGGTCTACGCGCTGGCCGGCGTCACGGCCGTCGAAGCCGCAGCCTTGGGCGTTCTTTGGCGGCTGCTGTCCCGAGCCAGGGCTGAAAACGAGGCGTTGCGACAGCAGCCCGACCTATTGAGTTTTGGCTCAAAAGCGGTCAAGACCGTGTGGCAGACCGCGAACCTGATGCGCAAGGAGGGTTTCGGCGCCGCGGTGCGCAGCTCGATCGAGGACCTCGCCGATTGGGCGGAGGTGGAACGCCCCGATCTGGCCCGGGTGACACCGGACGGCAGAGTGGCGATTCTGTTCTCCGATATCGAGGAGTCGACCGCACTCAACGAGCGGGTCGGCGACCGCGCCTGGGTGAGGCTGATCGGTGAGCACGACAAGATGGTTCGCAAGCTGGTCAACAAGCGCTCGGGGCATGTGGTGAAAAGCCAAGGCGACGGGTTCATGATTGCCTTCGCCCACGCCGAGCAAGCGGTGCGCTGCGGTATCGATATGCAGGACGCGCTTCATAGGGATGCACAACACAAGCGGCGCAACGGGATTCGAGTACGGATCGGCGTCCACATGGGCCGCTCGGTGCGCCGCGGCGACGACCTGTTCGGCCGCAACGTCGCGATGGCGGCACGCGTCGCCGCCGAAGCCTGTGGCGGTGAGGTTCTGGTGAGCAACACCGTGCACGACGCGCTCAGCGGTTGCGAGGACCTCACCTTTGATGGCGGCCGTGATGCTGAGCTGAAGGGCTTTGCCGGCACGCATCGGCTCTACGCCGTCGCCGCCGCCTGAATGGTTAGCCTTCTAGCCCTCGCCGGCCTCAGCCAGCCGCTTTTGCAGCCGGTCGCGAATTTCGTTGGGGGTGTATGCCCTGCGTCGGCGCTGATCTCGGGCGACCAGCACTCCCCCGGCTGCCACCCCGACCACACCGGCCAACCCCAGCAACTTCCAGATGGTGCGCATCGGCTCAGGTTATTCGCGAGTACATCCCGGCGGGATCGGTATGTGCATATGGTGCGGTGGTGGATACGCACACAGTGGGCTTGAGCCAGGCCCTGGAACAGACCAGGACCGGCGACGTTTGGCTGTTCCGCGGGCATTCCGGACCCGACCGTGCGATCCAGACGATGTCGAACAGCCCGGTCAACCACGTCGGCATGACAGTCGCGATCGAGGATCTGCCACCGCTGATGTGGCATGCCGAACTCGGCGAGAAGCTGACCGATGTCTGGACCGGGACCAACCACCGAGGCGTGCAACTCAACGACGCGCGCGAAGCCGTCGAGCGATGGCTGACCCGCTACGGGCAGCGCTGCTGGTTGCGTCAGATGAGTCCTGACATCGACCACGAGCAGGAGAATCGGTTGCTGCGCGTCATCGCCCGGATGGACGGCACACCGTTCCCGTCCACGACGCGGCTCACCCTGCGGTGGCTGCGCGGTCAGATTCCGACCAGGTACGACTGGGTGCGCGGAATCCCGATCCTGGGCTCGCGCGTTCGCGAATCGACCCGACGTCGCAGGGAGCAGCAACGCAAGGGCCGCTTCGAATCCGCTTACTGCGCCGAGACAGTGGCAGTCACCTACGAGGAGATCGGCCTGATCGAAACCGAGAAGCGGTCTAATTGGTTTGACCCTGGCCGGTTTTGGAGCGGTGACGATCTTCCGCTGATAGCGCCTTATCGTCTGGGCAGTGAAATCGCGGTCGTCGCGGACTGATCGACGTGGTGTAGACGCCAAACGCGGCGATCACTCAAATCGACTGGAATCAACTGGGATTCGTCAGAGTGGGGTCCAGATCTTGTTGTTCCAGAATCCCCAAGCACGAGCGGTCATATTCCACATCACGCTCGCGCCTGGGGCCGACGGCGGTGGCGGTGGTTGCGGTGGCGCCCAGGACGGCGGGAGTCCCCAGGGTCCGTTGCCCATCGCACCACCTTGACCTGCTGAGCGTTCCCAGTCGTGGCATTGATTCCAGTCCCAGTCGTAGATGCTGCCCCAGCCCTGGTCCCATGGTTGACCGGGACACCAGTGAAAGCTCGGGTCGGGCGCGGCCGCCGCGATACCGTCGGCCAGTCCGCACGCGGCTAACGCCATGGCGCCGCACAGGAGCACCTGGCCCGCTAATTGCTTCATAGTCGCCATCCCTCAGAGTTTGCCTTAGCCCGACTCCGGGCAAGACCTAAACCGCGCGTCGCGCAGGAGGCGGTACCCAGGCTTGCAGCGCTCTGCGGCCGATCAATTGACAGTTGTGGGTATGGGCCAGTTGTTTGGCCGCACCCGTGAATTCCCGATTGCTGATGACGATGCTCCTCGTGCATCCGTGGTGGCGTGCGCCGGCCACCACCTGCTGAACGGCCGCGACGCCGACGGGCTTGCCGAGTCGCTTGCACTGCACCGCCACCGACTTGCCGTCCTTATCGCCGATCAGGTCCACGCCGTAATCGCCGCTCGCCGGGGTGAACTGCACCCGCCAGCCGGCCCGCTGCAGGCGAGCCGCGACGTAGTCCTCGAACTCCGTTCCGGTCATGGCATCGATCGCCGCCATCCCGTCGGTGCGCCCTCGCCGATTGCCCTCTGCCGACAGCAACACCGCGAGGATCAGTCCGACGGCTGCGCCCACCAGACCCACCCTGACGCTATGGCCGACAAGGCCCGCAAACAGCCCGAAGTACAGCGGCAGGAAGAGGTACGTGATTCTCATCTCGGGCCGATGATAAGGACAGTCACCGACAAGCCAAGGCACCGAGGGATTCACCGTGTCGATCGGCGCCCCTTAGATGGCTCGCAGGCCAGACCATCGCTGTCGAGGTCGAGATCCGGTCGATAAGCGGGGTCACTGGTCGGGATGCTGTAACGCCCGTCGGCGTGCGCTTCATTGCAGTTCTGGTATGGCGGGCCCGCCAATGCCGTCGAGTCGGCATTGATTTCGAAGCCGAAGATGAGCGATGTGACGACGAGTGCGGCGCGCAGCATGACAACTCCTGCAGATGATCTCTTGGTGGCCGCAAGCATAAATGCGCGGATCACCTGCCGCAGCACATCGACGCGGAAGGGCAAGCCAAAAAAGAGGGAAATCGCCCCACGATTTTCGCAGGCCGATTCCGCCACACTTAACGCACGGAGCGCAAACAGCCCGTTCGTCCCAAAGGATTGTCCTATGTAGGTGTCCAAAGTGAGGTCGCTGCCGCCGTTCGGCGCGTGCGCATTCCTCGCCAGCTCAGTTGTTGCGCCGAATCCTCGGACGTTGAACCGGAATTCGACGACATCGCCGTCGGGCGCAAAACGCTCCTTCCCTGCTTAAACGCTCCTCTGTGCGTTTGCTGGCGGCACCGTATTGGCCGCCTTGGGCCGATATGCGATCTCGAAGATGCAGGTCACCAGCACCATGAGGACGATGCCCTCAATCACTTGAATGATGAGCATCTTCCACGTCGTGTGGTCGACCGCGACGAAGAACTGCATGTTGGGGATGACGACGAAGAACCGCCCCAAATCCCCCACCATGCCGCCTTGCGTAGCCCGCGCCCCGGATAGAGGCGCAGGAACAAATAACAGAAGGCCGTGATCAGCAGGATGTAGGTGACAAACAGGAACGGCAGCAGCGGCATGATCGCCACCTGCGGCCGAGACGGATAGTCGACCGCCGGGTAACTACCGAACAGCGGCGCCGCGAGCGTCGAGTGGAAGGCGATATCGAGCACGAAGATCGTGATCGCCGTCAACGCCGTGACGATCAGGAAACGAGCCCACTCGATTCTGACGCCCATGGTGATCCCTCCTGTTTGGTCATTTCGTTCTAGGCGGACGGCCATCACGATCAGGAAGAACCGCCGGGCGTGAGCGTCGGTGGCGTCCATTGACCGTTCAGTATTTCCGCGCGAGGCCGGTAAAGGCGAATGAGATAGTTCCAGCCTTGCGGGATAACGATCGCGTTCGCCGGTGTGTCCCCGGCCGCGGACGCCACGAGGCGAACAGTGACCGAGCCGTCAGCGTTGGACTCACCGGTGATGCTATTGACCGTGTAGAGGTTTTTCTCGTTGGGCTCGAAGAATCCACGCTCGTTGTATATCGAGACCGACCAGAAGGCGTCGACGGGAACGTCGTTGAACACCAACTCGTAATCGCCCGGCGGAAGGTTCGGATCTGCGCCGATGTACGTCGCTTCGGAGGTGGGTAGCCCACCCCACCCCGCCGCGCATCCGATGAGGTGACGAACCGGATCAACTTCTGTGCGCGCGCCGAACGTCCGGTCGAAATTGTCGAGGCCGCGGGCAAGGGCGAGCAACGCGTCCCGGGTCGCGTCGAGGCTTTCGAGATCGTAGTCCGGCATGACAAACGTCTGTGATGAGCGGGCGTCGATCGCGAGACGGTCCTGAATCGCCGCGACGGCGGCCACATCTGCGGAGTCGTTGGGGTCGACCAGGATTCGAACACCGACGAGGACGTAGCGAGATCCGTACTGGTCGCGCGTAAGCGCGTATTCACGGGCTTCATGGAAGACGTCGTTCACGAAGTGGTCTTCGTTGACGATCATCGCGGAAAGATATCGACTATCGGCATCGGGCAGTGTGAGCCGCGCCGGTTCGGCAAGATCAACGATGGCGAAGCTGTACAACGTGTCGCGGTTGAGTCTGATGACCGTCTGCTCCTCGATGCGGGCAGGTGTGCGGTTGTGCCGAAAACTCCCGACGCCCCGGGCCTGAGCCTGGATGTCACGGAACATCCGGTGCGTCTCCGCCTTAATGAAGTTGTCCGCGTTCACGTGAATCGACATCGCCTCAGCTCCTGTCACTTCTTCGGTTGACCAACACGTTGAACGGGAACGCGTTACGCGCAGTTATGCTCTGAGCAACCGGAGCGTCGTCGCTGCGGCTTCGTCTCCGACCATGTTTCCGGTCGAACCGCCGCCGTACTTGTCACGGTAGGCGTCGTCCACGTCCTCCCGCAGTCCCGACGGGCCGACACCGACGTCCTCGATGCGCACGTCGACTTCGACGCCAGGGACGCGCACACGTGCGCGTCTTGTGCTCAAGGCAAGCCCGAACCAACCGGTATCTGTGCGGTACCACGTGCGGACATAGACGTCGCCGACGACGTGTACTACCCAAATCGGCGTCCACGGCCGAAGTGTTCCGTCGGCACGGTGTACTGCAATTTCGAGTTCGCGGGCGGCATCGACAAGAGCGAGCTGCTCAGGTGTCCAGCTCATGATTCTCAGAGCGTACGCATCGAGCCCGGGCAATTTAGACGTTGAACCGGAATTCGACCACGTCAACGTCGGCAGCCGCCCTAACCATTTGGACGGGCGCGTGGTTACATGATTCAACCTGGCGAAGTCAGCGACGCAGTTAGGTCCAATCAAGTTCACTCGTCTACGTTTAGGAGTCACCCATGGGCGACGCCGATGCCGCAGCGATCCGAGCGGCGCGAGGTGACTGGGTCAGCGAGCACCTCGAGATCTATCTGACCTCTGGTGGCACGCGGGGCCACATCATGGACGTGACTGGGGCCGGGGGCCGTGCGCTGACCACGCACTGCTTGATCAAGTGTGTGGGTCGTAAGTCAGCGAAGATCCATGTCAGACCGTTGATCTACGGCATCGTCGGTGGGGAGATCGTGATCGTCGCATCGAAAGGCGGTGCCGACACGCATCCCGGGTGGTACTTGAATGTCTTGGCGAGCAACACGATTGGCGTGCAGATCGCAACCCAAGCGTTCGAAGCCACGTGGCGGGAACCAGAAGGCGAGGAACGGCATCAGGTGTGGGCCCACATGGCTCACCTGTACCCGCCGTACCTCACGTATCAGCAGTCGACTAGCCGTCAGATCCCGCTGGTGATGTTGACGCCCGTGCGGCCGATCGACGTGTTCTCTGCGGAAGGTTCGCAATAACAGTCAGTCATCGGTGACGCTGGACTGAAACTCCACGGGCCGACATATACGGTCCCCAGCGCGCCTGGGCGCTTTGCCCGGGCCAGCCTCGACCGTGGTTGCCAGCGCGTCAGTGCGCAGATCCGTGGCGACTACTGTGCGTCCACGCGACAGCAGTATCTCGGTGCAATGCTTGCCCGCCTGGCCGAACGCGCCGGTGATGAGGACGGGTTTGCTCACTTCGTGCGTTTCCGCACCAGGGCCCCTGCGGCATCGCGCAGCCGTTCAGGAATCCGAAATGTAAACACAGGATTGAAGAGGTCTTCCCGAAGTCGCGTCAACTTCGAACTCTTGATGTACCAACGCCCGTCGATCTTCTCGTAGGTCTCGTGATAATGGCCGTAGCCTTTCAGATTCAGCCCCGGCGCCAGGCGCACGACATCTTCCAGCGCCCACACACCGGTGGCCGTAGTGGCTGCCGTCAGCTCGATCTCAGGCGCATGCACATGGTGCACCGTGGGTTGAGAGGCCTTCCCGATGTGCCCGCGCGTGTAGGCAACGAACGAATCAGCGCCTGCGATCACATCACCGCCGGATTCAGAGGTGTCGCTGAGGAAGTCGTCAGCGAAGATGGCGCGCCAAGCGTCCCAATCCTTGTTATCCAGGTATCGGCAGTAGCGGGCCTTCAACTGCTTGATCGCCTCGACCTCACGGAGGCCCTCGACACCGCGGAAGTTCGACGCAGGCGCGTCACTGGCATTGGAGTTCATCTGTGCCCTTCGGATTTCTCAGTCGCCATCGCCCAATCCGGGCCTATGTCTTCTTCTGCTGTCTAGAACATTGAACCGGACTTCGACCACGTCGCCGGCGGCCATCACCTAACAGCTGCGTCGCCGGCGGCCGTCATCTGGTGATGACGGCCTGCAGACGGTTGCGTTTGTCGCCGAACCGTTCGAGGTGTAGATCAGGACCCGATCTGCTCAAACATCTGTGCCGGATCACTGCCGAGTTGCCGGGCGATGTCGCCGGTATCCCAGTACTCGCGCCAGCAGGTGATCGCGCCATCGCGGACTTCGAAAATTGCCGTCACGCAAAACGTGACTCTCTTGCCTGCGATCAGGTTTACGTCGAACCGCTCCACCACCACCGTGTCTTCGTTGGACACGACCGTACGAATCTCGCTGCCGTCGACCATGCCCGAAGCCAGCTGGTTGTGCTTTTCGAGTTCGGCGCGTGCCGCATCACGTCCGCGGATGACCGGCGAGAGTGGCACGTTGAGCTGCCACATGAAGTCGTCAGCCATCAAGCCGGTCATGGCCTCGACATCCATGTGCTCGCCGTATGCCGCGTGCACGAAGTCGAGCACGATCCGTTCGATTCCAGTTCCCACGATCTGCTCCCAATCATTGAAACCCTCAACCTAGACCGATGTGTCGGTCACCGCGCCTGCTTACACATTGCGCTCAACAGCCCGCCTCACCCACGCACTCAGACATGCAGGATGGGCCGGTAGATGAGCTCTTGGATGTGGCCGTCGAGTGTCCGGCTCTCGATCAGCTCGAGGTCGAAATCGACCGCACCCTGGAAGATCGGTTCATCACCGGTCTGACCGGTGATCACAGGGAAGAGCGTCACCTGGACGCGGTCGACCAGGCCGGCGGCCATCAGCGCCCGGTTCATACACAGACTGCCGTGCGAGCGCAACGGCACTTCGGACTCCTCCTTGAGCCGGGCGACGACATCGACGGCGTCACCGCTCACGACGGTCGCTTCCGGCCAGTCGAGCGGTCCATCCAGGGTGGTCGACACCACCGTCGCCGGCCGGCTCCTCATCCGGGTGACCCATGGGTCACGCACCCCCGACTCCTCGGTGCCCGAGGCCAGCATCTGCGCGAACGCCCGATACGTGTTGGCCCCGAAGACCATCCGCAGCTCCGCCTCATACAAGCCGAGGCGGCGGTCGAGCAGTTCGGGGCCCTGCTTGCCCCAGTAGCCGCCCCAGTCGCCGCCGCTGACGCCGCCGCTGACGCCGCCGAAGCCGTCGAGGCTGGAAAAGACATCGAAGGTGTAAGTGGCGGTCATCATGCTCTCCTCGGGAACGGGTGATCGGGTGTTTGAGAGACAGACTGGGAACCACTGCGAAACTCATCACCGTTGGACTCCTGGAGCCCGGCCGCCCCCCATGCGGCTTGACCACGGCCAAGACGGCGGCGCCGATCTGCACCCGCAAGGCGGCACTTGGGCGGGGGTGGTCGCTAGGTTCTACGACTTCGCTTGGTGGGGAATGCCTGTCAGCATGATCTCCGCCACTCGCCGAGGCACTTCGACGCAAGCGGACGGTATTGGCGCGAAAGTGCCGTCGCCCCTGTCGCCGCGACCACTTAACCCGTGCGCGGCCGGAACCGAGGCGGAATCGCCCGCGGGTTGTCTGCCCGGCGGCGCTAACCCTTCGATGTAGACGTTGATCCGAACCGGAATTCGACCACGTCGCCGTCGGCCATCACGTAGTCCTTGCCCTCCATGCGCACCTTGCCGGCCGACTTGGCCGCGGCCATCGACCCGGCGGCGACCAGATCGTCGTAGGACACGATCTCGGCTTTGATGAAGCC
>DATAZN010000344.1:0-11958 GCA_036272035.1 Mycobacterium sp. | reverse complement strand
GCTTGGGCGCGGAGCTCGGTTGGCTTGCCGCGGTGCCGTGCTGTGTGGAGTTCTGGTTGTTCGATGTGCCGCACGCGGCGATTGACAGCGCGGTAACTCCGGCCAGTAGCGGGATTAACAGCCGAGTCCGCGAGGGACCCGACAAGGTGACGGTCATCGACGCCTCTCCGATCGCGAGCATTAGTCATGGCGGGGATACCCGCTGCAGCGCACGCTTAACGCGCGGTGGAGAGCCCCATCGGCTCGTCGTGCGGTTCGTACTGCGGCGCCAGCGAATTAGAGTTGGCCCATGTTTTGGCTGTGCAGAACCTGCGGTGTCGAGCACAGCGCCGCATCGGGTGTGTGCGCGATTTGCGCCGATGAGCGGCAATGGGTTCCAAGCGAAGGTCAGCTCTGGGCGACGCTGGATCAACTCGTCGGCGAAGGAATGCGGTCGGTCGTCTGGGAGATCGAAGACGGGCTGGTGGCGATCGGCAGTGCTCCCGCACTGGGAATTGGGCAGCTGGGAAAGCTGGTGTGCTCCGACGTCGGAAACGTGTTGTGGGATCCGTCCGGCTTCGTGGACGACGACGCGGTGGCCGCGGTGGCCGACCGCGGCCCGGTCATCGCAGTCGTCGCCAGCCACCCGCACATGTTCGGCGCACAAGTCGAATGGAGCCGCCAGCTGGGCGGGGTCCCGGTGTACGTCAACGCCGCCGACGCCGACTGGGTGATGCGCCCCGACCCGGTGATTCAGTTGTGGTCGGACACGCTGGCGCTGACGCCCGCGCTGACGATCGTCCGGATCGGCGGGCATTTCCCGGGCAGTTCGGTCGCCTGCTGGACCGACGGCGCCGACGGCCGCGGCGTGCTGCTGACCGGGGACACCATCTTCCCCAACCCGGACCGTCGCACCGTCGGTTTCCTGCGTAGCTATCCCAACCGCCTTCCGCTGTCCGCCGCGGTGGTGCAGCGCATGGCCGCCACGCTGGCCCCGCTGCACTTCGACCGGATCTACGGCCTCTTCACGAATGCCATCGACACCGACGGCCACGCAGTGATCCAGCGTTCGGCGGAACGCCACGCCGCATGGGTCCGCGGTGACTACGACCACCTGACCTGAACCTGGGAACACTGCGGCAGTTAGTTGCGTTGAGCAGGTCGTGACTACCCAAGATCTCACTGCCGCGCAGTTCAACGAAACGATCAACGGCAACGACATCGTGCTCGTCGACTTCTGGGCATCATGGTGTGGGCCGTGCCGCCAGTTCGCGCCCACTTTCTCCGCCTCGGCGGACAAACACCCCGATGTGGTGCACGCCAAGGTGGACACCGAAGCCGAGCAAGCACTCGCCGCGGCCGCTCAGATCCGATCCATCCCGACGTTGATGGCCTTCAAGAAGGGCAAGCTGGTCTTCAACCAGGCGGGCGCGCTGCCGCCGACCGCGCTGGAAGATCTGGTTCAGCAGATCAAGGGCTTCGACGTGGACGCGGCGCTGACCGCCCACCAGGACGACCAGTCCTGAGCTAAACCCGCACGAGGGCGGGTTACCGTTCAACGGTGAGCATGGTCCTTGTCGAACATCCGCGGCCACACGTCGCGTTGGTCACCCTCAATCGGCCGGAGCGAATGAACTCCATGGCGTTCGACGTCATGGTGCCGCTGAAAGAGGTTCTGGAGAATATCACCTACGACAACTCGGTGCGGGTTGTCGTGCTGACCGGCGCCGGCACGGGCTTCTCGTCGGGCGCCGACCATAAATCGGCCGGCAGCGTTCCGCACGTTCAAGGCCTCACCCGGCCCACCTACGCGCTGCGCTCGATGCAGATCCTCGACGATGTCATCCTCGCGCTACGGCGACTGCACCAGCCGGTGATCGCCGCGGTCAACGGCGCAGCGATCGGCGGCGGACTGTGTCTGGCGCTCGCCGCCGACATCCGGGTCGCGTCGCACGGGGCGTACTTCCGGGCCGCGGGGATCAACAACGGGCTCACCGCGAGCGAGCTGGGTTTGAGCTACCTGCTGCCGCGGGCCATCGGGTCGTCCCGGGCCTTCGAGATCATGCTGACCGGTCGCGACATCGACGCCGAGGAGGCCGAGCGCATCGGGCTGGTGTCGCGCCAAGTCCCCGACGACCGACTGCTGGAGACGTGTTACGACATGGCCGAGCGGATCGCCGCGTTTTCGCGGCCGGGCGTCGAGTTGACCAAGCGCACACTGTGGAGTGGACTGGACGCCGCTAGCCTGGAAGGGCACATGCAGGCCGAAGGTCTGGGACAGCTCTTCGTCCGCCTGCTCACCGGCAACTTCGAAGAAGCGGTTGCTGCGCGCGCCGAGAAGCGCCCGCCGGTTTTCACCGACGACAAGTGATAAATCCGTACAAGGAGAGTGACCGTGATCACGGCTACGGACCTCGAGGTCCGCGCAGGAGCGCGCACGCTCCTCTATGCCGACGGCGCGGCGCTGCGGATACAGCCGGGGGACCGGATCGGGCTTGTCGGTCGCAACGGCGCCGGCAAGACGACGACACTGCGCATCCTCGCGGGCGAGGGGGAACCGTACGCGGGCACCGTGGCACGCACCGGCGAGGTCGGTTATCTGCCGCAGGATCCCAAAGAGGGTGACCTCGACGTCCTTGCGCGCGACCGGGTGCTCTCCGCGCGCGGACTGGACACCCTGCTCACCGACCTGGAAAAGCAGCAGGCGCTGATGGCCGAGGTCGCCGACGACGACGCCCGTGATCGTGCGATCCGCCGCTACGGCCAACTCGAGGAGCGCTTCGCCGCACTCGGCGGCTACGGCGCCGAGAGCGAAGCCGGCCGGATCTGCGCCAGTCTCGGATTGCCCGACCGCGTGCTGACCCAACAGTTGCGCACGCTGTCCGGCGGTCAGCGCCGTCGAGTGGAGCTGGCCCGGATCCTGTTTGCCGCATCCGACACCGGTGCCGGATCGGCGACCACCTTGCTGCTCGACGAGCCGACCAACCACCTCGACGCCGATTCGGTGGGCTGGCTCAGGGATTTCCTGCGCAACCACACCGGCGGGTTGGTGGTCATCAGCCACAATGTGGACCTGCTGGCCGACGTGGTCAACCGGGTCTGGTTCCTCGATGCGGTACGTGGCGAAGCCGACGTCTACAACATGGGCTGGCAGAAGTACCTCGACGCCCGCGCCACCGACGAGCAGCGCCGCCGCCGCGAACGTGCCAATGCCGAACGCAAGGCGACCGCTCTGCGCGCTCAAGCCGCAAAGCTCGGCGCCAAAGCCACCAAAGCCGTTGCGGCGCAGAATATGCTGCGCCGCGCCGACCGGATGATGGCCGCACTCGACGAAGAGCGGGTGGCCGACAAGGTGGCCCGGATCAAATTCCCGAGCCCCTCGTCGTGCGGGCGGACACCGTTGACCGCATCCGGGCTGACGAAGAATTACGGCTCGCTGGAAATTTTCACCGGGGTGGATCTGGCGATCGATCGGGGCTCTCGGGTGGTGGTGCTCGGGCTCAACGGCGCGGGCAAGACGACGCTGCTGCGGTTGCTGGCCGGTGTCGAACAACCCGATGCCGGGTCGATGGACGCCGGACATGGTTTGAAAATCGGCTATTTCGCGCAGGAGCACGACACCCTCGACGACGCCGCCACGGTGTGGGAGAACATTCGCCACGCCGCGCCGGATTCCGGCGACCAAGAGCTGCGGGGTCTGCTCGGTGCATTCATGTTCAGCGGCAGCCAACTCGACCAGGCGGCCGGCACGTTGTCCGGTGGGGAGAAGACCCGGCTGGCGCTCGCCGGTCTGGTGGCTTCGACTGCCAATGTGCTGCTGCTCGACGAGCCGACCAACAACCTCGACCCGGCCTCGCGTGAACAGGTGCTCGATGCGTTGCGCAGCTACGCCGGAGCGGTTGTGCTGGTCACGCACGACCCGGGTGCCGCCGAAGCGCTCGACCCGCAACGCGTCGTGCTGCTGCCGGACGGGACCGAGGACCATTGGTCCGAGGAGTACCGGGACCTCATCGAGTTGGCCTGACCGCTTGGACCCCTAGGTGTAGCAGGCGATTTCGTCAAAGCGGCCCGCCAGCCGACCCGGCTTCTTACTCTGTGTGCTTGGGGATCCTGTTGAAGCCGGGGAGGCGCCGATGAGGAAATCGAAAAAGCCGCGCGATCAGGTGCTGCGCGAATTGCGCAACGCCTACGAGGGCGGGGCCAGCATCCGGACGTTGGTCGCGTCGACCGGCCGGTCGTACGGATCGGTCCATAGCATGCTGCGCGAGTCCGGCACCACGATGCGCAGCCGCGGTGGACCGAACCACCGCACTCGAGTGCGCCAGCCCACCTAGCTCTGCCGCACCGAGCCCTCGACCAGATCGAGGACAGCGGTGAGCAACTGAGTGTCCTCACCGGAAGCGACCTTGGCCACCAGCCCGTCGAGAACCAGGTCCAGATAGCACTGCAACACATCGCTGGGAACGTCGCCACGCACCCGCCCGGCCGATTTCTGCCGACGCAGCCGCTCGATCGTCGCCGCCGCCAACTCCGCTGACCGATCAGTCCATTCCCGGTGGAATTCCGGGTCGTGGCGCAGCTTGCGGGCAATCTCCAATCTTGTGGCAAGCCAGTCGAATTGCTCGGGCGCCGCCAGCATGTCACGCATCACCTGAACCAGACCCTCGCGCGAGGCGACATCGGCCATCCGCTCGGCGTCCTCGTGGGCCAGCTCGAAAAACAGCGTGTCCTTGTCGCGGAAGTGGTGGAATATCGCCCCCCGCGACAAACCGATCGCCTGCTCGAGGCGGCGAACTGTAGCTCCGTCGTAGCCGAACTCGGCGAAGCAGCGGCGGGCGCCGTCAAGGATTTGACGGCGCCGGGCCGCCAGATGATCCTGGCTGACCTTGGGCATGGCCCGCTAGATCTTCATGTGGCGACCCGCCGCGCCCGGCTGCGCCGCGCTTGCGATCGCCACTAGCTCGACCTGAGCATGTTGCGCAACACGTACTGCAAGATGCCGCCGTTCCGGTAGTAATCGGCTTCACCGGGAGTGTCGATGCGCACCACGGCGTCGAATTCAATTGCCTTTTCACTGCCGTTTCCGCCAGTGTCTTTGGCGGCCTTCACATGTACGGTCTTCGGCGTCTTGCCGTTGTTGAGCTTCTCGATGCCGGTGATGTCGAACACCTCGGTGCCGTCCAAGCCCAAGTCCCCGGCCGACTTGCCCTCCGGGAACTGCAGCGGGATCACGCCCATGCCGATCAGGTTGGATCGGTGGATGCGCTCGAAGGACTCGGCGATCACCGCGCGAACACCCAACAGGCTGGTGCCCTTGGCCGCCCAGTCGCGGGACGAGCCGGACCCGTATTCCTTCCCTCCGAGGACTACCAGCGGAATGTCTTGTGCTGCATAGTTTTGCGCCGCGTCATAGATGAAGGCCTGTGGAGCGTCATCCTGGGTGAAGTCGCGGGTGTAGCCGCCCGAGACGTCGTCCAGCAGCAGGTTCCGCAGCCGGATGTTGGCGAAGGTGCCACGGATCATCACCTCGTGGTTGCCGCGCCGCGAGCCGAAGGAGTTGTAGTCCTTGCGCTCAACGCCGTGCTCGTCGAGGTATTGCGCCGCAGGGGTTCCCGGCTTGATGCTGCTGGCCGGGGAGATGTGGTCGGTGGTCACCGAGTCACCCAGTAATGCGAGCACCCGGGCGCCGGCGATGTCGTGGACAGGCTCCGGGTCGGCGGGCATGCCGTCGAAGTACGGGGGTTTACGCACATACGTCGAATCCGAGCTCCACTCAAAGGTATTGCCGCTTGGGGTGGGCAGGTTGCGCCAGCGTTCGTCACCCTTGAACACGTCGGCGTAGTTCTTGGTGAACATCTCCTGGTTGATCGCCGAGGCGATAGTGTCGGAGACGTCCTTCTGCGACGGCCAGATGTCCTTGAGGAAGACGTCGTTGCCGTCCTCGTCTTTGCCGAGCGATTGCTTCTCGAAGTCGAAGTCCATGGTCCCCGCAAGTGCGTATGCGATCACCAGCGGCGGTGATGCGAGGTAGTTCATCTTCACATCGGGATTGATGCGACCCTCGAAGTTTCTGTTGCCCGACAACACCGCGGTCACGGCAAGGTCGTTGTCGTTGATGGCCTTCGAAATCTCTTCGGGCAGTGGGCCGGAGTTGCCGATGCAGGTGGTGCACCCGTAGCCGACCAGGTAGAAACCGAGCTTCTCCAGGTAGGGCCACAGGCCGGACTTGTTGTAGTAGTCGTTGACCACCTGCGAGCCCGGCGCCATCGTGGTCTTCACCCACGGCTTGGAGGCCAGCCCCTTTTCGACGGCATTGCGGGCCAGCAGCGCCGCGCCCAGCATCACCTCGGGGTTAGAGGTGTTGGTGCACGACGTGATCGCGGCGATCACCACCGCGCCGTGGTCGATCACGAACTCGCCCCGTTCGTCGGATTTCACCGTCACCGGATTGGTCGGGCGGCCCTCGGAATGCGCGGCGGCCGACTGCACGGCCGGCGCGTCGTCGGCATGGCCGTTGACCACTTGGCCAGGATCACTGGCCGGGAACGTCTCGTCTAGTTCCTGGTCAAGCTTCGAATATTCCTGCGTGTTGGAGTCGTCGCCGACGTAGCTGGGAATAGTCTCGCGGAAGGTAGACTTGGCTTCCGACAAGATGATTCGGTCTTGCGGACGCTTCGGCCCGGCGATCGACGGCACCACCTCGGACAGGTCGAGCTCCAGGTATTCCGAGAACGCCGGCTCGTGCTCGGGGTCGTGCCACAAGCCCTGCTCTTTCGCGTAGGTCTCGACCAGCGCCAGCTGCTCTTCCTTGCGTCCGGTGAACTTCAAGTAGTCGATGGTTTCCTGGTCGATCGGGAAAATAGCTGCGGTGGAACCGAATTCGGGACTCATGTTGCCCAGGGTGGCGCGGTTGGCCAACGGCACCTCGGCAACACCTTCGCCGTAGAACTCGACGAACTTGCCGACAACGCCGTGCTTGCGCAGCATCTGGGTGACGGTGAGCACCACATCGGTCGCGGTGACGCCCGGCTTGATCTCGCCGCTCAGCTTGAAGCCGACGACCCGCGGGATGAGCATCGATACCGGCTGACCGAGCATGGCAGCTTCGGCCTCGATGCCACCGACACCCCAGCCCAGCACGCCAAGGCCGTTGACCATCGTGGTGTGCGAGTCGGTGCCGACACAGGTGTCGGGGTAGGCGACCCCGTCGCGGTTCATCACCACACTGGCCAGATATTCGATGTTGACCTGGTGCACGATGCCAGTGCCCGGTGGCACTACCTTGAAGTCATCGAACGCGCCCTGCCCCCAGCGCAGAAACTGATAGCGCTCGCCGTTGCGTTCGTACTCGATCTCGACGTTGCGCTCGAAGGCGTCGGCGGTGCCGAACAGGTCGGCGATCACCGAGTGGTCGATCACCAAATCTGCCGGCGCCAAGGGATTGACCTTCTCGGCGTCACCGCCCAGATCACCGATGGCCTCGCGCATGGTGGCCAAGTCGACGATGCACGGCACACCGGTGAAGTCCTGCATGACAACGCGTGCCGGCGTGTACTGGATTTCGATGCTGGGCTCAGCTTTGGGATCCCACTGGGCGATCGCCTGGATGTGGTCCTTGGTGATGTTGCTGCCGTCTTCGTTGCGGAGCAGGTTTTCGGCGAGCACTTTCAGGCTGTAGGGAAGCTTCTCGGCGCCCGGAACCGCGTCTAATCGATAGATCTCGTAACTGTCGCCGCCGACCTTCAAGGTGTCGCGCGCTCCGAATGAATTCACCGAATCTTTGCTGGTCACATCCACTCCCGTATTTTGTTAGTCGGCGGCGACCCGCTGCGCCCGGCTACGCCGCGCTTGCGATCGCCGCTTGTTCGGCTCGCCGACGGGCTGTGTCGGCGAAGCGCTGCCAAGTCTAACAGTACGCTTGTCCTACATTAGCGCAGACCCCGAAAACTTCCATTTCTTGTGGGCGACCACCTGCCGTAACGCTCGCGTCGTCAGACGGTACGGTTTCCAACCGTGACCACCCCGCACGCGCCGCTCTATATCCCGGGCGAGATCTGCGGCACCATCGGTGTCGATCCTGCGACCAAGCCCGACGAATGTCTGGCGGTGGTCCAGCAGCAGGTCAGCGCTGGGAACATCAGCGCGCCGCAGGCCGTCACGCCGGCTTTGCTCGACCTGATCAACCAGGCACACGAGCATGGCATCGATCTCAAGATCGTCGTGCTGGACCACAATCCGCCGAACGACACCCCACTGCGAGACATCGCGACGGTGGTCGGCTCGCAACACCCCGACGCAACGGTGCTGGTGCTCAGCCCGAACTTCGTCGGCACCTACAGCACGCACTTCCCACGCGCCACCTTGGAGATCGGCGAAGACAACGCCAAAACCGGAAACACGGTGGCGTCAGCGCAGAATTTCCTGCATCAGCTCGAGACGCCGCAGTTTCCATGGACCGGATTCACCATCGTCGTGTTGATCGGTGTAATGGCGGCCGTGATCGGAATGCGATTCATGCGACTGCGAGCGAGGCGGTCAGCAACATCGCACGAAAGCGCCGATGCAACCCGCAACGACGCTGATCGAAGCGTCTAACTCGCTGTATTCCGCGTGTGTCGCATAGCGCCGGCACTTGTACCGCGTCGCGGGCAAATTAGTGATGTCACCATCGGGTCACAGTTGGCAGAAGAACAGGTTTGTAATTTGTGACATAAGTTTCTATTGGTTCGGATGTGACTTACGGTGCAAGGGATGCTTTTGGTTTATTCGTGCTTCCAGTGATTGCTGGGGCCGACGCCGTCCGCCCGCGTTGAGCCAAGGAGACCCGAGTCGTATGAGACGCAACTGCCGCGGCTCGTCTTTGCGAGTGGCTACCGCGTTCACCCATCGCGTGGGTCCGGCGATGATCAGTGTGGCGCTGTTGCTGGGCACACCCGGTCTGGCCAAGGCCGACCCGGACACGACGGCCAAACTGATCGCCGACGTGGCACAGGCCAATCAGCGTCTGCAGGATCTCAACGCGCAAATCCAGACCGAGGAAGAAAGCGTTAACAAGGCGGTGGTTGACGTCGAGACCGCGCGCGACAACGCGACGGCCGCCCAACACGACGTCGAGGCCAGCCAGCAATCGGTCAAAAACGCTGACGCCGCAATCGCAGCCGCCCAGAAGCGATTCGACCGTTTCGCGGTGGCCAGTTACGTCAACGGCCCGTCTGACGGTTACCTCACGGCGGGCAGCCCCGACGACATGATCGCGACCGCGGCCGCAGGCCAGGCGCTGGCCGCCAGCTCGCAGCAGGTGATGGACAACCTGCAAAGGGCCCGCACTGAGCAGTTGAACAAGGATTCGTCGGCCCGGCTGGCCAAGCAGAAGGCCGACAAGGCCGTCGCCGACGCTCAATCCAGCCAGAACGCAGCGGTGGCGGCCCTGACCTCGGCACAGCACAAGTTCGGCGAGCAGCAACAGGAAATCACTCGACTGGGCGATGAGCGTCATGTCGCCCAAGCCAGACTCGACGCCGCCCGCAATTGGTCGGCATCCGCGGGCGGACCGGATGCCGGACCGCGGGCGGCGTCGTCTGACCGATGGGACCCGGCGGCGCCGGGTTCCCCCAACCGGCCACAGGGCAACGGCGGAAACTGGGATGGCGCTTGGGATCCCACGCTGCCGCAGGTGCCCAGCGCCAACATCCCGGGTGACCCGATCGCGATTCTCAACAAGGTACTGGGCATTTCGGCGACCTCGTCGGAGGTCACCTCCAACATGGGCCGCAGCTTCCTGCAGCAGTTGGGGCTGGCTCCCACGCCCACCGGTTTCACCAACGGCAAGATCCCCCGAGTATATGGACGGCAGGCATCCGAGTACGTGATCCGCCGCGGGCTGTCGCAGTTGGGCGTGCCGTACTCATGGGGTGGTGGCACCGCCGCCGGACCCGGCAAGGGCATCGGATCCGGCTCGGGCACAACCGGTTTCGACTGCTCCGGTCTGGTGCTGTATTCGTTCGCCGGCGTGGGCATCAAGCTGCCGCACTACTCCGGATCGCAGTACGACCTGGGCCGCAAGATCCCGGTCTCGCAGATGCGCCGTGGCGACGTGATTTTCTACGGCCCCGGCGGCAGCCAGCACGTGACGATCTATCTCGGTCAGGGGCAGATGCTCGAGGCACCCGACGTCGGTCTGAAGGTTCGTGTCGCGCCGGTTCGCACCAGCGGCATGACGCCCTACGTGATCCGTTACATCGAATACTGACGCGTGAAAGGATTTATGCGCCGGGGGTTTACGGGTTATAGGGGCTTTCGCTGGACCAGGCTGGTCTGGTCGGTGCTGGCTGCCTTCAGTCTGCTGCTCGGACTGGCGGTTCCGGCTAACGCCGAAGACGGCTCCTGGGACCCGACACTGCCGCCGGTGATCAGCGCCGGCGCGCCGGGCGACCCGGTTGCCATCGCCAACCAGTCGCTGCAGGCCACTGCCAGCGCCACCCAGAGCACGCTTGATCTGGGAAAGCAGTTTCTCGGCGGCCTGGGCATCAACCTGGGCGGCACTACCACCAGTGCCAACGGAATACCGCGGGTCTACGGCCGGCAGGCGGTCGAGTACGTGATCCGCCGCGGGTCGTCGCAGATGGGCGTGCCGTATTCGTGGGGTGGCGGCACGCCCAACTCGCCGAGTAAAGGCATCGACTCCGGTGCCAACACCGTTGGCTTCGACTGCTCAGGACTGGTTCGGTACAGCTTCGCCGGCGTCGGGGTGCTGCTACCGAGGTTCTCCGGTGACCAGTACAACGCCGGTCGTCACATCCCACCGTCGCAGGCCAAGCGCGGCGACCTGATCTTCTACGGCCCGGGCGGTGGCCAGCACGTCACCATCTACCTGGGCAACGGGCAGATGCTGGAGGCGTCGGGCAGCGCCGGCAAAGTCACGGTCAGCCCCGTTCGCAAGGGTGGCATGACCCCGATGCTGACCCGAATCATCGAGTACTGAGCGGGCGTCCTGGGACGGCCACGTCGACGGATGCCGGGTGGCCTGGAATAGTTGAACAAGGGCACGCCGCTGCCCCGCGACGTTTGGCGTGCGAGAGTCGTGTCTGAATGAGCCTTGGAAGGTTGAGCCGTGGAGGGTAATCGATGACATCAGCAGGCGGGCCGCCCCCGGGCACCAGCGGTTACTCGGGTCCGGGCAGCTCCTCGACGGCACCCGCGCACGCGGCCCCCGGTGGCGGCGGCAACGGGCTGGCCGCCGAGGTACACACCCTTGAACGCGCCATCTTCGAGGTCAAACGAATCATCGTCGGCCAGGATCAGCTCGTCGAGCGGATGCTCGTCGGCCTGCTGTCCAAGGGCCACGTGCTGCTCGAAGGTGTGCCCGGTGTCGCCAAGACCCTGGCCGTGGAAACCTTCGCGAAGGTGGTCGGCGGAACGTTCGCCCGCATCCAGTTCACCCCCGACCTGGTGCCCACCGACATCATCGGTACCCGCATCTACCGGCAGGGCAAGGAAGAGTTCGACACCGAGCTCGGACCGGTCGTCGCCAATTTCCTGCTCGCCGACGAGATCAACCGGGCCCCGGCTAAGGTGCAGTCGGCACTGCTGGAGGTCATGCAGGAACGCCAGGTGTCGATCGGTGGCAAGAGATACCCCTTGCCCAACCCGTTCCTGGTGATGGCGACGCAGAACCCGATCGAGCACGAAGGTGTCTATCCACTGCCCGAGGCCCAGCGGGACCGGTTCCTGTTCAAGATCAACGTCGGTTACCCGTCGCCCGAGGAAGAGCGGGAGATCATCTACCGGATGGGCGTGAAGCCGCCGGAGCCCAAACAGATCCTCGCCACCGGCGACCTGGTGCGGCTGCAGAGCGTCGCGGCCAACAACTTCGTGCACCATGCGCTGGTCGACTACGTGGTGCGCGTCGTCACCGCCACCCGTCATCCCGAGCAACTCGGTATGAACGACGTCAAGACCTGGGTCTCGTTCGGCGCATCG
>DATAZN010000343.1:0-7918 GCA_036272035.1 Mycobacterium sp. | reverse complement strand
GCGTAGAACTCGTTGAAGAACTCGACGTCGTGCTTGACGCAGTTCTGGTACAGCGTCTGCAGAATCATGTGGCCGGTACGGTCTGCGGCGTAACATGATCGGCGCACCGGGGACTTGCCGTGGTCGCGGGTGTGCCCGCCGAAGCGGCGCTGGTCGATGCGGCCCTCCGGTGTCCGGTTGAACGGCATCCCCATCTTTTCCAGGTCGAGCACCGCGTCGATGGCTTCCTTGCACATGACCTCGACGGCGTCCTGGTCGGCGAGATAGTCGCCGCCCTTGACGGTGTCGAAGGTGTGCCATTCCCAGTTGTCGTCCTCGACGTTGGCCAGCGCCGCGCACATGCCACCCTGGGCCGCGCCGGTGTGGCTGCGAGTCGGGTAGAGCTTCGTCAGAACCGCTGTGCGCACCCGCGGCCCGGCTTCCACGGCCGCCCGCATCCCGGCGCCGCCGGCACCGACGATCACCACGTCGTAACGGTGTTGGGAGATCACGGCTCGCCTTTCAGGAAATGTTCGGGTCGAACGTCAGCAGCACATACGTGCCCAGCACCAAAGTGAAGGCCATCGACAACGCCAACAAGGTGTTCAGCCAGAAGCGGGTGGAATCCTTGCGGCTGTAGTCGTCGATGATGGTGCGAAGGCCGTTGCCGCCGTGCAACTGTGCCAGCCAGAGCAGCAGCAGATCCCAGGTCTGCCAGAACGGCGAGTGCCAGCGTTGCGCAACGTAGTTGAAGTCGACGCGATAGACGCCGTCCTGCCACATCAGCATCACAAAGAGATGCCCCAGTGCGAGAAATATCAGGACGACACCAGACATTCGCATGAACAGCCAGGCGTACTTCTCGAAGTTGGGCATGCCGGCGCGTCGGCGTGGGGATCGCGGGTTGTCCAGACTGGCCGGACGGTCGTAACTGCGCTGCCGCACCGGGGCGATCTGCCCGCGGCCGAGTTGAAGATCGGGTGAGCTCATCGGAAGTGCCCGATCATGTGCATCGCCACGGCGACTCCCGCCGGGACCATCACCAACAGCCAGACGATGCCGATCGTCCACAGCATCAGCCGCTGGTAGCGCGGGCCCTGTGCCCAGAAGTCGATCAGAATGACGCGGATGCCGTTGAGTGCGTGGTAAAGCACCGCGGCCACCAGTCCGAGCTCCATCAAGCCCACGATCGGTGTCTTGTAAGTCGAGATGACTTCGTCGTAGGCCTGCGGGCTGATCCGGACCAGCGCGGTGTCCAGCACGTGGATGAACAGGAAGAAGAAGACGGTCGCTCCGGTGATGCGGTGCAGCACCCACGACCACATTCCCGGATCGCCCCGGTAGAGCGTGCGGCGTAGTCGCCGCAGGCGCGATGATCCCTCCGGCGTAGCCGGATTCGCAGATGTCGTCGTCGTCATCAGCGTCTCCTCTTCTGGTGGCGACAAGCTGCGCACTTCCGTCACTGCAGTGGGCTACTCAATTTAGCCCCATTCTCCCTGCCGATTTGCCCCATTCTTGCGGCCGAATCAAGCACTTCGTGTCCGCCGCCGCTTTTGCACGCGCAGAATCTAGGCTGGCCTTGTGAACTAGCCAACAGTGAGTGGGGTAGTCGGATGCATTGCAGCTATGCGTGGTGCGGGGATCGTGGCCGACGCGATTGACTGGAAATCGCTGCGGGACAAAGCAATCCACGCAGCACGGGGGGCGTATGCGCCGTACTCGGGGTTCCCGGTGGGCGCAGCCGCGTTGGTCGACGATGGCCGGATCATCAGCGGCTGCAATGTGGAGAATGTCTCATATGGGCTAGGTCTCTGTGCCGAGTGCGCGGTGGTGTGCGCCCTGCATTCGACGGGCGGCGGCAGGCTGCGCGCCCTGGTCTGCGTTGACGGTGGCGGCGCACTGCTGATGCCCTGCGGCAGGTGCCGTCAGGTGCTGTTGGAGCACGGCGGGCCGGACCTGCTCATCGACCACCCCGAGGGGGCGCGACGGCTCGGGGTCTTGCTGCCTGACGCCTTCGGTCCGGACGACATCGCCGCTTACCAACCGGGCCGCGCGTGAGTCACTTCGATGCGCCGACGGTGATCAGAACCAAACGCGACGGGGGCCGGCTGTCGGACGCCGCGATCGACTGGGTCATTGGCGCTTACACCGATGGGCAGGTCGCCGACGAGCAGATGTCGGCGCTGCTGATGGCGGTGTTCCTACGCGGCATGGACTACGGCGAGACCGCCCGATGGACGGCGGCCATGGTGGCGTCCGGTGAGCAGCTGGACTTCACCGACTTGCGCCGCGACGGCAGTCCACTCAAGACCGTCGACAAACATTCCACCGGCGGGGTGGGGGACAAGATCACGCTGCCGCTGGTGTCGGTGATCGCAGCGTGCGGAGGCGCGGTGCCACAGGCCTCCGGCCGCGGACTCGGCCACACCGGCGGCACCCTGGACAAGCTGGAGTCGATCGCAGGCTTCACCGGAGTGTTGACCAATGCGCAAGTGCGACAACAGCTGTGCGATATCGGCGCGGCCATCTTCGCGGCCGGTCAGCTGGCGCCGGCCGACGCGAAACTCTATGCCCTGCGCGATATCACTGCCACCGTCGAATCCCTGCCGCTGATCGCGAGTTCGGTGATGAGTAAGAAGATCGCCGAGGGGGCCGGCGCGTTGGTGCTTGACGTCAAGGTCGGCTCCGGTGCGCTGGTGCAGTCGGAGTCCCGGTGTCGGGAGCTGGCCGAAACGATGGTGGCGCTCGGCGCGGAACACGGGCTGCCGACCTGTGCGGTGCTGACCGACATGAATCTCCCGCTCGGCGCGGCTATCGGCAACGCGCTCGAGGTCGCCGAAGCGCTGGAGGTACTGGCCGGCGGCGGCCCGCCCGACGTGGTCCGGCTGACCGTGGGCCTGGCCAGCGAGATGCTGGAGCTCGCCGGGATCGACCAGCGGGACCCGGAGCAGACATTGCGCGACGGGACCGCGATGGACCGATTCCGCGCGCTGATCGCCGCACAGGGCGGGGATTTGTCCGTACCGTTGCCGGTTGGTAAGTACTCCGAAACCGTTACCGCCGCGCAAAGCGGCACAATGGGCGATATCGATGCAATGGCAGTGGGGCTGGCAGTGTGGCGGCTCGGAGCGGGCAGGTCCCGTCCGGGTGAGAAAGTCCAGCCCGGCGCCGGGATTGCGATCCACCGGCGCCCCGGAAGTCCGGTGGCCGCCGGCGAGCCGCTGTTCACGCTCTACACCGATACCCCGCAGCGCTTCGCGCAGGCGATGGCCGAACTGGACGCGGGTTTCACGGTCACCGATACGCCGCCGCTCGGGCGGCCACTGATCATCGATCGGATCACTTGATGACGACGCCGTTGAGTGTGGAGACGATCAAGCGGGCGCCGAAGGCGTTGCTGCACGACCATCTCGATGGCGGCCTGCGCCCGGCCACCGTGATCGACATCGCCGGCCAGACCGGCTATGACGGCCTGCCGACCACCGATGCCGATGATCTCGCGCAGTGGTTTCGCACCGCGTCACACAGTGGCTCGTTGGAGCGCTACCTCGAACCGTTCTCGCACACTGTTGCGGTGATGCAGACCCCGGAGGCGTTGCACCGGGTGGCCTTTGAATGCGTGGAAGATCTGGCCACCGACTCGGTGGTCTACGCCGAGGTGCGGTTCGCCCCCGAATTGCACATCAACCGCGGGTTGTCGTTCGACGCCGTCACCGACGCGGTGCTTGCCGGTTTCGTCGACGGCGAGAAGGCGGCGGCCGCGGCAGGGCATCCGATCGTGGTGCGATGCCTGGTCACTGCGATGCGGCACGCCGCGGTGTCCCGCGAGATCGCCGAGCTGGCAATCCGGTTCCGCGACAAGGGCGTGGTCGGGTTCGACATCGCCGGCGCGGAGGCCGGCTACCCCCCGACCCGGCACCTGGATGCTTTCGAGTACATGCGAAACAACAACGCCCGCTTCACGATTCACGCGGGTGAGGCATTCGGGCTGCCGTCCATTCAAGAGGCCATCGCGTTCTGCGGTGCTGACCGGTTGGGTCACGGAGTCCGGATCGCCGACGATATCGACATTGCCGACGATGGCGAAGTACGACTCGGCTTGCTCGCATCGATCCTGCGGGACAAGCGGATTCCGCTCGAGATGTGTCCGAGCTCCAACGTACAGACCGGCGCGGTCGCCAGCATCGCCGAGCATCCGTTCGATCTGCTGGCCCGCGCGCGATTCCGGGTCACGGTCAACACCGACAACCGGCTGATGAGCGATACCACGATGACTCGAGAGATGGCTCTTCTCGTCGACGCGTTCGGCTACGGCTGGAGCGACCTGCTGCGGTTCACGGTCAACGCGATGAAGTCCGCCTTCATCCCGTTCGACGAACGGCTGGCGATCATCGACGAGGTGATCAAGCCGCGATACGCGGTGCTGGTGGGGTGAGACGACGCTACATGACGGCGTGGCCGGCGTCCACGGGTACGGCTATGCCCGTTACGTAACGGGCCCGCGGGCTGACCAGCCACAGCACGGCCTCGGTGACATCTTGCGGCTCGACCAGCGGCACGTCGGGCAGCAGCATCTGCGAGACGGCCGGGTTGGGATTCTCCAGCATTCGGTTGATCACGAAGTCGTTGATGATCATCGGTGTCGCGACACCACTGGGGTTGACCGAGTTGACCCGAATCTTGTGTGGCGCATACGCGTTCGCCGCTGACCGCATCAGGCCCACCACGCCGTGCTTGGACGCGGCGTACGCGAACATCGCGGCGCTGCCGTCACCACCGCGACCGATCAAGCCTTGCGACGAGCTGACCAAGACGACCGACCCGCCGCGTCCCTTGCGGATGATGGATGGCACCGTCGCCAACATCGTGTGCCACACACCCTTGAGGTTGGTGTCGACGATGGTGGTGAACACCGGTTCGGCGCGCGTCTCCGGGTCGCCGATCGCCACGACTCCGGCATTGGCGATGACGATGTCGATGTCGCCGAGGTCGCCGATGCCGGCTTGCACGCCGGCCTCCAACGCCGCGAGGTCTCGGACGTCGGCGACGACGGGCACCACCTTGCGGCCGGCGTCTCGCACCAGCTGCGCGGTTGCGTCGAGATCGGATTTGGTCGCCAGCGGGTAGGGGATCGCGTCGAGATCGGCGCAGATATCGACCGCGATGATGTCGGCGCCCTGCTTGGCCAGTGCGACGGCGTGGCTGCGCCCCTGTCCGCGCGCCGCGCCGGTGATGACGGCGACGCTGTTGTCGAGTTCACCCATGACGGGAAACGTACCTGGCGATTCGACCCAAACCGACCGAGATGCGGGACAGGTCTGCCACGATTCCAGGGTGGTTCGATACGAGCGCCGGCGATATGACCGATAGTGGCCGCGAGATCACCAACCTGATTTACCGCTACGCGGAACTCCTGGATGCCGGCGATATGGACGCGGTGGCCGGGCTGTTCGCGCACGGGCGCATCTGCGGCGTCGAGAACGGTCCACCGGAGACCGTATTCAGCGGGACGGCCGGGGTACGGAAGATGTATGAGATGGCCACCCGGATCTACCAGGACGGCACTCCGAAGACCAAGCACAACACCAGCAATGTGCAGCTCGAGATCGACGAGGCCGAGGGCACCGCTTCCAGCAGGTCCTATTACTGCGTCACGCAGGCGACGCCGCAATTGCCGTTGCAGGTCATCGTGACCGGGCACTACAAAGACACGTTTCATCGGCTTGACGGCATGTGGTGGTTCGACAGTCGCATCATGTTTGTCGACCAGGTCGGCGACGTCAGCCAGCACCTGAAATTCTGACCGCGTGGGCCCCTTCGATTTAGCCGCGGTGCGCGACGATGCGCAGCACAAGGAATCGCTGACCGACTGGGGGCCCGGGGATTTCGAACATTCGCTGGGTGTGCTGCTGGATGACTACGCGGCCGCAGACCTGAACGTGGTCGGGGTGCACATCCTGCGGTCGGGCATCGTGCACAGCCTTCGCATGCGGTTGCGCGCTCAGGAGTGGATTCGCCGACAGCCGGAGATTCTGCAGGAACGCATCGCGGCACCGACCGTCGTTGTCGGGATGATGCGCAGTGGCACCACGCTGTTGCAGCGACTGCTGGCCGCCGACCCGCGGTTCAACTGTGCCCATGGCTGGGAGGTGGTCGAGGCCGCGCCCCGCCTGGACCACCCGTTCACCGGCGTCGATCCCCGTATCGGGGTGAGCGAAGCGCGCGAAGCCAAGTCCCGCGAACTGGCCCCGGACCTGTTTGTCATTCACCCGATGTATGCGCGGGAGGCCGAGGAGGAGATTGTCTTCCTGGCCGACGCGTACTTGTCACATGTGCCCGAGTCCGGCGCACATCTGCCGCATTACCGGTCCTGGCTCGACGAGCAGGACTTCACGCCGGCCTACGACTATCTACACCGGATGCTGCAGTTTCTCCAGTGGCAGAAACGCCAGCGCGGCGAGGCTGCGGTGCGCTGGGTGCTCAAGTCACCTGCCCACCTCGGATATCTGGACGTATTGCGGGCCCAGTTCGGCGATCTGCACATCGTGCACATGCACCGCGACCCCCGCGCCACGATCGCCTCCGGGGCCAGCCTCAACTCCACCCTGCATGCGATGCACGCCAACAGCGTCGACCGACATCGGGTGGGCGCGCAGTGGTTGCAGCGGATGGGCGGGACCAACGATCGCGCGATGGCGGTGCGTGACGGTTGGGCCGACGAGTCTGCCCGGGTCACCGACATCGGCTTCGACGATGCGGTCGCAGACCCGATCGGCCAAGTGGCCCGGGTGTACGACGCCATTGACTTGCCACTGACGGCCGAGGCGGAAACGGCGATGCGGCTTTGGCTGAAGGAACGTCCTCGCGAGGCGGCACGGCCGCCCTACGCCCCTGGCGATTACGGCTTGCTTCCAGAGCAGGTCGACGATCGTTTTGCGTTGTACAACAAGCGTTTTGAACAGCATGTCGGGAAGTGAGGAGAGCTTATGGTAGCCGACCCGGTTGCGACGGCAGCCCAGCACGAACAGGAACTGGCCGCGCTCGATCTGATCGAGCATCCAGTCGTGAAGGCGGCTTATCAGACCGTCGCCGAAACCTGGTTGGGTCGGGCGAAGGCATCCGAAGCGATGCGCGAGAGGTTCGAGGACGCGTTCGCCGAGGTGATGTTCTCGGCAGCCGTGTGGTCGTCCAACCAGGACAAGTTGCGACCCAAGGTCAGTTGCATCACCCGGCTGGCGCATCCGGTGGACGGCCGCCGAATCCCCGGATCACGTTGGGGCATCGACAATCCCGACAGCATCTATCGGGTGATCCCGATATCGGGTGACGAACGCTACGAGATTCACGGTCGGGTCGGTGACCATCGCATGACCGAGAACTACTTCACGCTGTGGGACGACTCGATGGGCACCGAAGGGCTGTTGAACGGCCACGACCTGGTGACCGGGGCCGACGGGTCGTTCGTGGTCACCGTCAACTCCGATCCGGCCGACGGCCGGCCCAACCACGTGCAGTCGACGGCCAAGGCCCATGAGTTCTACATCCGCGACGTCATGTTGGACTGGGCTGTCGACGACCCGAACTGGCTGGAGATCGTCCGTCTGGGTCCGGCGCCTTCGACCGGACCGCTGACCGAGGACCAGCTGGCCGAGCGGGCCGTTCGGTACATGGACAAGTTCGCCGACTTCACCCGGGGTCTTTCCAAGGGAATGACGATGGGGCGGCCCAACCGCTTCCACCTGGCCCACTCGGCCGACCAGGGCGGGGCCCTGCGCAACCAGGTGTACGTCGGTGGCCATTTCCAGCTCGAGGACGACGAGGCCTTCGTCATCGACGTCAACGACGGCGGGGCCGCCTACTTCACCGTGCCGGTCTCCAACGTGTGGGGCACCACGATGGGCATCTCGGATCGCACCGGCAGCCTCAACAAGGCGCAGTC
>DATAZN010000342.1:0-4454 GCA_036272035.1 Mycobacterium sp. | reverse complement strand
CCCAGCCGCGAAGCGGCGAGGGGGCGAGCCGGGCAATCGAAGAGAGCCAGGGTGCTCGCTGACCCGGTCGGCCGATAGGCTGGTCGACCATGACCAGTACCGACCCGGCGCCGCAGCCGCACGCCACTGCCGAGCAGGTCGAGGCCGCCCGGCATGACAGCAAGCTGGCACAGGTGCTCTACCACGATTGGGAAGCGGAGAACTACGACGAGAAGTGGTCGATCTCCTATGACCAGCGCTGCATCGACTACGCGCGGGACTGCTTCGACGGCGTCGTCCCGGACGACGAGCTCCACCGGCTGCCCCACGATCACGCCCTCGAGTTGGGTTGCGGTAGCGGCTTTTTCCTGCTGAACCTGATCCAGTCGGGTGTGGCCCGACGCGGATCGGTCACCGATCTGTCGCCGGGCATGGTCAAAGTCGCCACCCGCAACGGACAGTCGCTGGGGCTGGACATCGACGGCCGGGTTGCCGACGCCGAGGGCATTCCGTACGAAGACAACACCTTCGACCTGGTCGTCGGACACGCTGTGCTGCATCATATTCCGGATGTCGAGCTGACGTTGCGGGAGGTGCTTCGGGTGCTGCGACCCGGCGGCCGTTTCGTATTCGCCGGCGAGCCAACCACGATCGGGAACAGTTATGCGCGCGCGCTGTCGACGCTGACCTGGCGGGTCGCTACCAACATCACCAAGTTGCCCGGGCTGGACAGCTGGCGACGCCCGCAGGCCGAGCTCGACGAGTCGTCGCGCGCTGCCGCGCTGGAGGCCGTCGTCGACCTGCACACCTTTTCGCCAGGCCAACTGGAGACGATCGCCACCCGGGCCGGTGCCGTCGACGTCGACAGCGCCACCGTCGAATTCACCGCGGCGATGCTCGGCTGGCCGCTGCGCACCTTCGAATACGCCGTGCCGCCGGGTCGGCTGGGCTGGGCTTGGGCCAACTTCGCGTTCACCAGCTGGAAAGTGCTCAGCTGGGCTGACACCAATGTGTGGAAGCACATGGTGCCGAAGGGCTGGTTCTACAACGTCGAGATCACCGGGATCAAGCCGTCCTGAATTTCAGCCTCGACGACGTCGCCTACCTGACGTCGGACGAGGGCTCGACTGCGCTGGCCGTGGTCGAGGCTCTTCCGCTGACCGACCGCGTCGGCGAGATCGCCAGGCTACGAGAGCAATTCGGCGACCGGACACCGCTACTGGTGGAGACTGTATTGCTGCGGCGCCGCGCGGTCGCCAAGCTCTCCGACCTGCCCGGCACCCGCGACTGGCTGTTCACCGATGAGGCGCTGCAGCAGGCCAGCCCTGCACCGGTAGCGTTGCATCGCTTGAAACGATTGTGCGGCAAAGTGATTCACGATGTAACGTGCTCGATCGGCACCGAGCTGGCGGCGTCGGATGGCTCGGCCGCCCGCGCGGTCGGTAGCGACCTCGACCCGGTACGGCTGGCGATGGCGCGGCACAATCTCGGTGACGCGGCCGACCTGTGCCGCGCCGACGCGTTGCACCCGGTAACCCGCGACACGGTGGTGCTGGCCGATCCGGCGCGGCGTGGTGGTGGACGTCGGCGCTTCAACCCACGCGATTATCAACCGGCTCTTGATCATCTTTTCGAGGCCTATCGCGGCCGTGAAGTGGTCGTGAAATGCGCTCCGGGAATCGATTTCGACGCGGTGACACAGCTCGGATTCACGGGCGAGATCGAGGTGACCTCGTATCGCGGCTCGGTGCGTGAGGCCTGCCTGTGGTCGGTGGGTTTGTCCGAGGCAGGGGTGTGCCGCCGGGCCAGTGTTCTGGATCGCGACGAACAGATCACTGACGCCGAGCCCGACGATTGCCCGGTACGGCCGGCTGGCCGGTGGATTGTCGACCCGGACGGAGCGGTGGTACGAGCCGGCCTGGTGCGTCACTACGCGGCGCGGCACGGGCTATGGCAGCTCGACGCGCACATCGCCTACCTGTCCGGCGATGAGCTTCCGCCCGGCGTCCGCGGGTTCGAGGTGCTCGAGCAGCTGGCCTTCGACGAGCGACGATTACGTCAAGCCTTGAGCGCGCTTGACTGCGGGTCGCTCGAGATCCTGGTGCGCGGCGTCGAGGTGGATCCCGATGCGCTACGCCGCCGATTGGCGCTGCGCGGCAGCCGATCGTTATCGGTGCTCATCACCCGGGTCGGGGCGGGTGCTGCGGCGCAAGGGATTGCATTCGTCTGCCAGTCGTCACGTTAGGGCGCGGGACCGCTCCGAATCTCCCCATTTTTGGAGGGCGTCTGCCGGCGACACCGACCGTATGACGTTTGTGTGCTGGGCATCGCGGTAGGTGTGCGCGCCAAAACGGCAATCCCCGTGAAGTGATCTTTTGAGCGCACACGGCCGGAGTACGGGCTGAGAACATACTCAGGGGTCCCTCAGGTTTTGTTCGGAAATTTTGCACTCCCGTCCCTAGGCTGGGCCCCTCAGCGGTCGGCAGCTGATGGGGAAATCACGCACCTTTCGGGTGCAAAGGGGGAGGAAAATCGATGGTGAATTCTCGTGTTACCGCTCGGTTGGGCATCCTGGCGGCGGGGGTGGGAATCGGGGCGGCAGTGGCATCCATGCCTGGGATCGCCTCGGCAGAGCCGTCGACCGATTGGTTGTCATCGATAGACAGTCTTCTAGGAGCATTTCCGCCCGCCGACGCATCAAGTGGTCTGAACCTGGCCATCTCTGAGGACGGTGTGACGCTCTTCCAGGAAGGCACCGCCCAGGCGTACTCGGGCACCAATGGAGATTATGCAATCGCCGAGGGCGCGGGCTCCACCGCGACCGCCTACGGCACCGACAACTACGCCGACGTCGACGGCACCGATTCTTCGGCCGTGGCCGGCGGCGCCACGGCGGCTGACGCCGTGGGCTCGAGTGCCGACACGGCATTCGTCGATGGCAACGACAGCACCGCGTTCGCCGGCGGTCCCGGCACCTCTGATTACTCCGAGATCTTCGGCAATGACGACGGCGCCTTCTCCGGCGGTGACGCCGCAGGTGCTGGGAGTTACGACGCCGCTTACGTCGAAGGTAACGATCTGGGGACCGCTTACGCGCAAGGCGGCGACTACTTGGCCGACATTCTGAAGACGTACGGCGACTCGTCAACTGCCGCGGCTGCTGAGACCAGTTCGCTGGCCGACCTCACGACTGCTGCCGACAGCGGCAACCTGCTGACCGAGCTGCTGTCGGCAGTCGACCCCGCGGCCGCCGCCGATAGCGGAAACTTGCTCACGGACTTCGCGTCCTTGTTCTGAGATCACTGCCTCCCGGGTCGGCCCACCGGCCCGGGAGGGGCACATTCATGCCGAGCAACCTCGACGGGTCACCAGCAGCCGCGGTCCGCGGCGCGTAAGCAACGCATCTTCACACGGGCGATAACCCAAAAAATAGGGAAATCTCCCCATGAACTGAGACGGGTGCGCACCGCAGACTGATGTGAGCGCGCCGGGGGGCCGGCGCCGCTACAGCGAAGCATTACCGGGATATGATGTAGCTGCTGTAGCTTGGCCGCCCCCGGTTGCGCGACAACGGTTGGGCAGCGACAACGGCGCTCTGCGGAGTCCGCACTCTTCCTGGCGGGTCCGCGTTTAGACCAAAGCGCAAACCCGCCAGGACGTGCACGCTCGGCTGCGCGCCCCTCGGACGTTTGCCAGCAGCGCCAAGAGCTACTTGGACATTCGCCGTTCGCGATGTGTTTCGCTGCACGTAAGCGGGTTTTCTGCGACGCGCGTAACCGCGCTTGCTAACTGATAACTTTTTGTCAGGTAACCTGGTGTTAACACGACGTCATCGCTAAGATTTGTTCTCAGCATCAGTTGATAAGCGAATTCCTACTGCCGACAAACCGGTCGGTGAAAGGAAGTTCAACGATGAACCCTCGTGGTGTTACTCGACTGGCCCTGCTGGCATTTGGACTGGCGTTGAGTGCGGCAGTGGCGTGCGGTACGCAGGAACTTCGTCCCGCGACGGACACCGTCGTGGCCGCCGCTTCCAGCATCGAAAGCGCCACGCTTACCAGCGACGACGCCGGCGGCGTTATCGCCGGGCATCTCGCCCCAATCAGCGGGACTCCTGCGCAGTACATGGGCGGAGGATGCGAACGGGAGCGCCGGCCGAACTGCAGCCGTCCGGGACGAAGGTCAACTCGTCGTTGAATTTCGCGCCACGCCCCCCGAGCGGCCGGTGGCGTCCAGGCGGCGCTCGACTCCGGAATACCAGCTTATATTTCCGGTGGTTCGAACAATAACTGCGAAAAACCGACGGTATCGCTCAGGTTTATCTCGGATTCGCCGCGGAGTGACCGCCGGTCAGGATCATACCGGTCACCGCTGATCAGGACTCAAAGCCTGCAAAGCAGACTTGACTGGTGTGACAGAAGATACCAGTGATAATCGCTATTGACCCAAACAAGAGCTTAGGACTTTTTCAAAAA
>DATAZN010000341.1:0-4026 GCA_036272035.1 Mycobacterium sp. | reverse complement strand
CCAGTTGCTGGGGGTGCCGTACGAAGACGCGGAAATGTTCCAGCATCACGCCAACGTCGGCCTCGCGCGGTACGCCGCCGCCGAGGACACGATGAAGGGCGCGATGAGCCTGCACAAGTATCTGGCGCAGCTGGTCGAGTCCAAGATGGAGAACCCGGTTGAGGACGCGGTGTCCGATCTGGCCGAGCGGGTCAAGGCCGGCGAGCTCAGCGTCAAGGAGGCCGCGCAGCTCGGCACCGGGCTGCTGATCGCCGGACACGAGACCACCGCCAACATGATCGGCCTAGGTGCGCTTGCCCTGCTGCAACACCCCGACCAGGCGGCGGTGCTACGAGAGACCGACGACCCGAAAGTCGTTGCCAACGCGGTCGAGGAACTGCTGCGCTACCTGTCCATCATCCAAAACGGCCAGCGCCGCGTCGCCGCCGAGGACATCGACATCGCCGGCGTAACCATCCGCGCCGGCGAAGGCATCATCATCGACAACGCGCCGGCCAACTGGGACCCCACGGAATTCAGCGAACCCGACCGGCTGTACCTGCACCGCTCGGGCGCGGGTCAGCACGTCGCGTTCGGCTATGGCCGGCATCAGTGCGTCGGCCAGCAGCTCGCCCGCGCCGAACTGCAGATCGTGTTCCACACGCTGTTTCGCCGCGTTCCCACCCTGGAACTCGCCGTGCCGATCGAGGATATCCCGCTCAAACACGACCGGCTCGCGTATGGCGTCTACGAGTTGCCGGTGACCTGGTGAATACCCTCGCCAACCGACCCGAGAGAACTAGTGTCGAAGAAGTCTGGAATCCGATTGGAGGGCCACTGATGTCGCCTCAAACAAGCACCGTTTCGCTTTACCCGCCCGGAGGCTTCGGCGCGCCCAAGGATCGGCACGGTCACGCCGACGGCACCAACACCGGTCTGCCCGACGGTACCGTCGTTTTCTCGGCGGACAACCACATCTCGATTGCCGATGACATCTTCTACAACCGTTTCCCGGACGAGCTCAAAGACAAGGCGCCGCGGATCTGGTACGAGGACGGCGCCTACCAAGTCGGACGTAAAGGGCAGTCGTTCCTGCCAGGCGATTTCAGCGCCGTGCTGATGCAGTACGACGACCTGCCCGGTGCTGCGAGCACCAACATCGAGGCCCGGATTCAGGAACTGCGTGAGGACGGTGTCGAGAAGGAGCTCGCGTTCCCCAACGCCATCTTGGCGCTCTTCCACTATCCCGACAAGAAACTTAGGGAGCTGGCCTTCCGCATCTACAACGAGTACATGGCCGAACTGCAGGAACAGTCAGGCGGCCACTTCTACGGCGCGGGGCTGATCAGCTGGTGGGATCCCAAAGGCGCTAAAGAAACGCTGGCCGAACTGAAGTCGTTGGGGCTCAAAACTTTCCTGCTGCCACTCAACCCGGGCAAGGACGATGACGGCAATGTCATCGATTACGGCAGCACTGCAATGAAGCCGGTGTGGGACGAGATCGAAGCCGCCGGGCTTCCGATCACCCATCACATCGGCGAGACACCACCGAAGACTCCGTGTGAGTTCAACAGCGTCGTCGTCGGCATGATGATCAACATCGACGGGTTCCGCGAGCAGTTCGCCAAGTACCTGTTCACCGGGATCCTCGACGACCACCCAAGCCTGCGGATCGGCTGGTTCGAAGGTGGAATCGCCTGGGTCCCATGGGCTTTGCAAGACGCCGAGCACCTGGTCGCGTCTTACCGGCACATGTTCAACCGGCCGCTGGAGCACGACGTGCGCTACTACTGGGACACCCACATGAGCGCATCGTTCATGGTCGACCCGCTGGGTCTGCAATTGATCGACCAGATCGGCGTGGACAAGGTGATGTGGTCCAGCGACTACCCGCACAACGAAAGCACCTTCGGCTACTCGGAGAAGTCGCTGGCCTCGGTCGTCGACGCGGTCGGCCCGGAGTCGGCCGCACGCATCGTCAGCGGGAACATCACCGAATTCCTGGGGCTTTAGGCCGCTCGATGACGACAGTTCTACCTGCACTGACGTCTGCGCTTGATATTCCGGATACACCGGATATCGAGCGGATGCGTCGTGAAACCGGTGCGCGGCTACGTTCGGCGATGGCCGATCGCGGTGTAGATGCCCTGATCTTGTTGGGCAACAACGCCGTTGTGTACGCGGCAGGGGTTAGCTGGCCGCTGGGTGATGCCGGGCTGTCCTACGTCGAGCGACCGGTCGCCGTCGTACTGGCCGACGACCCACACCCCCATCTGTTCCTGCCGTTCCGGGAGGGTGCGTCGTCGGAATCGGGTCTGCCGGCAGACCATCTGCACGGACCGGTGTATCTGGAATTCGACGAGGGTGCCGAGGATTTCGCGCGCGTGATCGAAGAACTCGTCCCGGCCGCGGCCGTCATCGCCGTCGACGAACTCACCGGGGCCATGCGCCGTGCTCATTCGCGGCTGTTCCGGTCCGGGCGTCCGGTCGACGCAGCTCAAGTCGTCGGCGCCGCAAAACTCATCAAGACTCCGGACGAGGTGTCCTGCATCCGAACGGCGGTGCGGATCACCGACGCGGCCATGGTCGACGTGCAGGCTGCACTCGCGCCGGGAATTCGGCAGATCGACCTCTCAGCGGAGTTCACCCGCAGGACGTTCGAGCTAGGCGCGACGGCCAGCATGCTGGAGCCGATCTGGCAGGTGATGCCCAAGTACAAGGCAGACGGAGTGTGGACCACCCACGGGGATTTGGCGTTGCCGCTGTTGACAACTGAGCGCGAACTGACCGCCGGCGATGTGCTATGGACGGACGTCAGCATCACCTACCAGGGTTACTGTTCGGACTTCGGGCGCACCTGGGTGGTCGGCGAAGAGCCGACACCTCGGCAGAACGCTCAGTATTACAAGTGGCAAGAGATCATGGACGCCGTGCTCGGCGTGGCGCGTGCCGGTGCCACTGTCGCGGACTTGGGCAGGACAGCGACCAAAGCCAACGGCGGCACCAAGCCCTGGTTGCCGCACTTCTACCTGGGCCACAGCATCGGCGTGAACGCTGCCGAAACACCGATGATCGGAACGGATCTCGGCGACGAGTTCGATGCGAATTTCGTCCTGGAGCCGGGAATGGTGATGGTCCTCGAACCGGTGGTGTGGGAGGAGGGCACCGGCGGTTACCGCAGCGAAGAGATCATCATCATCACCGAGGAAGGGCATATCCGGTTGACCGACTACCCCTATGACCCATACGGGGAGCGTTGATGGCTACTGAAGTTCTGGCCGATGGCCGCGCGCTGCGTACCGGTCGCCGTGAACGTGCGCTGGCGCAGATGGAAGAACACGCCCTCGACGTGCTGGTTCTGGGACGCCAGGCCAACGTCCGCTACGTGTCCGGCACGCCACAGTTGTGGGTAGCCGGCACCAGGCCATTCGCGCCGACCTGTGTGATCGTTCGCAAGACCGGCGCAATCCACCTGCTCAGCACGTGGGATGAGGGTGTGCCGGATGACATCCCGCACGAGAATCTGTACGGCATCTCCTGGAACCCGATGAACACCATCGCTAATCTGCAGCGCATCGATGGCGCGTCGACCGCGAAACGCGTTGGTACCGATGCGCTTTCACCTGGATTTGCGGAGTTGCTACCGACGGCATTCCCGAATGCCGAGCTGGTCGACGGCGAGCTGGCCATGCGCGCGGCCCGGCGGATCAAGACCGCCGAAGAAGTCACTGCACTGCGCGAGGCCATCCGGGTGGCCGAGGCGGGACTGGCCGCGGCCGTCGCCGAGCTGCGGCCCGGCACCAGCGAAAAGACTTTGGCCGGAGTGCTGTTGGAGGCTATGGCGGCCGGCGGGGTCAGCACACCCTCCACGCAGGATGCGGCGTGGGTGACCTCGCGCGAGCACCTGTGGCGACGGGCGAGTGATGACGGCATTGTTCGGGCCGATGACTTGGTGGCGTTCTCCGCGGGCGTGCTCGACGGTGGTTACACCGGTGAAGTCGGCCGCACCTGGCCGGTCGGCGAACCCAACGGCGCCGGTGATCTGTA
>DATAZN010000340.1:0-2385 GCA_036272035.1 Mycobacterium sp. | reverse complement strand
GTTTCGTGCTGGGTGGCCTCGGCGGCGCTCTTGGCGCTGGCTTGCATCAGCCACGCCAGGTAGGGCACGTGAGCGGCCACGTACCGCTCGGCGCTCGGGCCTTGCCAGGCGCCGGCCTGCACTGCCGCCAACACGTCGCTGAGTTCGTCGGCGACCGAGGCGTATTCGCCGCTCAACGAACTCCAGGCGGTCGCCGCGGCCAGCAGCGAGCCGGGTCCTGGCCCGCTACTCAGCATCGCCGAGTGCACCTCGGGCGGCGAAGCCATCCACACCGGCGCCGTCATCAGCGGCCCATTGCAGCTGCGGCACCAGCGAGAACACCCGGTGAGATCACGACGGCAGTCAATACGACACCATGTCGTAGTACAAGACCCGATGCGGGTAGGGGGTATGCGCTGGTCAGGACCTTCACCCCCGCTGCGACCAGGTGTTCGGCAGCATCGGCATGCTCGGTCCACCACCGAGCCCGTTGCCGGCCAGCGTCGCTAACCCGGCGGCCTGCTCGGCGCCCTTCGACACCGTTCCGGCAAACCCCAACGGACCCGCGTCCCGATCCGACGGCGCAGTCGACGCGTCCCATTCCGGCTCGACATCGACATTCATATCCATGAATTCGTGAGCGTGGGAGTGCAGGCGCGCGCGCTGCCGTCGTCGCGTGCGGGTTCGGTCCTTCGCGGCAGCCGCGACAGCTGCGGCAACCGCGGGGGCTTTGGCGGCGCCGCGCGATGTCGGCTCGTGGGCCTTGCCCTGCGAACTGAGCGCGGACGCCAGCGACGCACCGCCCACTGCGTACGGAGGTGCGAAACTCGGTCCTCCGCCCGGTGGTCCGCCGCCGGTTGCGCCGACGGTGCTCGGCGCGGGAGCGCTCGACACGGCCGGGACATGGCCGCCACTGGTTCCGATGCTGCCGACCGTCGACACCGACGGCGCCGAGATCACCGGCGCGGGAGCGACTGGCGGGGCCGGCAGGTCCGCAATCGGCGGGACGGATACACCGGAAGCGCCTGCTATCCCGGCAATGCCTGTCAGCCCGGCGAAACCCGCCCCGAATGCCGCGGGAATGGCGAATGGCAACAAGAACGGTGCCGCCTGCACGAACGGCCAGAACAGCACCACCGTGTGAAAGACCGTCCAGCCGAGGGCGGACGCCAATGTCGGTGATAGGCCGGGGATCACCGACTGGAGTGCATTCGCGACTCCGCTTGCGAACTGTACGGCGTTGAACGGCCATCCATCCGGATAGATCAGCTCGCCGAGCGGTTGAGCGAAACCCTGAGTGTAGTCGCTGAGCAGCGCCGCTAATTGGTCCTGCCACGATGAGTCCGCCGCGGCCTGTTGCGGAGGCGCTGCGGCTTGCGTTGTCGCAGAGGATGTTTGGCTGCCGGGTGTGAGGATCTGCGGGGCGGGCTCAGCCGGCGGGACCGCCGCGAGGGCCGATCCGGCGACGGCCTGGTAGGTGTCCATCGTGGTGGCCGCCTGAACCCACATACGCACGTAGTCGGCCTCGTTCAGCGAAATCGGGATGGTGTTGACGCCAAAGAAATTCGTCGCCACCAACACTGCGTGCACTACGTGGTTGGCGGCCAACTCTGCCAGCGTCGGCATGGCTGCCAGCGCCCCGGTGTAGGCGGCGGCAGCGGTCTCGTGTTGGGCCGCTGCCGCCACGCTGTCGGTGCTGGCCTGCGTCAACCACGCCAGGTACGGCCCGTGCGCTACGGCGTAATGCTCGGCGCTCGGTCCTTGCCAGGCGCCGGCCTGCACGCCTGCCAGTACCGCGCTCAGTTCGTGGGCGGCCTCGGCGTATTCGGCGCTCAGCGCCGACCATGCCCCCGCCGCGGTCAGCAGTGAACCCGGCCCGGGCCCGCTGCTGAGCAACGTCGAATGCACCTCCGGTGGCAACGCCATCCAGATCGGCGCGATCAAAACGCACCGTCGAAAACGTGCTTGCGATCAACCGTCGATGACGTCACGACGGCATTGAAAACTACGTTGCGTCGTAGTCGCAAGACCCCGTCGGGGTATGGGGTATTCGCAGGTCCAGGGCCTGGCAGTGGCGCTTAGACCCGCAGAAGCGTCGGCAGCGCCAGCGCCGAATCGAGCGCCAGGGCGCAGAACACCACCGCGAGGTAGTTGTTCGACTGCAGGAACAGCCGCAGCGGCTTGACCGGCTCGCCGCGGCGCACTCCGGCGTAGAGCTGGTGTGCCATCGCCAGGAACCACACTCCGGCCACGGCGGCCACCGCGGTGTAGAGCCACCCGGTGGCCAGGGCCAGCGCCAGTGTCGCGGCCACGGTCAGCCAGGTGTAGATCAGGATCTGCTTGGTGACCTGACGTTCCGTCGCGACGGCCGGCAGCATCGGGATGCCCGCTGCCTTGTAGTCGTCC
>DATAZN010000339.1:0-1512 GCA_036272035.1 Mycobacterium sp. | reverse complement strand
GGGCGGTGTCCGCAGCGCCCAGTGTTGATGTCCGTGTCGCCCCTGCATGGGTCAAATGACCTTTCGAAGGAAATGGTGCTGGTCGGCTTGCCGCCTGGATCGGATGTGCTGGCGCGCGTGGGTGATCGCGGCAGCCGGCTCTTTCCCGAGGGCAACCCCCTGGGGGTGTCGCGGAACAGTCGGCGCGACTGGGTCCGAACCCTGTCCCTTTGGGGGATCCGGATCGGGTAGTTCTCGACGGGAACGATCGTTGTGGTTTGCGCGTCCGAGCTAGACGGTGTAGTCCTGGAGAACATACGGCCGAGTTGGCAGAAAAGGGTGTGGGAGCACCTTTTTAGGGTGTCTGGGGTGATTGTGATGGCCGAGTTGGCGGGTCGGACTGCTCTCGTCACGGGGGGCAGCCGGGGGATCGGGGCGGCGACTGCTCGTTCGCTGGCTGGGTTGGGCGCACGTGTCGTGTTGACGTACCGCAACTCGCGGGCTGAAGCCGCCGCGGTCGCCGCCGAATGCGGTGACACCGAGTGCGGCAGTGCCGTGGTGCTGCACGCCGACCTGGAAGGTCAGGCCGGCGTGGACGCGCTGCTGGCAGAGCTGCACGAGGTCGCGCCCGCGATCGACATAGTGGTGGACAATGCTGGTGCGTCGCTACCCCGCGGCGGGCTGCTGGCTTTCCCCACCGAGCAGATCACCGACAAGCTCGCGAGCGACATTGCGATTTTGCACCGGCTCATCCAGGGCCTAGTGCCGGGCATGCACCGGCGTGGGTTCGGCCGGGTCATCGCAATCACCAGCGGTCATGCTCTCGGTCCGAGCGCGCCCGGTATGGCTGCCCACGGCGTGACCAAAGCCGCGATCGAAGCGTTGGTGCACTATGCCGCGACCGAGTTGGGCCATGATGGAGTCACCATCAACGCGATCCGGCCAGGCTTCGTCAGCACCGATTCCAGCAGTGATGTGCCTGAGCAAATCCGCGAGGCCTTGACGCGCACGATCCCGGCGCGCCGGCTTGCCACCGCCCAGGACATCGCCAGCATCGTTGCGCTCATCGCCCAACCCGCATCGCAATGGGTTAACGGAGTCGCGATCCCCGCAGCCGGTGGACTGAACTACCCCACCGACTGGGCCCGGGTTTACCCAGCCGCGTACGCCTAACGTCGCCTCTCGACGCTGCAGTTGCCGAAAGCCTCATCCGCGCAGCTCATGCGGCATGTTGGTGTCGTGGAGGGTGCCGCCGAGGTGGTCGTGTCGGCGGATGTCGAGATGAGCGATGCGCACCGGATCGGCGATTGGTGAAGGCAGCGGGTGCAGAGGTCTAGCGTTTGCGATGCCTTGATGAGGCCGATGAGAGTTATAGAAACTCTTCGAACTCTCGCAGGGCGTGCAGCAGGTGGCGCTGATTCCAGATCAAGGTGCGGTCGAGGAGTTCGCGGCGGCAGGTTTGTATCCAGCGTTCCATGATCGCGTTGTTTCTGGGCATCTGGACGCCACTGAGCACGACGCGGATCCCGGCGT
>DATAZN010000338.1:0-6371 GCA_036272035.1 Mycobacterium sp. | reverse complement strand
GGGCGTGTGCGCCGCAGCTCGGCCAGCACACCGACGAAGTCCTCGCCGAGCTCGAGGCGCGGCGCCAGTCTTGATCCAATCGAAACTTTACAGATTGAGGTAGAAGTGTCACGCTGAGTTGACCGAGTCATCGAACGCGATGGGGCGTTCGACTGCTGAAGGGATGCGATGGGGACCTTCGAGGTGGACTTCGAGAATCGGCGGCCGCAGGCTCCGCATCGCGACGGCGGCTCGGTCAAGTATCGACTCGACGTCGTCGCTTCCAGCCCCGCCGATGTGGTGGGCTGCGTCGGCGGCTGGCTGTATGACCGGGTGCGGGCCGGCTGGGACGTCAACGTGCTGTTGCCGCAACGCTGCGACAGCCGTGCGCTGCAGATCCTTGGCATCCAGGTGGCCGACCTGGACTGGCAGATCCTCTCCGCGAGCACGGAATACGCGGCCTGCGGCTTGGCGGTCAGTGCCGACATGTTCGCCTCCGATGCGCGCATTCGGCAGGAGGTGTTCACCGCGCTGGACCGCTGGATGACGGAAGTGACTCTCTGGCATGATGATTGGCCACTCACCGTCGGGCACCGGACCGCCATGGTGCAGCATGTGCTCAGCGGTGCCGCGCGCGCGTTCAAGCGTCATGCGCTCGCCGCCGCCGGTATCCCCGGCAGGGTCGGCCCGACCGAGACACTGCGCTCCGACATGAAAGCGTCTTTGCCGGTCGATTCCGAACTGATCCCGGTTGGCTGATGCGCAAGTATTACGGCCACACCCTGCTTTACCTCCACGAGACGATTGCGCTGGGTTCTGGTTCGAGCGAGCGCTTCACCGAGGAATTCACCGGCACCTATCAACCGATGATGCACGACTTGGGTGCGCGGCTGTTCGCGCTATGGGAGACCGCACCCTACAACGGGCATTGGCCGCAGGTGACGATCATCTGGGAGATCGATGCGTTTGCCGACTATGCGCGCATCGGGACGGCGCAGGCACACGGCGGCAGCCACCAGTCGGCCGCCAAGAAATGGTCGGCATTTCTCGCCGCGATCGGAGCGTCGGGGGAGGGCCGGATCATGTATTCGGGGCCGAGCAACAAGACGCTCGCGCAACTGCGCGAGGCTAAATTCAATGCGTCCGTGGTCATTCAGGAGATCATGCAGACCAAGCCCGGCCGCCAGGACGACTACATCCGCGAACTGGAGCGGCTCTACGTGCCGTGGTCGGAGCGCACCGGTAAACATTGGCTGGGCTCGTTCACCACCACATTCCGCTTCAACGAGGTGATTCACTACTGGGCGCTCGAAGGCGGATGGGATTGCTTCGCCGAGCATTATCCGTCGTGGAAAGACAGCCCGCCGGCTGAGATCGTCACCTGGATGAGTGTCGCCCCGGCGCTGCGTGACGGCTGGGAAGACTCGATCCTGCAAGCACTTCCGCCGTCGCCGCTGCAATGAATGCCGGCGCGGTGCAGAAATTCAGCTACGACCCGTTCGACCCGGCTGTGATGGCTGACCCGCTGCCGTACTACCGTGTCCTGCGCGAACAACACCCGGTCTACTACCTGCCGCAGTGGGACACCTTCGCGTTGTCGCGGTTCGCCGACATCTGGGATGTGCTGGCTGTCAACGATGGAACGTTCGTCGCCTCGGAAGGCACGCTGCCGCCCGCAACCGTGTTGGCTCGCCATAATCAAGGCCCGGTGGCCGACCCGCCGTGGGATCCGCTGCCGTTTCATGCGGTGTTCGACGCGCCGATTTACGACAGCGTGCGGCGCGTGCACAGTCAACCGTTCCGGCCGAAATCGGCCGCGGGGTGGGAAGCCAGGATCCGCGAGCTGGCCAACGACCGGCTCGACGAGCTGTTGCCGCGTGGCACGTTCGACCTCACCCAGGATTACGGCGGGATCGTCGTCGCCTCGGTGGTCTGCGAATTACTTGGCATTCCAGTCGAATTCGCCGCCGACGTGTTGGCCTCGGTGAATGCCGGCAGCCTCGCCGAACCCGGTAGCGGCGTCGACACTGCCGAGGCCCGGCCGAATTACCTGGAATACCTCATCCCGGCGGTCAGACGGCGACGAGCCGACGCTGACGACGGCCAGTTGCCGGTGGTCGACGGGTTGCTCGGCTATCGGCTGCCCGACGACCGCGCGCTCGACGACGTCGAGGTGGCCACCCAGATGCTCTGCGTGTTCATCGGTGGAACCGAGACCGTGCCCAAGGTGGTGGCGCACGGGCTGTGGGAGCTGCTACGGCACCCCGACCAACTGAAGGCGGTGCGCGCGAACCCGGCCGATAACGTGCCCGTCGCGCGTGAGGAGATGATGCGCTACTGCGCCCCCGCACAGTGGTTCGCCCGAACGGCCCGCAAGCCGTTCACGATTCACGACACCACGATCGAACCGGGGCAGCGGATCATCACCCTGCTCGCGTCGGCCAATCGGGATGAGCGCGAATACGCGCAGCCGGACGAGTTCGTCTGGAACCGGCCCATCGCCCGCTCATTGGCGTTCGGCCGTGGACAGCACTTCTGCCTCGGCTACCACCTGGCCCGCCTCGAAATCGCGGTCCTGGTGTCCGAATGGCTGCGGCGCGTGCCGGATTACCGCATCATCGACGAGGCGGCGTTCCGCCCGCCGTCCAGCTTTCAGTGGGGCTGGAGCAGGCTGCCGGTGGAGGTGTGAGATGTGGTCCTACCGGATCATCGCGCCCTACCAGTTTGAGCGGACATCGATCGCCGAGAAGACCCCGGACTCTCTTGCCGACGGCCAGGTGCTGTTGCGGTTTCTGGCCGCCGGGGTGTGCGGCAGCGACATGCCGGCCTTCCGCGGCGTGCGCGGCAAACTACCCGGCGACGACGGGCGTTGCGGCGCTGAAAAGGACGGCTTTCCGATCCACGAAGTCGTCGGCGAAGTGATCGCCAGCCGCCATCGCCAACATCGGCCCGGTGATCGCGTGGTGGGCTGGGCATCGGCGTTCGACGGTCTGATGGAGCGGGTCGTCACCGACGGAAATCAGGTGGCGGCCTACGACCCAACGCTGAGCCCGGGGCAGGCCGTCGGGCTGCAGCCGCTGGCCTGCGTACTTTACGCCATCGAGCAGTTGCCTGACCTCAACGGGCTTCATGTCGGCGTGATCGGACAGGGCTCGATCGGGCTGCTGTTCTCGTGTGCGGCGACGGCGGCGGGCGCCCGTCGCGTTACCGGCGTCGACCCGGTCGACCGCGCAGAGATTGCAACGAAGTTCGGCGTCGACACGTATGCGCGGGCAACCAGCGACCGGTGGGTCAGTCAACTGGCCCGCGAAGACCGGCCGGACGTCGTGATCGAAGCCGTGGGTCATCAGGTGGCGACGCTCAGCCACGCGATCGAAGCGGCGGCCCCCGGTGGCACCGTGTTCTACTTCGGAGTCCCCGACGACGGCAGCTATCCGATCAGCATGCGCACCATGCTGCGGCATAACCTGACCCTGAAATCAGGTGTGGCACTTGATCGTCCACGTATGCTTGAACTCGCCAACAAATTTGCGGCCGAGCATCCGGGTCTGTTGGCCAAGTATCTCACCCACACGTTCGGCATCGACGACGTGCAGGCTGCCTTCGAACTCGCCGGCCGCCCCGTTACCGACCGCGGGAAAATCGCGATCACCGAGACGGGTGCGCCGTGACGGAAAGCCCACTGCAGCAGGCATTTAGCCGGGGGGCGCCGATCTGGGGCGGCTGGATCACCGGGCCCACCGCGATCGGGCCCGAGGAATTCGCCAGGGCCGGTTACGACTACGTCGGCTTCGACGCCCAGCACGGCTACATCGACGACGCCGACATCGCGATCATGCTCCGCCGACTCGAACACGTACCGATCGCCACGGCGGTGCGGCTGCCCAACGCCGATGCGGCACCGATCGGGCGGGTTCTCGACGCCGGTGCCGACGCCATCATCGTCGCGATGATCGAATCGGCCGACCAGGCGGCCGCGGCCGTCGCGGCTACCCGCTACCCGCCGGCCGGCTCGCGAAGCTTCGGGCCGTTGCGGGTCAGTCTGGGCGCCGATACCACGAAGCTGGAATCACGGGTGAGCGTGTTCGCGATGATCGAAACCGCCGCAGCCCTTGTCGATGTCGACGAAATATGTGCCGTCCCTGGGCTTGCCGGTGTCTATGTCGGGCCAGCGGACTTGGCGATCTCGATGGGTGTCGACGTCACCAAGGCCACCGTTGACCCCGTGGTGCGCGAGGCCATCGCCGGCATCCACAGCGCCGCATCGGCCGCCGGACTGGTGGCCGCGATCCACGCCGGAAATGCCAATGCCGGATATGCCATGGCGCGAATGGGTTTTCAGATGCTCACCTTGGAGTCGGAATCTCAGGCCCTGCGGCGCGGCGCCGCCGCGACCCTCAGCGAAGCGAGGGGCGACCGGTGACTCGACGTGTCGCGCTGGTCACCGGGGCCGCCCGCGGGCAGGGCTGGGCCATCACCCAACGACTGCGCGCCGACGGGTTTTTCGTGGCGGCCTGCGACAACAACGCCGCCGATCTGCGCGCCGGGGTCGACGGTCTCGACGATCACGCGGTGATCGGGATTCCCCTGGATGTGACATTGGAGTGGGAGTGGCAGCAGGCGGTGGCGAAGACCGTCGAGCGGTTCGGATCGGTGACCACTCTGATCAACAACGCCGGTCTGCTGCACCGCGCGTCCATTCCCGACGAGTCCATCGACGGATTCGAAAAATCTTGGCGGGTCAACTGTTTGGGCGCCTTTCTGGGCATCCGCGCCTCGCTGGATCAGCTGCTGGCCGCCGACGGCGCCGCCATCGTCAACACCTGCAGCACCGGGGCGATCCGGCCGTTCCCGAACCACATCGCCTACGGCTCGGCGAAGTGGGCGCTGCGAGGGCTGACCCAGGCCGCCGCGGCCGAACTCGCCCCCGCGGGTATTCGGGTCAACGCGGTGTTTCCCGGACCGATCGCGACGCCGATGCTCGATGCGGAGACTCAGGCGCGGCTGGCGGCCACGTCGGTGTCCGGCCGGATCGGGCAGCCGTCCGAGGTAGCTGATGCGATCGCCTTCCTGGTCTCCAGCCAAGCGTCGTTCGTCACCGGTTCGGAGCTCGTCATCGACGGCGGCCAGTGCCTGAAAATCCAATGAAGGTCGGCATCATCGGCGCCGGACGGGTGCCCGAGTGATGGACGAGCGGCTCGACCCCGTGCTGCGTGCGATCGCACCGACCCGCACCGACCTGTCTGATTTGTCGAAGGTCGGGTTGCTCCGGGAGGGGCTCGATGAACGTCGTCGCGCCGGAGTCGCGGACATCGACGCCACCGGCGTTTCGATCGACGACGAGGTGGTGTCCGGTGTGCGGGTGCGCATCTATCGCGGTACCCCGCCGCCATCACCCGTCGCTGTCTATTGCCACGCAGGCGCATTCGTGCTCGGCAATCTGGATACCGACCACCGACAGTGTGTCGAACTGGCCCGCCGCGCTCAATGTTCGGTCGTATCGGTGGACTATCGGTTGGCGCCCGAAAATCCTTACCCGGCCGCGGTTGACGACGCCGCCGCGGTGCTGAACTGGGTGAGCGTCAACGCCGACGAACTCGGCGTCGACGTATCGCGCATCGCGGTGGCGGGGAGCAGCGCCGGCGGCGCACTGGCGGCGTGCCTTGCACAACGGTCCGCCGACGGGTCGCTGCCTGCCGTGATGTTTCAGATGCTGCACCAGCCGGTGCTCGACGACCGGGTCACCGGATCGAAGACGGAGTTCGAGGCGACGCCGGCGTTCGACGGTCCGGCCGCGGAGCTGATGTGGCGACACTACCTGGGGTCGGCAGCGCCGTCCGCGGGTTCCGTGCCGGCTCGGCGTGATCAATTACATAACTTGCCAACGGCATTCATCACCTGCTCGGACATCGATCCGCTGCGCGACGAGGCGCTCGACTATGCGCAGCGATTGCTGCGGGCCGGGATCCCCACCGAGTTACACGTGTTCGCCGGCACCTGTCACGGATTCGACTCGCTGTTGCCCGATTGGGAAGTTGCCGAGCAGTTGTTCGCCTTGCAGGGTCGCGCGCTGCGGCGAGCGTTCTACGGGGCGTGAGCGCGGCATCTGAAGCAGTCGGCACCCAATGTGCCCGCCTCGTAGCGACAACGGCGAACACCATGCGATTTGTCGCTGTGAGGCGGGCACATCGTCAGCCCCGGGCCGTGGAGGCTAATCATGCCCCTGTGACAAGTGCCGCAGCTCAGACATTCTCGAATGAGATCAGCTGACGGACCGCGGTGCCGTCGGCCAGGTTGTCCATCGCGGTGTTGATGTCGTCGAGGGTGATCCTCGAGGAGACCAGCGACTCCACCGGCAGCCGGCCCGAGCGCCACAGCTCGACGAACTGCGG
>DATAZN010000337.1:0-2832 GCA_036272035.1 Mycobacterium sp. | reverse complement strand
CCGAGCGGCGAGCCAGGCGAGCCGGCCAGCGACGCTCGCGTCATCCTCCACGATTTCCCGAACCATCCCTGAGCCCTGCCGGTCGAACGTGACCGACGTTCGCCGATGAGCCGTACCGGCAGCGTGTTCGTCGATGCGTTCATCAACGCGCTCACGGTCGCCAATGTCCGCATCCGATCGGTCGCGCGGGGCACGCAGCGCAGTACGCTCGCCGTCTGAGAGGCTGCCCGCCCGCAGGCGCTCCGTGACGATTGTGCCCGGCGTAGATGGCCTGGTCGCGGCGTACATTCGGCCTCCAGTAATGGACGAGTTGCCATACCGCATATCGCTCTCTAGCGACTATCGCATACTTTTCGTATGTCGAGCAACCTTTCTAGTAACTTTCAGTATTTGAAGTGCGAGGGGCCTGTCACGACGATCACTTTGAACCGTCCTGAGTGTCACAGCGCGCTCGATCGTGAGGTGTCGGCCGAGCTCAACGCCGCGGTCAAGGAGATCTCCGACGACCGGGGCTGGTCGCATCGTGATCCTTCGCGGGCCCGGTGACACGATCTGTGCGCCGGTGATGATGTGAAGGAGTTCAACAACTGGGAGCCAACGGAATCATTTGGCAGGTCCGGATGTAGCAAGAGAACCTCCAGGCCACCGCCGGTGCGCACGCCGTCGACAGCGGCGATCGTAACGGGTACCAGATTGTCGATCATCGTGACGGTGGCACCGCGAAGATCGCCAAGTTCGCGGGGCGGCGAAAAGCCAAGGAGTGGAACCTCATCGGCCGTCTAGACCTTCATGCGAGACACTCCGCATGTTCGCGCTAGACCCAAAACCTCGCCTGAAACCTCGCTTCGTATTGACAATGCGTCAATACGATTGGGCCGGGCATTGCCCGTCAAACGGTGGAATTTTCCGCTGTGTCAAGTGAATTGGGGATATCGGCGCCTGAAACCTACTTTCAATCGAGTGCCGATAAGCGCACAATGGTCTCGGCGGATTTCTCAACGAATTTTCACTCCTGAGACTCGGGATACTCGTCTTTATGAGCTCTACGCCCTTTAGCCAGGACCTGAACGGGTTCGCCATCGAGTTCTGATCGTGATCGTGGAGTGCCTGCCGGCCCGTCTTCGATCGCATCGCCCCGGCCGGCAGTCCGGGTCGGCTGGCGGCAATGACCCCTCCTCGACCGGCGGAAGGGAAACGTATGCAACGGCTCAGCGGGCTGGATGCCAGCTTCTTGTATTTGGAAACACCCTCACAGCCGTTGCATGTCTGCGCGATCTTGGAGTTGGACGCCGCGACAGTGCCCGGCGGGTACAGCTTCGCCCGGCTGCGCGAGGAGCTGGGCGTGCGGATCAAGTCGATCCCGGAGTTTCGGCAGCGGTTGGCCGACAGCCGGCTGAATCTGGACCATCCGGTGTGGGTGGAGGACCACAGTTTCGATCTGGACCGGCATCTGCACCGCATCGGCCTGCCGGCGCCCGGCGGGCGCGTCGAGCTGTCGGAGACCTGCGGGCGCATCGCCTCCCTGCCCCTTGATCGCGGCCAGCCCCTGTGGGAGATGTGGGTGATCGAGGGGATCGCTGGCACCGACGCCCGGGCGGGTGGGCGGCTGGCGGTGATGACCAAGGTGCATCACGCGAGCTTGGACGGGGTGGGCGGTGCGAACCTGCTGTCGCAGCTGTGCGGCACCGAACCGGACACGCCGGCGCCGAAGGCGGTGGACGGGCCGGGGGACACCAACTCGGTGGGAATGGCGGTGCGGGGCCTGGCGAAGTTCGTTGCCCGGCCACTGCAGCTGGCCACTGTGGTGCCGATGACGGCGTCAACGATCGTCGACACCGTTCGCCGGGGGCGCAGCGGGCGGGCCATGGCGGCGCCGTTCCGGGCGCCGCACACCCCGTTCAACGACTCCATCACTCGCAGGCGCAACATCGCCTACGCCCGCCTGGAGTTCGACGACATCAAGACGATCAAGAACAGGTTCAATGTCACGGTCAACGATGTGGTGATGGCAGTGTGCGCCGGGGTGCTGCGCAAGTTCTTGCTCGATCGCGGTCAGCTGCCCGACACCTCGCTGGTGGCCACGGTGCCAGTGTCGGTGCATCAAAAGTCCGACCGGCCAGGCCGCAACCAGTTGACGGCGTTGTTCACCCGCCTGCAGACTCAGATCGCCGACCCGGCCGAGCGGCTGCGCGCCATCGCGCACGCCAATGGGGTGGCCAAGGAGCACAGCGCGGCGATCGGGGCGACGCTGTTGCTGGACTGGGCGCAGTTTGCAGGGCGGGCGCTGTTGGCTCCGGCGGTGGGACTCTTCGCCAGTACGGTGCTGACCCGCCGACCGCTGCACAACCTGGTCATCTCCAACGTGCCGGGACCGCAGGTGCCGTTGTACTTTCTCGGCTGCCAGGTCAAGGCGATGTATCCGCTTGGACCGATCTTCTACGGCACCGGCCTCAACATCACGGTGATGTCACTGACCGGCAAGCTTGACGTCGGGATCAATTCATGCCGGGAACTGGTGCCCGACGTATGGGACCTGGCCGACGACTTCGAGGTCGCCCTGCAGGAATTGATCACCGCCGCCGCGTGATCCGGCCTCCACTCGAATCCTGGCCCGACCGGTCGTTACGGGCGCGATGGCGAGGCGGGCTGGTAGCCGTCGGCCTCGGCCGCACCTTCGAGCGCATCGGCGGTGGCTTGTGCCGCCTGAGCCGCATCGGCGGCCGCGTGCGCTGCCAAGTCGTCGGAGGAGGCTTCGCGAGTGGCCGATGACTTGGGCAGCGCCTGGGTCAAGGCGCGGGACACGTCTTGCAGGGCGGAGGTGATCTCGCTTGG
>DATAZN010000336.1:0-11740 GCA_036272035.1 Mycobacterium sp. | reverse complement strand
CTTATGGGTATTGACCCGTCCGCGGTGGGTGATCTTGCGTTGCCGGCCACTGATGTCGCCGCGGTTGCCCCCTCGGGCTGGGAGTCCTTGTTCGGTGAGTTCACCAACCCGGTCAGTGAGGCCGGTACGGCGGCGTCGGTGGCCGACTCCACGTCGTCGACGTTCTGGCAGGGCCTGGAGCAGGCCTGGATCAACAGCGACTTCGGTCAGCAGGTCGACACCGGGCTGAACTCGTGGTTCGACCAGGCCGACCCGGCCGCCAGCGCCTTGGGGGGTGCCTGTGGATTGATCTGCAACGGTGCTGACGGTGTCGGCGGCGGCTCACTGGCCGACGCGACCGGTCAAGGCGGCGGCATCTTCTTCGGTAACGGCGGCGACGGCGCCACCGACCTGCTGGGTCAGGGCGGTAACGGTGGTGACGCGTTGTACTTCGGTAACGGCGGTGACGGCGGGGTCGGCATCGACGGCGGCGCCGGCGGCGACGGTGGCGCCGGCGGCCTGTTCTACGGCAACGGTGGTGACGGCGGTGACGGTGGAGCGGCTACCGCTAGCCTCGCCGCTGGTACGGGTGGCAACGGCGGCGACGCCGGAACATACGCTTTCTTCGCCACTGGCGGTGCCGGCGGGGCTGGCGGTGCCGGCCTGGCCAGTACCGATACAGACCTCGCGGGCGGCGACGGCGGCCTCGGTGGCGACGGCGGCCTCGGCGGCCTGTTCGGTGCCGGCGGTGCGGGCGGGATCGGTGGCGAAGGCGGCAACGGCGCGGCCGGCACCTTTGCGAACGGCGGCAGCGGCTATGGCGGCGACGGCGGCACGGGTGGCACTGGTGGCGACGGCGGTAACGGCGGCTTTGGCGGCGCCCACGGGCTCGACGGCAACGGCGGCAGCGGTGGCACCGGCGGCGACGGCGCCGCGAGCGGCACGGGTGCCGTCGGCGGCAACGGCGGCGAGGGCGGTGTGGGCGGCACGGGCACCGCGACCGCGGCTGGCGAAGGCGGCGGTGGTGGTGGTGGCGGCGGCTACGCCACTGTGACGACTGACACCGGCGGTACGGTGACCGGCACCAGTGCGGCGATCGGCGGCGCCGGCGGGGCCGGCGGTGCCGGTAGCACGACCGCGACTGGCGGGGTCGGCGGGACTGGTGGCTACGGCGCGCTCAACGCATCCGGTGGCGGCGTAGTCAATAACGCCACCGCCACCGGCGGTGCTGGTGGCGCCGGCGGTATAAACGGCAGCACCGCCGGTGCTGGTGGCTACGGCTACATCGGGGCGGTCGGCGCAGGAAGCTCGGCTACGGGCGTGGCCACCGGCGGCGCCGGCGGTGCGGGCATCGATGGCGGTACCGGTGGCGAAGGCGGGAGCGCCCAAATCCTCGGCGGCTTCTACAGCGGCAACACCGGAGAGGTCGCCAGTGGCACCGCTCTCGGCGGGGCCGGCGGCGCGGGCACCGGTGCTGGCAGTACCGGCGGCGACGGCGGCCAATCTCTCGTCGAAGCCATCTACAACAACAGCACCGCTAGCGGCACGGCCACCGGCGGGGACGGCGGGGCCGCCACCGGCACTGGCAGCATCGGCGGCGACGGCGGCAGAGGCATCGTCGACGGCGGCTACGGCGAGCCAGGCTTCCCCGACACCGGCCACGCCTCCGGAATCGCAACCGGCGGCGACGGCGGTGCAGCCTTCGATGGCCACACCGGCGGTGCCGGCGGGGAGGGCTCCGTCGACGGGCAGTCCTTCGGCACCGCCAGCGGGACCGGCATCGGCGGCAACGGCGGCGATAGCGGCACTGGTACAAATGGCGGCGACGGCGGCGCAGGCGGCGAGGGCAAAGTCCTAGCAACAGGCGGCAGCTCCGACCTCAACGGCACCGTACACGGCGGAAATGGTGGGGCTGGCGGTGACGGCACCGCTGCAGACGCCGGCGGGGTCGGCGGGGTCGGCGGGGAAGGTCTCGTCTCCTCCGACGGTGTAGGCAGCTCCATCCTCCACGGTTCCGCCACCGGCGGGGCTGGAGGGGCTGGCGGTGACGGCACCGCTGCCGGGGCTGGCGGGGCTGGCGGCGCCGGGGCTTACGCCACAGTCACCGCAACCGATAGCGGCACAGTCACAAATGCCACCGCCATCGGTGGGGCCGGCGGTGCGAGCACTGGCAACGGCACCGGCGGCGACGGCGGCTACGGCTATATCGGGGCGGTCGGGGCAGGCAGCTCCGCCACTGGCTCTGCCACGGGCGGTGCGGGCGGTGCCGGCATCGATGGCGGTAACGGCGGTAACGGCGGTGCCGGCCAAATCCTCGGCGGCTACAACCCCGTCAACGGCGGAGAGGCCGCCAGCGGCACGGCTATCGGCGGGGCTGGCGGGGTCGGCAGCGGCGCTGGCAGCAACGCGGGGGCCGGCGGCTACGGCGTCATCGAAGCTATCGGTGACCACACCAGCGCTTCTGGTTCTGCTACCGGTGGGATCGGCGGGGACGCCTCGGGTGGCGGCACCGGCGGGGCCGGCGGTGGAGCCAGTGTCGACGCCGGTTACGGGGATATCGGCGGACCTGGCCCAGAGCCGACACCGTTCGCCACCGCGGTTGGAACAGCTACCGGCGGTGACGGTGGTGACGGTCTTAACGGCCTCACCGGCGGTGACGGCGGCAACGGCGCCATCATCGGCCTCAACGGCGGCGACGCCAGTGGCACCGGCATCGGCGGGGATGGCGGAAGCGGTGGCACCGGCGCCAACGGCGGTGACGGCGGCAGCGGCGGTCACGGCTGGGTGGAGGCCGTCGGTAACGGCACTGCCCACAGCTCCGTGGCCGCGGGCACCGCTACCGGCGGCGCGGGCGCGTCCGGCGGCAACGCGGGCACCGGTGCTGGCGCCGACGGCGGCAATGGCGGCAACGGCGGCGACGCCTTCGTCAGGACCGGCACCGGCAGCGTCACGGCCAACGCCACCGGCGGTAACGGCGGGACCGCTGGCAACGGCGGAACCGGTGTTAACGCTCACGGCGGCAACGGGGGCAACGGTGGTGAAGGCGATGCCGCCGGCACTAGTGCCGGCCAGGGCGGCAACGGCGGGTCCGGCGGTAACGGTGGCGCCAATGCCGGTACTGACGGTGGCGACGGTCAACCCGGCGTCGGTACGACCGGAGCTAACGGCACACCCGGCACGAACGGCTAAAACCCTAGAACCAAGGGGGGAGCGGACCGCGGCCCAGGGGAAACCCTGGGCCGTGGTTTACGTTTGACGCCGGTCGCCATGGCCCACGCCGCAGCCCTGCTGCTACACCCAGTACGCCACGCGCGCGCGGTATTGGCGCATCGCGAAAGCGGCACACAGCCAACCCAGCACAGTGAGCCCCACCACGACCGCCCAGTGCCGCAGTTCTTGATGCGAGCCGAGCAGCGGGGCGCGCACGATGTCCAGGTAATGCAGCAGCGGGTTGAGCTCGACGATCTTCGACCACTGTCCGGCGCCCTGCTGCCGCAACGTGTCGTCGTTCCAGATGATCGGCGTCATGAAGAACAGCAACTGCACGATGGAGAACAGCAGGGGACCGATGTCGCGGAATCGCGTCGCGAGGATGCCGAAACACAGCGACACCCATACGCAGTTGAGCACGATCAGGCCCAGCGCCGGGATCACCGCGAGGTCGGCCCACGACCACTGCTTCGGGAAGATGATCGCGATGACGACGTAGATGACGATGTTGTGCGCGAACAGAATCATCTGCCGCCACACCAGCCGGTAGACGTGCACGCTCAGCGGCGTCGGCAGCTGTTTGATCAATCCCTCGTTGGCGACGAAGACTTCCGCGCCTTCCAGGATCGAGGCGTTGATCAGATTCCAGATGATCAGGCCGAGGGTGACGTAGGGCAGATGCACCGACAGCTGAAGGTGGAACAGCTTGGAGTACAGCCCGCCCATCGCGACGGCAGTGGTCCCGGTGGCGATGGTGATCCAGAACGGCCCGAGCACCGAGCGGCGGTAGCGCTGCTTGATGTCCTGCCAGCCGAGGTGCAGCCACAGCTCGCGGCGACGGTATCCGTCGACAAGATCGCCCCAAGCCCGGGTCATCGTCTTCGACTGTGCGGCAACATCAACGATCGTCATCAGGCCTCCTGAACAGTTCCCGCCGGCCCAGCCGGCGCAGCCGCAGCCACTCCAGCAGACCTTTCGGGTCGCGACGGGATATCAGGAAAAACCAGCCGAATCGCAGCCACTCCTGGACGAGCAGTTTGCGCAGACCGGGCTGCGCCATCAGGTAGCCGCGATTGCGGTAGGTGAAGTAGCGCTTGGTGGCGTCGTCGGGATACTGCGTGTGCATCCGGCCGCCAAGGATCGGCTTGAACTCGGCCGATCCGCACGGATGCAGGTATGCCGCATTCAGGCAGGTTCCGAACGCCAGCCCGGAACGGACCAGCCGACGATGCATCTCCACCTCGTCGCCGCGGACGAACAGCCGAAGATCGGGAACGCCGATCGACTCGAACGCCGACGCTGCAAACAGTGCTCCGTTGAACAGCGAGGCGATGCCCGGCAGCAGTTCCTGGCCGGCCTCCGTGCGCAATTCGCTGACCAGCCGGCGCCAGACCAGGCCGCGGCGCAACGGGAAGGCCAGCCGTTGCGGGTCGTCGGCGTTGCACACCATCGGCGATACCTCGGCCAGTCGGTGCTTGTCCGCGCATGCCAGCAGCGTGGCCAGCACCTGGCTGTCCTGCGGATGGCCGTCGTCATCGGCCAGCCACACCCAATCGGCACCGAGCGCCAGAGCATGCAGGATGCCGAGCGCGAAACCACCTGCGCCGCCGAGGTTTCGGTGCGAGGGCAGATACGTCGTGGGGACGGGTTGGCCGGCCACCAGATCGCGAATGTGTTCGTCGGCGTCGTTGTCGACCACGATCAGCTGGTCAAGCAGCCGGCTCTGGGTGCTCAACGCGTCCAGCGACTTGGCAAGTTCGTCGGGTCGCCGGTGGGTGACCACGACGGCGCACACCATGTCACTCATCCGCGGGGGCTTTACTCGCGAGCTGGTCGCGTGCGGTTTCGGCGAGCACGTCACGCACATGCCGGGCCGCGTCGTCGCCCTCATACGCCCGCACGACGTCCTCGATGCCGCCGGTGAGCTTGATTACGCCGTGGTCGATCCACATCGCGGTCTTGCACAGCCGGGCCAAGAATTCGTTGGAATGGCTTGCGAATACCAGGATTCCGGATCGTTCCACCAGCTTCTGCAGCCGGGTCTGCGCCTTCTTGAGGAAGTCCGCGTCGACGGCGCCGATGCCCTCGTCGAGCAGCAGGATCTCCGGGTCGATGCTGGTGACCACGCCCATCGCCAATCGCACCCGCATACCGGTGGAGTAGGTCCGCAGCGGCATCGCCAGGTAGTCGCCGAGTTCGGTGAAGTCGGCGATCTCGTCGACCTTGGCCAGCATCTGCTTGCGGGTCTGCCCGAGGAACAGGCCGCGGATGATGATGTTCTCGTAGCCGGAGATCTCGGGGTCCATCCCGACGCCGAGGTCGAACACCGGCGCCACCCGTCCGCGGATGATGGCGGAGCCGCGGGTGGGCTCGTAAATGCTCGAAAGTAGCCGCAGCAGAGTCGATTTCCCGGCGCCGTTGTGGCCGACCAGCCCCACCCGGTCGCCGAGTTCCAGCGACATCGTGATATCCCGCAACGCCTCGATCACCACCACGTTGGACGCGTTGCGCCCGATCGAGCCGCCCAGGAACGTCTTCTTCAGCGAGCGCGATTTGGCATCGAAGATCGGAAACTCCACCCACGCGCCGTGGGTTTCGATGTGTGGACCGCTCGGAGTCACGGGTTGTCTGCTTAGAGGTATTGCCCGGTGCCAGAACCGGTTCCGCCGGGTCCCCCGGGCCTGCCGGCGCCCGGGGGCAGACCGCGCTGCTCGCGCATCTGCTCGAGCTGGCCGCGGACTGCCATCTGCTGAGCGAACAGAGTGGTCTGAATCCCGTGGAACAATCCTTCCAGCCAGCCGACCAATTGCGCTTGGGCGATACGCAACTCGGCGTCGGACGGGACGGAGCCCTCGTTGAACGGCAAGGTGAGGCGATCGAGTTCTTCACGGAGCTCCGGCGCCAGACCTTCTTCGAGTTCTCTGATGCTGGTGGCGTGGATCTCGCGCAGCCGGGTGCGGCTGGCCTCGTCGAGCGGCGCCGCCCGCACCTCTTCGAGGAGTTGTTTGATCATGGTGCCGATCCGCATCACCTTGGCCGGCTGCTCCACCAGGTCGGTGATCGACCGGTCGTCGGCGTCGTCCTGCCCGGCCGCCATCAGCCGGGGGTCGACGCCGCCGATGACCTCGATGTCGTCGTCGTTACTCAATGCTCGTCACCTCTTGTCATGGTCTGGCCCGGGTCATTTGGTGGGGCGTCGGGGCGCCACGCCATTCGTAGATCCAGGCTTCGCCGTTGTCGTAGATCTTCGCCCACCACTTCGAATGGTCTATCGACACTAGACCGTCGGGCACCTTGAACCCCCGAACCGTTGGGGCGCTGGTCAGGATGTAGCGAATATTGAGTGCCCGGATCGCTTCTGGCACCAGCGCCCGCTTCTCCTCGGGCACCCCCGGTAGCGCGTCGGCGTCGGCATAGGCCCAGAAGACGAACCGGTAATAGCCCGGGCCGGTCTGCTGCGGGAAGTCGTAATGCGTCCACAGCGGGTGCAGGTCGGCGACCGCGTACATCCACGCGGTGCCGTCGACGTTGGAGTTGCCGATCAGGGTGGTGCGGGCGCCCGGCAACGCGGCCAGGTGGGCAAAAGCATCGAGGTCTTTCTGGTTGATGATCACCGAGTCGTATTTGTCGCCGAACAGCACCAGATGCCGGTACAAGTACTCCCGTGCGCTGAAGACGGTGGTCAGCGCCAGCAGTAGCGCGGTGGCTGAGACCCACACGGGCGCAGGTAGTTTGATGAACCGTCTGGCAACCGCGACGGCGCCGACGACCAACGCGAAGACCGCGACGGCCGCCATTGGCGTCACCAGCATGGTCACCACCGCCGACAGCCGTCGCGGATCGTTGTAGAAGAACTGGCTGAACTGTTCGATGGCGGCGCCGAGCGGATTACGGAACGGCGCCCCCGAATAAATGGTCGCCACGGTGAGCACCAGCCAGAGCACTGGCGGCCACCAGATCCGCTTGTACAGCAGGATCGCTATGCCGATGCCGCTCAGCACCACCAGGCCGTATTGCGTGGGGAAGTCGTTGAGGTGGCGGGTGTGCAGCAGCAGAGCGTCGATGATGCCCTGCTTGACGGTCTTGAAGCTGGGGAAGGCGTGCCCGGCGATGATGCCGGCCTGCTTGGCCACCCCGATGAACTGCGGCGCCAGGATCAACACCGTCGGCGCCGCCACCGCGGACAGGGTCATGAGGTCGGCGAGCCGTCCGCGCACCGGATGCCAGCACGCGTCCATCAGCCACCAGGCCAGTGCGAACAGGATCACGACGAACCCGCCGGTGAGATGGAGCGAGAAGATACCGACCAGGGCCAGCACCGCCACCGGGATGCGATCGCGGTGCCGCAGCGTCGAGATGACCAGAACGAACGTCGGGATCGCGATGCCGTAGGCGGTCATGTTGGGCATCGCCGCGGTGCCGAACTCGACGTAGGGCACCGACGTGAACGACGCTGACATCGCCGCGGCCGTCGCAGCCACGCCGGCGGCGTGCGTCGTGCGGGGACGCAGCAGTTGCCAGGTCAGCATCGCCGCGCTGGTCGGAAACAGCCACACCGCCGCGGTCACCGAACTCAGGGTGTAGCCGGTCGTCGGTGCGGCGCCGGTGAGCTGGCAGTAGACCGCGGTGAGGGCGTGAAACACCGAGGGGTAGTACAGCGGTTGATGGGTCTCGACGTTGCGTAGCTCACCCATGTGAGTGGACGAGGCCTGGCCGGTGTCGAGAATGAAGCGAACCGTGTTGGCGTGCCAGAGCGCATCCCAGGTGCTCGGGATGGACTGCCAGTGCACGACGCCGCGGTAGGCGGCCCACATGATCAACAGCGCGCCGAGTAGCACCCCGGCCCCGACGGTCAGCGCCTGTCGGCGATCAATCCCGCGCGCCTCGGCCTCGCTGTCTCGGTAGCGGGCCAACAACGGCTGCATACCGATCATCACGACGCACACCACGGCGAGCGTGGCGAGCGCCGTCCAACCGTTCCAAGGGATTCCGGTGGCGCCGAACGGGATAATCGCCAGCGCCACCACGCCGTAGGTCAGCGCGGGGCCGACTGCGATGGCGATCGGCCAAGTTAGCTGCGTGATTCGCGCGATGATTGCCCCCGGCGCGATCAGCAAAAACAATGCGATCAGCGTCCCCCACCAGAGCCCCACTCGACTATTATTGCGGGCCGGGTGACCTGGCTCGGGACGGCGGGGACGTATTCGGGCGCCCGCTACCTTCACGGGTTCTCTTATTGTGCGTAGTTCTAAGGTGGCTGGTATGGCATACGACGTCGCCCGAGTGCGGGGATTACACCCGTCACTCGGGGACGGTTGGGTGCACTTCGATGCGCCGTCCGGGATGCTGATCCCCGACTCGGTGGCGACCACCGTCTCGACGGCTTTCCGCGGCTCCTTCCCCAGCACCGCCGGCCCGCATCCGTCGGCCAAGCGCAGTGCGGCCGTGCTCGAGGCAGCCCGTCAGGCCGCGGCCGATCTGGTCAATGCCGACCCCCGCGGCGTGGTGCTAGGCGCCGACCGTGCGGTTTTGCTGGCGTCGTTGGCCGACGCATCGTCCACCCGATCCGGCCTGGGCTACGAGATGATCGTCACCCGGCTCGACGACGAAGCGAACATCGCGCCATGGCTACGCGCGGCAAACCGTTTCGGCGCCAAGGTGAAATGGGCAGAGGTCGACATCGAAACCGGTGATCTGCCGTCCTGGCAGTGGGAGGGCCTGATCGGTCAGGCGACTCGTCTGGTCGCGGTGACGTCGGCGTCGGGAACGCTGGGCACCTTCACCGACCTGCGACCGGTCACCAAGCTGGTCCACGACGTCGGCGGGTTTGTGATCGTCGACCATTCCGCTGCCGCGCCTTACCGGTTGATCGACATCGACGAGATCGACACCGACGTGGTGGCGATCAACGCGGTGGGCTGGGGCGGCCCGCCAGTGGGCGCCTTGGTGTTCCGCGACCCGGCGATGATCAACACCTTCACGTCGGTGTCGACCAACCCGTACGCCACCGGTCCGGCACGCCTCGAGCTCGGTGTGCACCAATACGGTCTGCTCGGCGGCTTCGTCGCCAGCATCGAATACCTGGCTTCGCTCGACGAGTCTGCTCGGGGAACTCGGCGTGAAAGGCTCTCCACCTCACTGCAATCCGCAACCGTTTACATGGACGGGATATTCGACTACCTGATGGGCTCGCTTCGCTCGCTGCCGTTGGTGGTGGTGATCGCGCGGCCCGAGACCCGGATACCGGTGGTCAGCTTCGCGGTCCACGAGGTGCCCGCCGAGCGAGTGGTGCAGCGGTTGGCGGACAATGGCGTTCTGGCGATCTCCAACGCCAACTCGCGCGTGCTCGACGTGATCGGCGTCAACGATGTCGGCGGTGCGGTCACCGTCGGTCTCGCGCACTACTCGACGATGGCCGAGGTCGACCAGTTGGTCCGCGCCCTCGCCTCCTTGGGCTAGACGGGGTTAGACCGTCAGCACGATCTTTCCGGTTATCTCTCCCGCCTGCAGCAACCGGTGAGCCTCGGCGGCCTCCTGAATCGGTAGACGCGCCCCGATCACCGGTCGGACGCGTCCGTCGGCAATCATCGGCCAGACCGCCTCCACCACCGCCGCGACGATTTCGCTCTTGCTGTTGGGTCCGGTCGCCGGCCGGGCGCGCAGTGTAGTGCCGATGACATGCGCTCGTCTGCTGAGCAGCTTGGCGATGTTGAGTTCGCCCTTGATGCCACCCTGCATGCCGATGATGACCAGGCGGCCATCAGTGGCAAGCGCGTCGATATTGCGGTCCAGGTACGAGGCACCCATGATGTCGAATATCACGTTGGCGCCCGCGCCGTCGGTCGCTTCCCGCACCCGCTCGACGAAGTCCTCGTCGCGATAGTTGATCAAGATCTCGGCACCCAGTTCGCGGCACAATTCCAGCTTGGCCGCCGATCCTGCGGTGACGGCGACCCGGGCGCCCAGTGCGCGGGCGACCTGAATGGCGTGGCTGCCAACGCCGCTGGCGCCGCCGTGCATCAACAGCAGTTGACCCTCGCTCAGATGAGCCGTCATCACGAGGTTCGACCAGACCGTGCAGGCCACCTCCGGCACGCCGGCCGAGTCCTGCAGGTCGAGGCCAACGGGATGCGGCAGAAGCTGACCGGCCGGAACGGCCACGTATTCGGCGTAGCCGCCGCCGGCCAGCAAAGCGCAGACTTCTTGCCCCGCTGTCCATCCCGCGACATCGTCGCCGACCGCCTCGATAATGCCGGAGACCTCCATCCCGAGCAGTTCGCTGGCGCCCGGTGGCGGCGGATACAGCCCGGCAGCCTGCAGCAGGTCGGCCCGGTTGACGCCGGCCGCGCTGACCTTGACCAGCACCTCTCCGCGGCTCGGGGCGACATCCGGGACTTGCTGCCAAGAGAGTTGATCGGCGGATTCGACGACGATGGCGTACATGCCCGCCACGCTACTACCTGCACATTTGGTCTGTTCCAAAGCCACTGTGTCGCATAGCATGACGTGATGGCCGCCCTGATTGCCGGCCGGACAGCCAGCGACATGCCCGGGCTCGACATCGCCGAGCAGAAATCGTGGCAGAACTTCCTGGACTCCACCCTGCGCTTGTACGCGACGCTCAATCGTCGACTGACCGAGGCGCATGAACTGTCGCTGTTCGACGTCAGGGTTCTCGACATGTTGGACCATGCGCCGAGCGGGTCCGTCCGGATGGGTGATCTCGCCGAGGCGCTGGCATCGTTGCCGAGTCGGCTCACCCGTCAGATCCGGCGCCTCGAAAGCCAGGGTCTGGTGCGCCGCGAGGCAAGCAAAGCCGACCGGCGAGGGGTGGTCGCCGCGATCACCGCGGACGGCCGGACCGCGGCGCAGCAGGCCATGGTGACCTACGCCGAGTGCGTGCGGACCAACTTCCTGGGCCAGCTGTCCCGTTCGCAGGTCGCCGCGATGGGGGAGAACTGCCGCCGGATCAGCGCCGCGCTGAAGCGATCCGGCTAACCGGTCCACTGACCATGCGGGCCGGCACGGCCCGAGGAGGACGCGGCAATCAGACCCAGCCGCTACCCTTGTCCGCGGTGGCGTGGCAGAGCGGCCTAATGCACTCGCCTTGAAAGCGAGAGACGGCTAAAACCGTCCGGGGGTTCAAATCCCTCCGCCACCGCCCCTCCGCCACCGCCCGTCCTAGCGTTAATTGTGCATGACGGTGTCCGCCAAATGCACGCCGATCCCCAGGGCGACGAGGATCAGTAGCAGCGCCAGCGCAGGCCAGATCCACATCTGCCAGCCGCGCACAGCGGCGACGATCACGCCTGACACTCCGATCAGGACCGCGACCCCGACCCCGCCCCATGTCACGGCGTAAGCGGCGTTGAGCGCCCCGGCGTCGCAGTGCTCATTGCACGAGTCGGCGGCCATCACGAAGAAGAACGAGAACCCGACCGTGGCCATTGCGGCGAGCACGGCGAGCACGGACAGGATCGAAGTGAGCGTGATGTCAACGACGGAATGGCGTCGCGGCTGCATCACTTAACTATGGCGCAACCTGCGGGAC
>DATAZN010000335.1:0-14844 GCA_036272035.1 Mycobacterium sp. | reverse complement strand
AAAACGATTGTTGTCAAAATGGCCGACGCAATCGAGATCGCCAAATCAAGAAGGCCATTACCTGCCGAAGTTGTTTATCCAGCTAACAAATTGGACGGCGCGACCGGTAACTTGGACGATGTGGCCAACCTGAGATCTGCCTGAGATACCCGGCCCGCACGCCGGGGCGAGTGAACAGGGCGTCCCGGGAGAAAAGTGAATAACACCACACCCTGACATGGGCGTGCCGCGGCCCAGCAAACCCCCTCTCTCAGGGAGGTTTCGGAGGAGGTGGCTCCGGTGAGCTGGCACGATCGGCGCTGAGGCCGTTACCCCAGAGGCAGGCGCGCACTACCAGGGCCGCAAATGCCATCGCTACCACGGGAATAAGTTTCCGCAAAGCCTTTAAGTATTCTGGGTTATGCAAATTAACTGACCGTCGGGTAAGGTAAGGCCGTCGCGACCGGAGAGTGGGCGCCTCCGGAAGCGATCCACATAGCAAACCTATGGTCCCAGCAACGACGCAGGCGGGAACAGGGCTTCTGTTTGGCGCGCGTCTTACATTCTTGGGTTTTTGATCCGAGATGTGCGAGGCCCCTGTTAATCTCCTGCATCACAAGTGCCCGTCTAGTTGTTGTCCGGGGCTCTAGATTTTGAGGGGTGGTGTCCCAATGGCAGGAAGCGATGCCTCGATTGCCGCAGTACTGCGGGAGTGGGCCTGGCAGCAACCCGATGCGCCGGCCTACACGTACATCGACTACGAGATCGACCCCGCCGGCTACTCCCAGACGCTCACCTGGTCCGAGCTGTACGGCCGCGTGCAGGCGCTGGCCGCTGAGGTGGCGTCCTGCGGAGCGCCGGGGGACCGTGCGGCCATCCTCGCGCCGCAGGGCCTGGACTACGTCGTCGCGTTCTACGCCGCCTTGGAGGCCGGGTTGGTAGCAGTGCCGCTACCCGTACCGCAGTTCGGTGCCCACGACGAGCGGGCCTCCGCGGCCCTGCAGGACTGCGCTCCCACGGTGCTGCTGACGACGACCGCCGTCGTCGACGACGTCGTCGGGTGCGCGCGTTCACTGCCCGGCAAGGCACCCGCGCTGATCGAGGTCGACAGCCTCGACCTCGACGCGGAGCCGAACTTCCAGGCCCCGCCCGCGCCACGGACCAAGAACGCGATCCTGCAGTACACCTCCGGTTCGACCCGTTCGCCGGCGGCGGTGGTCGTCACCCACAAGAACATCCTGGCCAACGTCCAGCAGGTGCGCGACGACTACTTCGAGGCCGAGGGCGCGATTCCGCCGTCGGACACCACGCTGGTGTCGTGGCTGCCCGTCTACCACGACATGGGCCTGCTGCTGGGCATCACCGGCGCGCTCACCATGGGTCTGCACTCGGTGCTGATGAGCCCGATGGCGTTTCTGCAGCGTCCGGCCCGGTGGATTCAGCAGCTGGCCGAGAACACCCGCGTCTTCACCGCGGTGCCGAACTTCGCCTTCGAGCTGGCCGCGCGTCGGACCACCGATGAGGACATGGCCGGGCTCGACCTGTCCGGCGTGCACACCATCCTGTCCGGCAGCGAGCGGGTCCACGCGGCGACGATCCGGCGTTTCATCGACCGGTTCGCGGAGTTCGGCTTCCCGGCCAGCTCGCTGAAGCCGTCGTACGGCCTGGCCGAGGCGATGGTGTACGTGAACTCCTCCGGCCCGGGGCGTCCCCCGAGGGTTGCAACGTTCGACTACGAGAAGCTGTCCGCCGGCCACGCCGAGGCATGCGACACCGCGACCGGAGTCGAGCTGGTCAGCGTCGGTGTCCCGCGCGCATCGACGATTCGCATCGTCGACCCGGAGACCCGCGTCGAGAACCCGGCCGGCATGGTCGGCGAGATCTGGCTGCACGGCGATAACATCGCCGCCGGCTACTGGCGCAAGCCGCAACAGACGCAGAAGGCCTTCGGAGGTCAGCTCGTCGACCCGTCGAGCGGCACCCCGCTGGGCCCCTGGCTTCGTACCGGCGACCTGGGCACCATCTATGACGGCGACCTGTTCATCATCGGCCGCATCAAGGACCTGCTGATCGTCGACGGGCGTAACCACTACCCCGACGACATCGAGGCGACCACTCAGGAGATCAGCGGCGGCCGTGTTGCGGCGATTTCCATCGAGGATGGTCGCACCGAGCGGCTGATCGTGATCGCGGAAATGAAGGACCGGGGCAACTCCGAGGAGATGCAGGAACGGCTTCGTGCCGTGAGAGCGCAAGTGACGTCTGCGATTTCGAAGTCGCATGGTCTGCGGGTGGCCGACCTCGTGTTGGTTCCGGCCGGCTCCATTCCGATCACCACCAGCGGGAAGATCCGCCGTTCATCGTGTGTTGAGGTCTACCAGCAGGACGACTTCAGCCGTTTGGATTCCACCGCGTGACGTCTGTCGGCAATGCCGACAGACGCGCGTCGTGGGGTCCGGACGGCTTTACACCGCAGCGGGAGTAAAGCCAGTGTCATCAAACGAATTTTCGATACCCGCTGTGCAGGGGGGGTACGTTCGGCAACAGCCGAGTGGCGGTAACATCAATCACTTCGGCTGGCATGAACGTTGTGGGCGCGACGAAGCGAACCGACTGGATACGCCCGGATGACACCGGTGGGCGAGGCTGGGTACCTCGCACAGGATGTCCCATTTGAACAACTTTCCGACGGACCGGGGGGAGCGCGATGACTGCTGCATCGTCGGACCGTCGGGCCATCATCACCGAGGCGTTGCGCAAGATCGACGATCTGACTGCGCGGCTGGAGATCGCCGAAAAGGGCGACACCGAGCCGATCGCCGTGGTGGGAATGGGTTGCCGGCTGCCGGGCGGTGCAGACACTCCCGACCAGTTCTGGCGGCTGCTGCAGGACGGCGGCAACGGCATCGTCGGCGTCCCGTTGGGACGCTGGGACGCCGACGCCTTCTACTCCGACGACCACTCGGTGCCGGGCACGATCGTCAGCAAAGAGGGCGGTTTCCTCACTTCTTGGCGACCCGATGAGTTCGACGCCGAGTTCTTCGGCATCTCGCCGCGTGAGGCCGCAGCGATGGACCCGCAGCAGCGGCTGTTGCTCGAAGTCACTTGGGAGGCACTGGAAAACGCGGGCATCACCGCGCCGATGATCCGCGGCACCCAGACTTCGGTGTTCGTCGGTATGACCACCTACGACTACACCCTGACCCTGGCCGGCCGGCTGCCGCCGGAAGAGGTCGACCCGCACGTCCCGTTCGGGAACGCCGCGAACTTTGCTGCCGGACGCCTGTCCTATTTCCTTGGTGCACACGGCCCGGCGGTCGTGCTCGACACTGCCTGCTCGTCGTCGCTGGTCACAGTCCATCTGGCCTGTCAGAGCCTGCGCCGGCGGGAAAGCGATCAGGCACTGGTGGCCGGGGTCAACCTGATGCTGAGCCCGGAAAACAGCGTCGCCACCTCGCGCTGGGGCATGTTGGCTCCGGATGGCCGATGCAAGACTTTCGACGCCAGCGCCGACGGCTACGTCCGCAGCGAGGGCTGCGGCGTCGTGGTGCTCAAGCGGCTCAGCGATGCAGTGCGCGACGGGGATTCGGTATTGGCGGTGGTGCGCGGCACGGCAGTCAACCAGGACGGACCCAGCAGCGGGCAGACCGTGCCCAGTGGGCCGGCTCAGCAGGCCGTGGTTCGATCGGCATTGGCAGCGGCGCGACTGGAGCCGTCGGACATCGATTACATCGAGGCGCACGGCACCGGCACCGCACTCGGCGATCCGATCGAATTGGGTGCCCTTCATCAGGTCTTCGGTGAGCGCCACGGTGCGGCGCCGCTGGTGCTGGGCTCGGTCAAGACCAACCTGGGCCACCTGGAGTCAGCCGCCGGCATCGCCGGCTTCATCAAAACCGTTCTCACCGTGCAGCACGGTTACATTCCGCAGCATCTGCACTTCACCGAGCTGACGCCGAACGCCGTCGAAGGCGCGTCGAAGTTCACCATCGCTGCCGACGGCATGGACTGGCCGGCCGTAGGGCGCGCGCGTCGGGCCGGGGTGTCGTCCTTCGGGGTCAGCGGCACCAACGCCCACGTCGTCATCGAGCAAGCTCCGGTCCCCGAACCTGTTGCGCCGCAACCGGAACCGGTTATCACGACCTTGGTGGTATCGGGCAGGTCCCCGGCGCGGATCGCGTCAACAGCGCAGACCCTGGCGGACTGGATCATCGGCGAGGGCGCCGCGGTGCCGCTGACCGATGTTGCCCACACGCTCAACCACCACCGGACCCACCACAAGGCCTTCGCCACGGTGTCCGCGCGCGATCGCGCCCACGCCGTCGCCGGGCTGCAGGCATTGGCGGTCGGCCAGTCGGCGATCGGCCTGGTCGGCCCCCACGAAGGGTTATGCAAACCGGGCAAGGTCTTTGTGTATTCAGGCCAGGGATCACAGTGGGCCGGGATGGGTCGGCAATTGCTGGCCGACGAGCCGGCGTTCGCCGCCGCGATCGATGAGCTGGAGCCGTTATTCCTCGAGCACATGAGGTACTCCCTGCAGCAAGTGCTGACCGAGGGCCAGCGGGTGACCGGCGACGCCCGCGTCCAGCCGGTGCTGATGGGCCTGCAGTTGGCGTTGACCGCGCTGTGGCGTTCATACGGTGTGGAACCCGATGCGGTGATTGGACATTCGATGGGAGAAGTGACCGCGGCCGTGGTGGCCGGGGCGCTGACCCCCGGTGAGGGCCTGCGAGTCATCGGGACTCGTTCGCGGCTGATGTCGAGGCTGGCCGGCCAGGGCGCGGTGGGTCTGCTGGAGATGGACGCCGACGCGGCCGAAAAGCTGCTCGCCGACTACCCCGAGGTGAGCCTGGCCGGCTTCCTGTCGCCGCGGCAAACCGTGATCGCCGGCGCGGTGGCACAGGTCGACGCGGCGATCAATGCCGTGAGCGCACAGGAGCGTTTCGCGCGGCGGGTGAACATGGAAGTCGCCTCGCATACCGCGCTGATGGATCCCATCTTGACCGAATTACGTTCGGCGCTGGCCGATCTGACGCCCAAGCCGCCGACGATTCCGTTCATCTCCACCGTCGCCGACGCGGGCGAGCCGCCGGCCCTGGACGCCGACTACTGGGTTGCCAATGTGCGTCAGCCGGTTCGGCTGCACCACGCCATCAGCTTTGCCGCCGAGCAACACGCCACGTTCATCGAAATCAGCCCGCACCCCACCCTGACGCACGCCGTCACCGAAACCCTGGAGTCGGTGCACCATCACAGCGTTGGGACATTGTCGCGCAAGGGCGATGACACGGTGAGCTTCCACGCCAACCTCAACAGCACGCACATGATGCGTCCGCCCACACTGCCGCATCCGCCCGAGCCGCACCCGATTCTGCCGAGCGCGCCATGGCACCACACCCAACACTGGATCAGCGCCGAGGAATTCGTGAAGACCGCCGAGTCTGCGCCGCAGTTCGGCACGCTGCTGGGTCAGCACATTCCGGTCGCCGCGTCACCGCCGACGCATCTGTGGCAGGCGCGTCTGACACCCACGACCAAGCCGTATCCCGGTTCGCACCACAACAACGGTGTCGAGATCATCCCGATATCAGTTCTGCTGCAGACACTTTCAGCGGCCGCGGCCGAATGCGGCGGATCGGCGCTGTCCGAGATCCGCTTCGAGTACCCGATCGTCGTCGACGAACCACGCGCCATTCAGGTGGTCGCCGACGGGGCATCCGTGACCGTGTCGTCGAGCGCCAGTGGTGCCGCGCGGCACTGGATCCGGCACGTCAATGCTCGCATCGCCCGCGACTCGGACAACCACCCGGTGGCCCCTGCGGTACCCGGTCCGCACGTCGCCGACAGTGAGTTCGCCGATGACTCGGTGACCTCGCTGTGGCAGACCTGGGGCAGTGAAGGTCGTCCGTTCGGATGGTCGATCGGCTCCTGCCGGTCGACGGCCGGCGAGTTGCGCGCCGACGTCGAGCTGACCCAGCCCTCGTCAGTTGCGTTGCTGGACGCTGCTATTCACATCGGCCGACTGCTGGACAGCGAGAATCCGCGGCTGATGGTGCCGTCCGCGGTCGCGGGCGTCCGATTTGACGCCGAGCTCGCCGACCCGCGTGGCCGCGTCGAGGTTCGCCGCCGTGACGGCGACGACGAAGAGCTCATCGTCGACATCGCGGTGATCGCACCTGATGGCAGCACGAGTATCGAAGTGCGCGGACTTCGCTACGCGGCAGTGGATTCGAGCGCGGCCGCCGACCGCAACGACGACCCCGCGGCGATGGTGCACGCCCTCGACTGGCAGCCGTTCTCGCCCGTCGAGGGCCACGACGACCATCTGGTTACCGGCCCGAGCACCGTTGCGGTGTTGGGCGAGAACGACATTGCCGGTGTGCTTCGCCACGGCCTGACTCACGCCGGCTATGCGTCGGCCGCTGTTGTCGATGCCCGCTATGTGCTCTATATCGCCGAATCCCGTTCCGGTGAAGCCGATGTCGACGGCGCGGTGCGCATGTCGATGGAGCTGGTCGACCTGGTCGGAAAGCTGGCCGAGCGCGACGAAAGCCACCCGGTCACGCTGTGGATCATCACTCGCGGTGTTCGCGAGGGCAGTTCGGACGCCGCGGTCGCCCAAAGCCCGATGTGGGGAACCGCCGGGGTCATCCGGGCCGAGCAGCCGCAATTGTGGGGCGGCCTGATCGACCTGCCGGACGGCGCAGACATCGCTGGTCTGGTGCCGGCGCTGGCCACGGCTGTACGGAAGCCCGCGAAGTCGATTCTGGCGCTGCGCGATGGCGAGTTCCTGACACCGGCCCTCGCGCCGGTGTCCGGCGAGCCGGTGCACGAGCCGCTGCGATGCCGCCCGGATGCGGCGTACCTGATCACCGGTGGTCTGGGCGCGCTCGGTCTGCTGACGGCCAGCTGGCTCGCCGACCACGGCGCGCGCCGGGTGATCCTGGCCGGCCGCACCGCGTTGCCACCCCGCCGAGACTGGGACAGCGACGCCAACGACGCCGACACCCACCAGAAGATCAACGCCATCCGGGCGTTGGAGATGCGCGGAGTCGTGGTCGAAGCCGTCGCACTCGACATCGGATCGCACGACGCGATGCAGGCGCTGCTGGCCAAACGCGACGCCGAGGGGGCCGTGCCGATCCGCGGCGTCGTCCACGGCGCCGGTGTCACCGACGCCCACCTGTTCACCGAGCTCGAGGAAGACCGCCTGCGGCGCACGGTTTGGCCGAAGATCGCGGGCGCGCAGGTGCTGCATCAGACCTTCCCGCCCGGCAGCCTCGACTTCCTGTTCCTGACCGCCGCGGCCGGCGCCGTGTTCGGTGTCCCGGGTCAGGGTGCCTACGCGGCGGCCAACGCCTACCTCGACGGACTGGCCCAGTTGCGTCACCGGCAGGGCTGCCACACCGTGAGCCAGGACTGGGTGGCCTGGCGCGGTCTCGGCTTCGGTGCCGAAGCGCAGATCGCACTGCAAGAACTCGAGCGGCTCGGGTCGCGGCCCATCACCGCCGACGAAGCCTTCGCGGCCTGGGACCACCTCGCGCGTTACGACGTCGCCCAGGCGGTCATGGCGCCGATGCCCTCGGCGGACGGCACAGCGGCCGCCGAGCCCACGGCCGCCTCTCCAGCCTGGTCGGAGATGCCCGCCGAGGACGTCGTTCGTGAGCTGCAAGACGGGCTCCGGGCCATCCTCGCGCGCGAACTGCATATGCCCGAAGCCGAGCTTGAGCTGGACCGGCCATTCGCTGAGCTGGGCATGAACTCGGTGATGGCGATGTCAGTTCGTCGGGACACCGAGCAGTTCGTCGGGATCGAGCTGTCTGCGACGATGCTGTTCAACTACCCGACTATCGTGGCACTCGCGGAGCACCTGGCTAAAAAGGTTCTGCCGCAGACAGAATCAGACAGCGATATTGACGTGCTGGGAGATTCGGACGGCAGCGTGCTGAGCGAGCTGTTCGACAGCGTGGAGTCGGCACCGGCTGGCAGCGAAAGGGGTCTCTGATGACGTCGTCGTACGACGAGGACGCTCTACGGCACTGGCTGGCTGATTACCTCGTCACGAACGTCGGATGCAGTCTGTACGACATCGACTTCGACGCCCCGATGAGCGATCTGGGTCTGGGCTCACGTGACGCGGTCGTGCTCTCCGGGGAGTTGACCGAGCTACTCGGCCGCAAAGTATCACCTGTCGAGTTCTGGCAACATCCGACGATTTCCGACCTGGCCCGGTTCCTGACCGGTGCCGAATCGTTGGCCCACGAGGACGAGTTCGAGCCCGACCGCGGTCACCTCGACGAGCCGATCGCGGTGATCGGTCTGGGCTGTCGATTCCCCGGTGGCGTCTCCGGCCCGGACGAGTTCTGGCAGTTCATGTGCGACGGCAAGAACGCGATCACCGAGGTGCCGCCGGAACGCTGGGCGCCGTTCGACGACGGCACTCCGGAGGTGGCGGCGACTCTCGCCCTCACCACCCGCTACGGCGGGTACATGGACAACCTCGACGAATTCGACGCCGAGTTCTTCGACATCTCCACCCGCGAAGCCGCCAAGATGGACCCGCAGCAGCGGATGTTGCTCGAAGTCGCTTGGGAGGCACTGGAACACGCGGGCATTCCGCCGAGCACCCTGCGCCGCTCGCAGACCGGCGTCTTCGCCGGCGCGTGCTACACCGACTACGGGTACGTGGCCGGAATGGACCTGACCAACGTCGACGCGTGGAGCAATTCCGGTGGCGCGCTGAGCATTATCGCCAACCGGCTGTCGTACTTCCTGGATCTGCGCGGCCCGTCGGTCACCGTTGACACCGCGTGCTCGTCGTCGATCGTCGCCCTGCACCTGGCCTCTCAGAGCCTGCGCGTCGGGGACTCCGAGGTGGCTCTTGCGGCAGGCGTGAACCTGATGTTGGCGCCGGCGGTCGTTCGTGCCTTCGACCAGACCGGCGCGTTGTCTTCCACCGGTGCCTGCCACGCGTTCGACGCCGACGCCGACGGGTTCATCCGTGGCGAGGGCTGTGGCGTCGTGGTTCTCAAGCGGCTGAACGATGCTGTGCGCGACGGCGACCGGGTGCTGGCGGTGGTGCGCGGTTCGGCGGTGAACCAGGACGGCCGGTCCAACGGCCTGCTGGCGCCTAACCCCGCCGCTCAGATGGCGGTGCTGCGCTCCGCCTACGCCAACGCGGGTGTGCCGCCCCAAGAGGTCGACTACGTCGAGGCCCACGGGACCGGCACGCCGCTGGGTGACCCGATCGAGGCACGCGCGCTCGGCACCGTGTTGGGACGTGGTCGCGCCGAAGACGCGCCGCTGCTGATCGGCACCGTCAAGACGAACATCGGCCATCTCGAGGCCGCGGCCGGAATGGCCGGCTTGATCAAAGCGGTGCTCGCGGTGCAGAAGGGCCGCATTCCGCAGAACCTGCACTTCCACACCCCCAACGCGCATATCCCCTTCGACCAGTTGCGTCTCAAAGTGGTTGCCGAGCAACAGGAATGGCCGCAGACGGATCATCCGCGGCGGGCAGGCGTTTCATCGTTCGGGTTCGGTGGCACCAACGCGCATGCGGTGATCGAGCAGGCGCCTGCCGCCGTACCGGTCATCCGTGAGGCCGATCCGGCAGTGAGCACCCTGGTGCTGTCCGGCAAGTCGCCGGAGCGGATCGCCTCGCAGGCGCGCTCGCTGGCGGAATGGCTGCAGGGTGCGGGCGCTGACGTGCGGCTGCCCGACGTGGCCCACACGCTCAACTACCATCGCGAGCGCCACCCGCAGTTCGCCACCGTCTGCGTCCGCGACCGCGCCCAGGCGGTGGCCCAGTTGCAGGCGCTGGCCGACGGCCGATTCGTCGACGGCGCAGAGGGAACAGTCGGCCCGCACGACGGGCCGTGCAGTCCCGGCACGGTGTTCGTCTACTCGGGGCAGGGTTCGCACTGGGCCGGCATGGGCCGGCAATTGCTGGAAGACGAGCCGGTGTTCGCCGAGGCGATCGACGAGCTGGACCCGATTTTCGTCGAGAAGGTTGGATTTTCGCTGCAGAAGATCATCGCCAACGGCGAGTCGATCAGCGGCGATGCGCAGGTTCAGCCGGTGCTGATGGGATTGCAGCTGGCGCTGACCGAGTTGTGGCGCTCCTACGGTGTGCACCCGGACGCGGTGATCGGCCATTCGATGGGAGAGGTCACCGCGGCGGTGGTCGCCGGTGCGCTCAGTGTCGTCGACGGGCTGCAGGTGATCGCCATCCGTTCGCAGTTGATGTCCAAGCTCGCCGGCCAAGGCGCGGTCGCGCTGCTGAAGCTCGACCCCGAGGCAACCGAGGCACAGATCGCCGGCTACCCCGAAGTCACTGTGGCGGGCTACATTTCGCCGCGCGAGACCGTGATCGCCGGCGCGGTGGCCGCGGTCGACGCGGTGATTGCCGCGGTGAGCGCGCAGAACCGTTTCGCTCGCCGGGTCAACATGGAGGTCGCGTCCCACACTGCGTTCATGGATCCGATCCTGGGCGAGCTGCGCACGGCGCTTGAGGATTTGACTCCCGAGATCCCCACCATCCCGTTCTACTCGACGGTCGTCGAGGGCGCCGCGTCGCCGATGTTGGATGCCGACTACTGGGTGGCCAACGTGCGTCAGCCGGCGCTGCTCAGCCAGGCCGTCGCGGCTGCCGCCGAGGAGCACGGGACCTTCATCGAGATCAGTGCCCATCCGATCCTGACCCACGCCGTCGGCGACACGCTGGATCCCACCAGCCATCACCACAGCGTGGGGACGTTGTGGCGTGACGGCGACGACGCGGTCCGCTTCCACACCAACCTCAATACCGTCCACACCAGTCATCCGCCGCAGATCCCGCACCCCGTCGAGCCGCACCCGTTGCTGCCGACCACGCCGTGGCACCACGGCCACCACTGGGTCAACCCCCGACCGATCACGCCGGTCAGACATGTTGCCGCCATGGGTGATCCGGGCGTGCAGACCGATGGCCCGATCCCGTCGGAGTGGTACTGCCAGCTGGCCTGGCCGGCCCGCGAATTGTCAGCGGCTAAAGGCGACGCTGACATCTCGTGGCTGGTGATCACCGACTCCCAGTTGGGGTCGGAGATCGGCCGCGTCCTCGGCGACGAATTCGCCGCCGCGGCGGAGCCGACGTCATTGCTGGCCGAAGGCACCGACCCGACGGCGGTCACCGACGCCCTCGCCGGAGTGACCCACGTGCTCTACGCGCCCGAGGTGACCGGCGGCAAGTTCGATGCCGAGGCGGGATACGAGTATTTCAACGCCGCACGACGGCTGACTGCCGTTATCGCCGAGATGGGCGTGGCGCCGCGGCTGTATCTGCTCACCCGCAACGCCCAGCCGGTCAGCGAAGGCGACCGCGCCAACCCCGCTCACGCGGTGTTGTGGGGTCTGGGCCGCACGCTCGCACTCGAGCACCCCGAATTCTGGGGCAGCGTCATCGATATCGACGAGTCGGTGCCTGACGGCTTGGCCGCCTTCTACGTGGTGGACGAGGCTAAGGCCGACGACGACGAAAACCAGGTTGTCTACCGGGCCGGCCTGCGCCGCGTGCCGCGGCTGGACAAGGGGTATGCGCCGTCGACCGCCCCTGCCGAATTGTCCAAGGACAGTAGCTATCTGGTTATCGGCGCGACCGGCAACATCGGACCGCACCTGATCCAGCAGCTTGCCGACTCGGGCGCGGGCACCGTCGTCGCGGTATCGCGCAACCCCGGTTCACGCCTCGACGATCTGGCCGCGCGCCTGGTGTCGGCCGGCACCACTGTGGTGACGGCAGCCGCCGATGCGGCGGACGAGTCTGCGATGAGCGCGTTGTTCGACCGCTTCGGTGCCGACCTTCCACCGCTGGCCGGCATCTACGTCGCAGCGTTCGGCGGTGGCCCGATCACGTTGCTGGACATGACGAGTGACGACGTCACCGCGATGTTCCGGCCGAAACTGGACGTGGTGTCGCTGTTGCACCGGCTGTCACTGCGTCACTCGCTGGATCAGTTCGTGCTGTTCTCGTCGATCTCCGGGCTGACCGGATCGCGATGGCTGGCGCACTACACGGCGACGACCACGTTCCTGGACACCTTCGCGCTGGCCCGCCGGGCCGCCGGTCTGCCGGCTACCGCGATCAACTGGGGACTCTGGAAGTCGTTGTCCGACGGCCAATCCGAGGAAGAGCGTCAGGTCACGCTCGCTTCGGGTCTGGAGCCGATGGCCGACGAGGTCGCGATCCAGGCGCTGCCGTTGCTCACCGGCCCCGGTGCCCCGGCACGGCCGACCGTCGTCGCCGCCGACTGGGCCTTGCTGGCCGCGGCGTATCGCACCAGGACGCCCCTGCGCATCGTGGACAACCTGTTGACCACTGGCAAGAGTGCGGACAGTCCGGCGGCACGCAGCACCGAATTCCGGGATGCGTTGCGCGACGCCGAACCGACGCGGCGCCACGGCATTCTGGTCGATCACGTGACCGCGCAGGTTGTCTCGGCGATGGGGTTGGCGTCGTCGCAGTTACTCGACCCGACGGCGGGCTTCTTCCAGTCCGGCATGGATTCACTGATGAGCGTGACCCTTCAGCGATCCCTCTCGGACAGCCTGGGCGAGACGCTTCCCGCCTCGGTGGTGTTCGACTACCCGACGGTCGAGGCGCTGTCGGATTACTTGGCCAGCATTCTTCCGGAGGTGGCAGAAGCGACCGAGGACGAAAGCGCCGACGACTACGAGGACTTCAGCGACGACGAACTCCTCAAAGAGCTTTCTGAAAGGCTGGGTTGAGCGGGATGACTGCACCGCCAGATCGTCGGGCGATCATCACCGAGGCGCTACGCAAGATCGATGACCTGACGGCTCGGCTGGCGATCGCCGAAAAGGCTGACGTCGAACCGATCGCTGTGGTCGGGATGGCCTGCCGTCTCCCCGGTGGTGTGAGCACCCCCGCCGATTACTGGCAGCTGCTGCGCGACGGAGTCAGCGGAGTGATCCGGGTGCCCGAGGACCGCTGGGATGCCGACGCGTACTTCTCCGAGGACCACACCCGGCCAGGCACGATCTGCAACCGAGAGGGCGGATTCCTCACCTCTTGGCGGCCTGACGAATTCGACGCGGAGTTCTTCGGGATCTCCCCGCGCGAAGCAGTCGCGATGGATCCCCAGCAGCGACTGCTACTCGAAGTCTCTTGGGAGGCACTGGAAAACGCCGGTGTCACACCCAAGGCGATTCGCAACACCCAGACCGGGATCTACGTCGGTCTTACCACCAGCGACTACTATTGGCTGTCGACTGACGGCGGGGTACGCCCGGAGGACTTCGACCCGTACCTGCCGTTCGGCAATGCGTCGAACTTCGCCGCGGGACGGCTGTCGTATTTCCTTGGCGTGCACGGCCCGGCTGTGGTGCTCGACACCGCGTGCTCGTCGTCGCTGGTCGCCATTCACTTGGCTACCCAGAGCCTGCGCCGGCGTGAAACGGATCTGGCACTGGCCGCCGGAACCAACCTGATCTTGACCCCGGAAAACAGCATCTCCTGTTCGCGGTGGGGCATGCTGGCGCCCGACGGCCAGTGCAAGACCTTCGACGCGGCCGCCAACGGCTATGTGCGCAGCGAGGGCTGCGGTGTGATCGTACTCAAGCGCCTCAGTGATGCAGTGCGCGACGGGGATTCGGTGCTGGCCCTGGTTCGGGGTTCGGCGGTCAACCAGGACGGTCCGAGCAGCGGGCAGACCGTGCCCAGCGGTCCGGCCCAGCAGGCGGTGTTGCGGGCGGCGCTGGCGTCGGCGCGGTTGCAGCCGTCGGAGATCGACTACATCGAGGCGCACGGCACCGGCACCGCGCTGGGTGACCCGATCGAACTCGACGCTCTCAGCCAGGTTTTCGGCGATCGCGAAGAGTCCGCGTCGCTGGTACTGGGCTCGGTTAAGACCAACCTGGGCCACCTGGAGAACTCCGCGGGTATCGCCGGCTTCATCAAGACCGTGCTCAGCATGAACCACGGCTACATTCCGCCACATCTGCACTTCACCGGCCTGACCCCGAATGCCGGTGCGGGAGCGTCGAAGTTCACTATCGCCGCCGACGGCATGCCGTGGCCCGCAGCCGATCGGCCGCGCCGGGCGGGCGTGTCGTCCTTCGGGGTCAGCGGGACTAACGCGCACATCGTCGTCGAGCAGGCCCCTGCCCCGGAACCGGTTGCCGCAGAACCAGAACCGGTGATCAGCACCCTGGTGATCTCCGGGAAGACCCCGGCGCGCATCGGGCCGATCGCCGCGATGCTCGCGGACTGGATGGACGGCGAGGGCGCTGAGGCGACACTGGCCGACGTCGCCCACACCGTCAACAACTACCGCGGCCGGTACCGCAGCTTCGGGACCGTGTCCGCGCGTGACCGTGCCCAAGCGGTTGCGGGACTGCGTGCACTGGCTGCAGGCGAACCCGCGACCGGTGTGGTGGAGCCCAGCGAGAAGCCGCACGGTTCGGGCACGGTGTTTTTGTATTCGGGTCAGGGTTCGCAGTGGGCGGGGATGGGTCGGCAGTTGTTGGCCGATGAGCCGGCGTTTGCTGCGGCGGTGGCCGAGTTGGAGCCGGATTTTGTGGCGCAGGTGGGTTTTTCGTTGCGTGATGTGCTGCTGGCTGGTGAGCCGGTGGTGGGTATCGAGCGTATTCAGCCGGTGTTGGTGGGTATGCAGTTGGCGTTGACCGCGTTGTGGCGCTCTTACGGTGTTGAGCCTGATGCGGTGATCGGGCATTCGATGGGTGAGGTGACGGCGGCGGTGGTGGCCGGGGCGTTGAGCCCGGCTGACGGTCTGAAAGTGATTGCCACCCGGTCGAAGTTGATGTCGCGGTTGTCGGGTCAGGGCGCGATGGCGTTGCTGGAGT
>DATAZN010000334.1:0-1694 GCA_036272035.1 Mycobacterium sp. | reverse complement strand
AAGCGTGTCTTCAGCTCGTCTGGTCGGAGCGGGTTGTAGGTATCCCCGATATGGATGAGCCGGAACGGCAGTGACGGCAAGCGGTCGCTACCGGCAAACACCCCGCCGGGCCGCAGGACTCGAAATGCCTCCGCGAACAGCCGGTCTTGCAGCCGATCAGTGGGGACGTGATGAAGCATGGTGAAGCACACCACCGACGCGAACGACGTGTCCGGCAACCCCGTATTGCTGCCATCGCCGTGAATCACCCGCGCCCGGTCGCCGTACAGCCGGTCCAGCCGCTCAGCCATCGGCTTATCGACTTCGACCGCTGTCACCGCGCCGGCCCGCTCGACGAGTGCGCACAGGGCCGCGCCGTAACCGGGCCCGATCTCGAGGGTCTGGTCGCCCAATTCGACATCGGCAAGCGCCCAGGGCAACAGCTCATCGCGGACCATGTCGGCCCAACCCACCGAGCTACACCGTCGCTGATGCAACATGTTCATCGCCATGATGCGGCGCCTTTCTGTCAGAAACTTCATGCATTTCGCACGCTACGAGACACCGGCGGTGCTGACTTCCGAAAATATGCCTTGCTGTATCGAAAAGCCGCCACGCTGCAATCGCGCGACAGCCTGCCGGCGAGACCCGTTCGGCCGCCTATTGGTAACTCGCCGTTGCTGATTCGTTCGCGCCGCGACCGTCTCGGACATCGGCCTGCCGCTCACAGCCCGCCCGCACCGACGTGCGGCGCATCACGATCCTGCGGGAATATGCGCCAACGAGCCGCGTTGAACCCGGCGTAAGAAACCGGCGAAAGGCAAGACCAATGACCACGACCGAGATAATTCGCGACAATCTGCTGCTCAAAGGTCTCGGTAGGCCGGTCCCCCTGAATGCGATTGACTGGAAGATCAAGCAACAAAATCCCTCAGCGTCCGATGCGCAGGTACAGAAGGCGACGCTCGAGACGATCCGCACTCTGGTCGATGACGGACTGTTCCGGCTGGGAGACGTGAACAAGGTACGTTTCGTCGCCTCCAAGCGGCCTCTTGACCGTTCGATACACAAGATTTCGCATAGGTACGTCGGCCATTACGACGACCCCAGGCGGTGGATGTTCTCGGCGTGGATGAAGTTGACCGACAAAGGTCAGCAACTGGCGCTATCCCTGGAGGAGCGGGCCATCGATTCCTACCGCGAACACGAAGTGACGCACGACTTCTCGAGCCACGAAATAGCCGAGCTGACGCAGCTGCGTGCCCAGGTCATCGAGTGGGAGTCGGAAGGCGAACTCCTGCACCGCGACGTCGCCTAGATTCTCAGCGATTGCCGGCTTCCAGAAAGCGTCCCGCTTCTAGCTTACTGCCGAACCCGGGCGCGAATTCGCCTTCCGCGTAGACGATCTGGCCGCCGACAATGGTCGCGGCGACGAGGTTGTCGTTACGGTTCACCATCCGCGTGACGTCGGGTGCGCCTGGGTACGGCGCTTCCGCGTAAGCAGCGCTCGAGCCGCCGAATCCGGCGGGGTTGATGACGGCGATGTCCGCGCGTTTGCCATTGCGAAGGTAGCCGTGCGTGTGCACGTCGATCAGGCCGGGCATCACCCATTGGCCAGAAGCATCGACAGTGCGCGCTCCCTCGGGCAGACCTCGAGCGATCGCGGCCACTTTCCCGTCGCGGACTCCGACGTCGGCAGCGGTCGGCACCGCTCC
>DATAZN010000333.1:0-4087 GCA_036272035.1 Mycobacterium sp. | reverse complement strand
CCTAGCTCGTTCCACTTGTCACGGATCTTGCCCCACACAACATAGGTACCGGCTCCGTGATCGCAGATGGCGCCGCCATCAAACTCTTGGAAGCCGCCGCCGTCGGGGTGTGTGTCCTGGTCGCCCGTCGGAAAACCGAGCGTGCCATCCATCCCGCCCAGCGCGTTCCACTTGTCACGGATCTTGCCTAGTACGACATAGGCACCGCTCCCATGAACGCAGATGGCACCGCCATCAAACACTTGAAAGCCGCCGCCATCGGCGTGTTTGTCCTCGTTGCCCGTTGGTGCCCCCAGCGCTTTTCGTGTAGCGGCGTCAAGGGACAGGTACTTGGCGAGGATCGGTCCCTCCACGGTGTACTGCGTGCCATTAGCGCCCGCGATCTGCGTTGAAGTCGGCGCGGTCGCGGATGGTCCTGTAGCAATTGCCGACGTCACCGACGAAGGTGCAGAACTCGCAGTTTGGCCGGCCTTGGTGCCATGGCTACATCCGGCGCCAATCAGCGCGACTGCCGCAGTTGCCGCGGACAAAACCGCTGTTCGCTTTGCTATCGAATGCATTTCGTTCCTTTCGAATGGGCAGGACCGCCCTACAGCGCGTCGCCCGCGGTGAGTCCAACGTAGGGGTTGCCCTAAGGGCAAGGTCAAGACGCGGGCGCGGACGCCAACCACGTGCTCGCCCAGCGGCATTGGGAAATACGCGCCAGTCACGATTCGAACTCGGAGCTTGCGCTACACCTGATTCACTGCCGCGGGGCTGGCGACATTCCGTAGTCAACATCCGTAAGACGTTGCACCACACAATATTTCCGTAGGCTGCGGGTGTTCGGATGATCTGTCTAAGCGACGTATCCGACGATTGATCACCGAATCGCCCACCCGGCGTCGGCCTCGCCCGCGTCTTGACCTTGCCCCAGAGGCAACCCTTAGCGTGTTGTTGTCGTCATCCAACACGATCGGATAGCCCGCGTCATCGAAGCCATGCGAGTCGATCCGGGGGTACCGACGAAGGAGGCAACCGTCGTGACGTCTCATGTGTTCTCGGTGCCGGATATCTCCTGCGACATGTGCAAAAACGCGATTGAAGGAGTGCTGCGCGCGTTGCCCGGTGTGCGGGTTGCCACCGTCGATGTCGAGACGGCCACCGTATGCGTTGACTTTGAGGGCATCACGATTGCAGCCGATGAGCTCGCAGCTGCGATCGAGCAGCAGGGCTACCGGGTCGAAGCGGTTCGGGATGACGCGGGTTGATAGCGGCCCGCTGGACTTCCTGATCGCGGGCATGACATGTAATTCGTGCGCAGTTCGGGTGCAACAGATCTTGGCGCGCCAGCCCGGGGTGGCAGATGCGGAGGTGAACTTCGCGACGATGACCGCCCGAGTGATTCCGGTCGATGACACGTTCGATCAGAAGTCGTGGCAGGAGGCGGTGGCCCGGGGCGGCTATCAGCTGGCGCCGACTGTTTCACCAGTGGCAGACGCGCGCGCCGCCGATGAAGCCGAGCGTGTCGCCGCGCGCTCGTGGTGGCGGCGGATGCTGCTCGTGTGGCCGCTGGCCATAATGGTGGCGTGGCTGGCGATGTTCTCACGTTCGTGGGGCGATCAGCCCTGGGCGCACTGGAGCGAGTTCGCTTTGACGACAACAATTCTGCTCTACGGCGGCTGGCCCTTTCTGCGCGGGGCCGCGATCCGAGCGCGCCGTGCAACGGCGAACATGGACACGCTGATCGCGTTGGGTACCGTGACCGCCTACCTCTTCTCTACGGTGGAGCTCTTTGTAGGCGGGCCTTTGTATTTCGAGTCCGCGGCGCTGATCATCGCGTTCATCGGCTTAGGGCGCTATTTGGAGGCGCGCGCGAAACTGCGCGCCGGCAATGCTTTACGCTCGCTGCTCGAACTCGGCGCCAAGCAGGCCTGGGTGGTTCGGGGTGGCGTCGACGTACTCATCCCAGTCGATCACGTCATCGTCGGAGATGTGTTGCGGATCCGACCCGGCGAGAAGGTCCCCACCGACAGTGAAGTCATCGGCGGGGGCAGTGCGGTGGATGAATCCATGCTGACCGGGGAATCGGTGCCGGTCGATAAGACAGTCGGCGACACGGTGCTGGGTGCCAGCATCAACATCGCCGGCGTACTGACGGTGCGTGCCACCGCGGTGGGACAGCGCACCGCCTTGGCCCAGATCGCCGTTCAGGTGGCCGCCGCGCAGGCCGGCAAGGGTGGCGCACAGCGTCTTGCCGACCGGGTATCCGCGGTATTCGTGCCGATCGTCATCGGCATCGCCGCCGCGACATTTCTCGGCTGGTGGTTAATCGCTGCGAACCCAATTCGTGGACTGACGGCAGCGGTCGCCGTGGTTGTCGTCGCCTGTCCGTGCGCGTTGGGCCTGGCTACTCCGGTGGCGATCATGGTCGGTGCGGGGCGTGGCGCCAAGCTCGGGATCTTGGTCAAAGGGGTTGAGGCGCTGGAGCGCACACGCACCATCACAAGGGTGATCTTCGACAAGACTGGGACGCTGACCGACGGCCGCATGATTCTGCACGAGATCGTGCCCGTCGCCGGTACGACCCGCGACGAGCTCCTCACGAATGCGGGTGCGGTAGAGGCCGATAGCCAGCACCCGATCGGCCAGGCGATCGCGACGGCCGCCCGTGACGCCTTCGGTCGGCTACCTGCGGTGACCGGCTTCGAGGCGCTGACCGGGCATGGGGTGCGCGCCGACGTGGATGGCATCACGGTGTGGGTAGGCCGGCGGATGTTGGCGGACGAGGTCGGTCTGACGTTGCCCGCCGAACTTGGGCGGGTCGCAGACGGATTGGAGGCCGATGGAATGACGGTGGTGTTCTGCGGATGGGACGGTGTTGTGCGTGGTCTCGTCGCGGTGGGCGACAACATCAAAGAGGGTGCCGCTGAAGTTGTCGCCGAATTGCGCCGAATGGGTTTGGAAGTGGGAATGATCACCGGTGACACCGCGCCCGCCGCACGCGCCATCGCCTCACGGGTCGGCATCGACACGGTGCTCGGCGAAGTACTACCTGGCGAAAAGCAGTCCGAGATTCGGCGCATTCAAGGCAACGGACAGGTGGTCGCGATGGTCGGCGACGGCATCAATGACGCGCCCGCCCTGACTCAGGCCGACCTTGGAATCGCGCTGGGCACCGGCACCGACGTAGCCATTGAGGCCTCCGATATCACGCTGATGTCGGGCCAGCTGGACGGTGTTGTGCGTGCAATCCAGCTATCCCAGCAGACATTGCGGACGATCTACCAGAACCTCGGCTGGGCGTTCGGCTATAACGTCGCCGCGATCCCACTGGCGGCACTGGGCATTCTTAATCCGGTCGTCGCCGGCGCGGCGATGGGACTATCCTCGGTCAGTGTGGTGGCTAATTCGTTGCGGCTCCGCCGATTCGGTCGCCAGACCTGACGTATCGTCGCATTCCGTTCTCGAGCTTTGGCTTTCGCTGACAACCGCTCAGGGCGGTCCCATCATGCCGCCTGGTCCCATCATTCGTCCCGGCCCCATCATGCCGCCCGGTCCCGTCATTCCCCGCATCATCGCCGGCATGCCTTCGCGCACGAACCCACTCACTTCCTGAGCGTGCGCACGGATGGCTTGTATGAGATCCGGATCGTCGGCAGTCTCCTCAGCGATCACGCCGGTGGGCGTGACTGTGAGTTGACGGCGGTATCCGTCGAAGCGTCGAAAAAGCGTGGGCAGGCTGTCGCTCATGCACGTGACTTCGGCGCCTTGTTCGACATGGGAATACATGCTCGACACGTGCGCCTTCAGTTGCGCAGCTAGATCTGGTGAAGCGGATTGGGTTGTGGTGCGAATGCCCCCGGGGATCTCCTCGACAATGCGGGTAATCTCGTTGTGGCGGTTAAACATTTCCATGTAGCGAGACATGTCGGTCGCGGAGACGCCCATCATGCCACCGTTGCCGTCGTCGATGAGCCGAATGATCGGCCCGGGCGATCCCAAGGCCCCGCGCATCGCATACCCCAGACCCGCGACCGCACCCAAGGCGAGCACGGCGACCGCAGCCCGTCTGGTCATTTGACGTTCAGGACGCATGGCGCTCAGC
>DATAZN010000332.1:0-3906 GCA_036272035.1 Mycobacterium sp. | reverse complement strand
TACCTGACGGGAGATGTCGATACCAGCCCAAGGCGAGGATTCTTCTACTTTTCCGACGATGGCGATCTGGTCGCCATGCGCTTCGAGAACTGGAAAGCAGTCTTCATGGAGCAACGTTGCCAAGGCACTATGCGCATATGGGCAGAACCATTCACTTCATTGCGCTTACCAAAACTGTTCAACTTACGTACCGACCCGTTTGAGTATGCCGACATCACGTCAAATACTTACTACGAGTGGTTCCTGCGTCACGACTACTTCGTCCTGTACATGATCGCGATGGCCACCAAGTTCCTCGACACCTTCAAGGAGTTCCCACCGCGACACGCACCCGCCAGCTTCACCATCGACCAAGCCGTCGAGCGGCTCCACAAATTCCTGGCGAAGGATTAGCCCGGTCTCGACGGCGGCCGAAATCGAACCCCTGTCGCACTCGATGTGAACGAGCGTGCGGTGTAGCGTCAGCGCCGTTAGCCGGATCTTGACTCGCCAGCTCTTTCCAGGGTCGGGTTGCTACTTTGCGGAATGGTCGCTTTGAAAGAGCCTTTGATGCGACGCACAAAGGAGCCGATTGATGCGCATTGTGGTTGATCTGAATCGGTGTCTGGGATATGCGCAATGCGTTCCGCTCGCGCCGGATGTGCTCAGGCTGCAGGGAGAGGAGTCGCTGGCTTACGACCCGAACCCCGACGATTCTGAGCGTCAGCGGGTGGTGCGGGCGGCGGCATCCTGCCCGGTGCAGGCGATCGTCGTCGAGCTGGATCCGCCCGCCGACCGAACCACGAAATGACCACAGCATCGCTGGTTTCCGATCTGGTCACCAGCTTCAAAGCCACCGCCCGGTTCGTTATCGTGGGTGCGTCGCTGGCCGGGTTGCGGGCCGCGGAAGCGTTGCGCGACGCGGGATTTACCGGTTCGTTGACGCTCATCGGTGACGAAGTGCACGAGCCCTACGACCGCCCGCCGCTGTCCAAACAGGTGCTCAAGGGGTGGGTGCCGGCGCAGAACACGAAGCTGCCCCGGATGCGGGCCATCGACGCGGACTGGCGGCTCGGTGTGGCCGCGACCGGATTGGACCGCGCCAACCGGGAAGTGTTGCTGGCCAACGGAGAAAAGGTGCCCTATGACCGGTTGTTGATTGCGACCGGCGTGCGGTCCCGGCCGTGGTTCAACTCTGACGAGGCCAAGCTGGGAGGGTTGTTCACGCTGAGGACCTGTGATGACGCGGCCAAGTTGCAGGAGGCCCTGCAGGCCAAGCCGGGCCGGGTGCTGATCGTCGGAGCTGGCTTCATCGGCTCCGAAATGGCTTCGGTGTGTCGTGATCTCGGACTGGAAGTGACGGTCGCGGAGCGATCCACTGCCCCTTTGGTCGGTGCGCTCGGTGGTGTGATCGGCGACATTGCCGCCAAGATGCAGCGTGATGCCGGTGTCGATTTGCGTACCAATGTCTCGGTCGAGGCGCTCGAAGGCGATGCCGGCGGCCACGTCCGGCGCGCGAGGCTGTCCGATGGGACCACACTCGACGTTGATGTGGTGGTCGCGTCGCTGGGGTCGATCCGCAATATCGAGTGGTTGGACGGTGCTCAACTTGCTGCGGGATTCTGGGGGGTTGCTTGCGACGCCGGGTGCCGCGCCTTCGACATCAATGGCGTGGTGACTGACACCATCTTCGTCGCAGGGGATATTGCGCGGGCACCGCACGTGCTCTACGAGTATCAGTTCATCTCCATCGAGCATGTGGATGCCGCGGTGCTCGGAGCCCAGACCGCTGCGCACAATATGGTCAATTTGGAGACGAACCGACGCCCTCACCTACCGCTCCCGCAGTTCTGGTCGGCCCAGTTCGGCGTCAACATCAAGGGTGCCGGGGTGTGCTCGTTTGGCGACGAGATCGTCTTCACCCAGGGCTCACCGGAGGACCTCCGCTTCGTCGCCGCCTACGGCCGCAAGGGTCGGATCGTCGCAGCGGTCACCTTCAACCACGGCAAATGGTTGGACTACTACGCGGCGATGATCGAGCGGTCGGCCCCGTTCCCACCTCCGCCGCCAGGTTATGACCTACCCAGGAACGCGGAGCCGATGCCGGCGCGATTCCGGGATCCACGCGAGCCGACCGGTCTTCCCGATGTGGTTCTGACCGGCCATGACCCGACTTCGCGAGGTGCTGAATTCCGCCCGAAACGGCCGAAGAGCGAAGGCCCGAACTCGTGATGACACCGGAAGCTGCGTGGGCCGAGGCGATGCGATTCGAGAATCGCGGCAATCCGTTCCCGTTCTTCGACGCGCTCCGCAGGAATCCGGTGGCGCGGGTGCACGACGACCTCTACGTAGTTACCGGCTATCGCGAACTGCGGACGCTCCTGCACGACCCCCGACTCAGTGCCGACGCCGGTCGAAGTCCGTTGACGGCCAAAATGACAGCGGCGGTGGCGCCGGGTGACCTGGCGGTGGGGTATGTCCCAAAGCGAAGCTTCATCGCCTCCGATCCACCAGACCACGACCGTATGCGCCGTCAAGTGATGCGGCACTTCGCCCCTCCGCACTCGCCGGGTCTCATTCCGGGCACCGAACCGGACATTGAGCAGTTGTGCAACGACCTGCTCGATAAGGTCAAAGCCAAGGGCGAGAACAGGTTTGACGTTGTCGATCAATATGCCTATCCGGTGCCGGTGTCGGTGATCTGCAAGATTATGGGCGTTCCCGTCGAGGACGAACCAATCTTTCATACCTGGATCTTTGACGTTCTGGCCGGCGTCGATTTGAGCCCGGGCGCAGCGACCGAAGAGGGACGAGCCCGTGCGGAAAAGGGCCGCGCGGCCGGCGCAGCGTTCCGGCAATACCTGCGTGAATTGATCGACCGATACGCCCAAGAGCCCGGCCGGGGCCTGATCTCGAGCCTGCTGCACGATGACGGCCCCGATGGGCCGATGTCAGCTGAGGAGGTCGTGCCTAATGCGTCGTTGATGTTCGTCGCCGGTCATGACTCGACGGTGAACACGATCGCCCATTGCGTACTGACGGCATTGCGCAACCCTGGGTCGCTGGACCTATTGCGGAGTCGGCCCGAGCTGATCCCGCGCGCGATAGAGGAGACGCTGCGACTGCAGTCGGCGGTCCAGTTCTTTCCAACCCGTAGCGCCGCTGCCGATATCGAGGTGGGCGGGACCGTCATCCCCGCGGGGGCAGCGGTAATCCTGCTTTACGGCGCCGCCAATCGCGACCCGGTCCGGTTCCCCAACCCGAATCAATTCGACCCTGAACGCGAGGACAACCAGCACGTCGGCTGGGGCGGTGGTATCCACAATTGTGTGGGCGGGCCGCTGGCACGCCTGGAGGTGAACCTCGCGTTCGAGAACTTCATCCGCCGCGTTGAAAACCCTCGCCTGGTCGAGGATCCACCGCCCTACCGGCGCAGCCCGATGTTCCGCGGCCCACAGCACTTGTGGGTCGAGTTCGACCGGATCGCGGACTGAGGTTGCTTACCCCCGAGAGATCCAGCGACTGACCGACTTGTCCAACGCCGTCGCAAAGGGCGCGACAGGACGGAAGAATCCCTAACCATGACCGAGCACTCAACAGCGTCCAACGGCCAAACCCGCCTGGCCTACATCCTCGGCGTGCCCCTGGCACCGCATTGCCAACGCCAATGGCCCCAAATGGGAGAAATCGTGTCTGGTCGCGACCTCATCGCTGAAGTCGAAGGCAACTTCCCCGAACTCACCCTAGAAGTCGGCCGACGACTTCACCTCGAGGACACCATCGTCGTCGAATGGACGTGCAATTACGGCGACGGACGCCTCTACCGAAACGTCAGCATCGCCGAACTCCGCAACGGTGAGGCCATTACGGTCACCGACTACTGGGGCGAACCCACCGCCACGCCCGAATGGCGCCTACCGCTCACCG
>DATAZN010000331.1:0-3247 GCA_036272035.1 Mycobacterium sp. | reverse complement strand
AACCCCGTCGCCGGATCGGCGGCGAGAATCTCGGGGGCCGAAGAACCCATGCCGCGCAGATGGGCGTCGATCGCCAAGAACGGGCGGATGTCGAGCTTGTCGGGCGGCGCGTCCATCAACACCGCGCGCCGCGCGCCGTCTATCAGGCGCCAGTAGCGGCGGAACGAGGCATCGCCCGCCAACGCCGTCCGCGCGGCGCTGCCCCAGCCGGCCGTCGTCAGGAATCCCGAGATCGTCCCGTCGCGCTCCGCGCGCCTATCCATGTCGCGCTCAAGGATAGGCGGTTGGCCCCCTCCCACGAGGGGCCGTTGGCCTCCATGGTGATTCCGGAACAGAGTTTTGAGAGCCTCGTATCTCGTCTGTTTCAAGACACGAGCTTGTCAGCGGTGGTGTTCCGTGTGTGTCGGGTCGCCTTCCGGGCAGTGAGATCTTAACCGCCTCACTTGCTAGGCCGAGCGCAGCTCCCGTACGAATTGCGCGACGGCAACACCGATTTTGTCGGGGCTGTCCTCCTGCAGGAAATGCACCCCACTGACCGTGGTCTCGGTCGGGGCACGGCCAGGATCGCGGCAACCTTAACGTGGGTCCCCGTCGATAATGGTGGCTGACAACCCTCACCGTGACGCGCGCACGGTTAGCCCATAGCTCGTCAGAGCGGAAATTTGGTGCTCGTGAGCTGCTCGGACAGCTCCCAGAGTGCGGCGGCGGTGGCTGCGCGCTTGGCCAGCCAGCTCCGCCCGACCGGCTGGGTGCGGCCCCATATGCCGAATCGCGGGCCAGCGAAGGTGTTGTCCGGTGCGTCCTGCGACGCGGCGTATAACGTTTGCCGGGCGCCGAAGTCGGCATCAGTGGCTATCAGCCGGGCGCCGAAAGACATCAACGCATCGCCCAACTTGCGGCCGGAGTGGCCTTGCAGGTTGGTGTTCGAGAAGCCGGGGTGGGCGGCCAGCGCGCGCATCGAAGAGCCGACGGTATTCAGGCGCCGCTGCAACTCGCTGGTGAAAAGCAGGTTGGCGAGCTTCGATTGGCCGTAGGCCGGCCAGGCCGAGTACCGCCGGGTCTTCCAGTTCAGGTCGTCGAGGCTGACACGGCCGATCCTGTGCATCACCGACGACACCGTCACGACGCGGTCGGTGAGCTTGGGCAGCAGTAGGTTGGTCAACGCGAAATGACCGAGATGGTTGGTGCCGATCTGGCTCTCGAAGCGGTCGGCGGTGAGCGCGTACGGAGTGGCCATGATGCCGGCGTTGTTGATCAGAACATCAACCGTGTCTACCCCGTCGGCGAACTGGCGTACCGAGGACAGGTCCTGCAAGTCGAGTCGACGCACCTCGACGTAGCCGGTCATCTGCTGGGCGGTGGTCTTACCCTTCTCGGTGTTGCGCACGGCCAGGATGACGTGGGCACCGACCCGGGCTAACTCGCGGGCGGTCACCTCACCCAGCCCACTGTTGGCGCCGGTGACGATGGCGGTGCGCCCGGCGAACGAGGGCAGCTCTGCTGCGGTCCAATCAGGCATGGCTCCGAACTCCAATCTTCGACTATAGTTTGTAACTAAGTCTAGACTATAATCTAGAATTGAGTACCGATGCTAGGGGCGCATATGAACCACTTCCGACCAGGTCTGCCTGTTGCCATGCTCGTGTTCTCCCGGATCCCGATCGCGCTGCTCAGGGCCGGATTTCCACTGGGGCGTCTCTACCTACTTGACACCCCTGGACGACGAACCGGAGCGCTGCGCACCGTCCCGATTGTGATCTTCCGTCACGACGGCCGTCGCTGGTTGGTCTCGATCTTCGGCGAGACTGGTTGGGTGGCGAACATCCGAGCGGCTGGTACCGCGCGCCTCCGTCGGGGCCGACGGGTGGAGACGATCCGCTGCACTGAGGTCACCGACGGACGCCGAGCCGAGGTCGCCATGCAGCTGCGACGGACGTTTTCGGCTCGGATCAACCCGTTCGTGCGGGGGGCTTTCGAGGCGACTCCGCGCGACGGCCTAGAGGCCTTCCAAGCCGAGGAGCATCGGCATCCGGTGTTCCTCGTCGACGCAGACTGACGCACAGATACCCATTTATTCGGTCGCGAGCACTACCGACGCCGGCGAGGCGCAGCGGCCTGATGATCGAAGCGATAGATCGAGTTGTACAGGAACGTTCCATGGGTAACCGAAGTCGGCTCCAATCCTGGGCCATGTCGGGGTGGCGGGCATCGAACCCACGACCTCGGCGTCTCGAAGGCGGACAGGCCAGTCCAGTCGTCTGTCGTCGGGCACCGCGTCCTGCCCTTTGGACCCCTTGGGGCGCGCTTGTTCAGGCGTGTGCGACGCTCCTGACGAGTTGGTCAGTCAGTGCCTGCTGAAACTCGGGATCTTGTGTGTCGCGGCCATCTTCCCAGCGGGTGAGCGTAGCGATCAGTGCAGCCCCGAGGATGGCGTTGGCGGCGTCGCGGGAGTCGCTGATCGTGAATTGGTCGGTGGCGGCGCCCTCGTCGAGGAGCTTTCGAAGTGGCGTGGCGAGCTGCGCGTCCTTGGCGGCCATCAGGGTTCCTAGTCGTCCGGCGGCTCCCGCGAAGGAGAGCAGCCCGGCGCATACCCCGGGATGCCCCCCGAGGAACCCTACGAGCGCGGTTATCGCTGAGCGCAGCTGGACGACTGGTGACCCGGTGGGTGTGACGGCGAGCTCGATTGTCTCGGCGGCGCCGCGCAGGTGCTCTTCCAGTAGGAACGCGACCAGGTCGTCGCGGCCGGAGAAGTGGTAGTAGAGCGTTGCGCGAGCTGAGCCGATCAGTGTCGCGATGTCCTCCAACCGAAGTGCCGGATCTGGGCGCAGCACCTCCTCGCTCACACTGACCAGTCGCTGGACCAGCTTGGACGGTGGCCTCCTCATGCGGCCAATCATAGCCCTTGATCTCGATCAGAGTCGAGATCATAGTCTGTACTGCGATCCAGTGAATGCTCGACGCAGCCTCCGCGACTACGCCGCACGAAAACGTTGAGCACCCAAGCAAGCCGATTTGGCGTGACTCAACGTAGTCGAACGATCGCTTGCGAGACAGATGCCGGGGAGGGTTGAGAGCGAGTTCTGAGACTCTCATATGTCGTCAATTTCGATACACTCGCTTACGCCGCTGGACGCGCATTGATTGCCGGTCCGGTCCCTGCGTGACTTGGCCAACTTCACCTGGTGCTCGCGAACCTTCACCTCAACCGGCAGCGTGGCTTACACCTAGCGTCCATCAGGCGATGGTG
>DATAZN010000330.1:0-22155 GCA_036272035.1 Mycobacterium sp. | reverse complement strand
CGGAACATCGTCGCGAGCCCGGCTGGCACTGACCGGCGACGACGTCCCCGCCTCAGTGTTCGTGAAGATGCCCGCTGAGACCGTCGCCACCCGACTGATGGGCGAACTGGGCCGGCTCGCGCACACCGAAGTCATGTTCTACCGCCACTTGGCGCCGCAACTGACCGGCTTGCCCACCTCATACGGGTCGGCGTTCGACCCGCTGACCGGTCGCTTCGTGCTCGTTCTGGAGGACCTCGCGGTCGATCCCTGCGTGTTCCCCGACACGCTGCACCCGCTGGACAAAGATCAGGCGAGCATGATCGTCGAGCTACTGGCGCAACTGCACGCGACATTCTGGGAACGCCTGCCCGCCAACGGGAGTCGCGGTCCACTCGGATGGGTGTACTCCGCGTCGGGCGATCACACCTCGCTGCTTACCGGACCGCTGCTGAACACGTCAGCCCGTCGGTTGGCCCAGCGAACAACCATCGGAGTCGAAGACGGTCGCTTCATCATCGACAACTACCGCACTGCCGCGGAAATTATTGACCGACAACCGAACACGGTGACTCACGGCGACGCGCATCCCGGCAACGTCTACTTCCGCAACGGCGAGGCCGGATTGCTCGACTGGCAGGCAATTCGACGCGGGCACCCCGGACGGGAATTGGCCTACACCCTGATCACCGGCATGACCACCGCCGACCGCCAAGCCTGCGAACGCGGCCTTCTCGCCACCTACCGGCATGCCCTGGCCGCTTCCGGCGGCCCCGAAGTCGATGCCGACGAACTCTGGCTGCGCTACCGGCAGGGCGCGCTGTATGCCTACGTCGCACCCCTGATCACCGCAGGGATGGGCGGCATGCAGGACGAAAACATTGCGCTGCAAGGCGTTCGACGCGGCGTGGCAGCACTGACCGATCTGGAGACCGTCGCTGCACTGAAACAGTCCCTGACGTCGTAGATTCTCTAACCATGCGGATGACGGTTCTCGGCAGCGGTGGATGGATTCCCACCAGTTCCCGTCAGACGAGCTGCTATCTGGTTACCGCCGGGACCGAGGCATTGGTATTCGACGCCGGAACCGGTTTCGGCGCACTGCATATCGACCCGTCCCTTCTCGACGGCGTGGAGACAGTGACCTTGGCGCTCAGCCACTTTCACCTCGATCATGTGACGGGCCTCGGGTTCGTCGGCGCGCGTGCGCTGGGTGGCCGGGAACTCACGATCGCCGGACCCGGCTCGATGGCGTACGGGCGGCCCACCCGCTCGATCGTGGAAGATCAGCTTCTGGCCGCCCCGTTCCAGACGACGTCGCCGCTGGTATCGGCGCGCTGGGCGGAGCTGGGCTGGGACACGTTGAGCTTCGCCGGCCACGAAATCCAGACGTGGGAGCAGACCCGCCACCCCTTGCCGTCCGCCGGCTTCCGCGTCGGGGACCGTCTCGCCTATTGCACCGACACCGAGTTCGATCCGGAGACCATCCGACACGTGGCGGGTGTGACGACGTTGCTGCACGAAGCTTGGGAACCTGCCCGCGCCGAGCGCGGCCACACCTCCGGCGAGGAGGCCGGCACCATCGCCGTCGAAGCCGGTGTGTCACGTCTACTGATCACCCATAACCATCCCCTGCCGGGTGTGCCCGAGCGCACCGCTGCGGCGGCGCAGACCCGCTTCGACGCCGCAATATCGGCCAGCGACGGGGCCATTCTGGAGCTTTAGCGGCACGATTTGGCCACAATCGGCGGTCCGGCCTTACATCGCCCAGAGACCGATAGACGCAGGTAAGCAGCTTTTTTGACATAGCTGTCAAATCTTGGCGGTTACCTGGCTCACAAGACGATCCTCAGCAAGCTGTCGCATACTAGACGACAAGTACCAGTCATTGCCCGTGCGCGTATTGCATCCCGGGTCAGGCGCGAACCCCGAATAAAGCCGAGATTGTGGTGGGAGACCTGCAGCGATCCAGCACCAAGCATCGCCATCGGGCGGCGTCGACGAAAACGCGACGCCGTGGGTTAGCGCATGCCACCTGGGCGCTGGTCGCGGTGGCCGCACTGCTGGCCACCGGATCGGGCTACTGGATGGCGCACGGCGTGCTGAGCGGAATCACCGTCTCGCAGGCACTGGGCTCTCAAGATCCGAAGTCCAGCGGCGGCGGGATGAACATCCTGCTGATCGGACTCGACTCCCGCAAAGACCAGAACGGCGACGACCTGCCCTGGAGCCTGCTGAAGCACCTGCACGCCGGCGATTCCGATGACGGCGGCTACAACACCAATACCCTGATCCTGGCCCACGTCGGCGAAGACGACCGGGTGTCCGCGTTCTCCATCCCCCGTGACGACTGGGTGTCGTTCAACGGCGTGCCCGGTTATAACCACATCAAGATCAAAGAGGCCTACGGGCTCACCAAGCAGTACGTCGAGCAGAAAATGATCGACAAGGGTGCGAGCGATCAGAAAGAGCTCGAGACCAAGGGACGCGAAGCCGCCCGTGCCGCGACATTGAAGGCGGTGCGGAAGCTGACCGGTGTGCCGATCGATTACTTCGCCGAGGTCAATCTGGCCGGTTTCTACGACTTGGCCAAGAGCCTCGGCGGCGTCGACGTCTGCCTGAAGCACGCCGTCTACGACGACTACTCCGGCGCCGACTTCCCGGCGGGGCCCCAGACGCTGGATGCCGAGCAGGCGCTGGCGTTCGTGCGGCAGCGCCACGGCCTGGAAAACGGCGACCTGGACCGGACGCATCGCCAACAGGCCTTCCTCTCGTCGGTGATGCACCAGCTTCAGGACGCGGGCACGTTCACCAATCTCGGCAAGTTGAAGGGGCTGATGGCGGTGGCACGCAAGGACGTGGTGCTGTCGTCGGGCTGGGACGAGGACATGTTCCGCAAGATGGGCGCGCTGGCCGGCGGTTCCATCGAATACCGGACGCTGCCCGTGGTGCGCTACGACAACGTCAACGGTCAAGACGTCAACATCGTCGACCCCGCGGCGATCCAGGCCGAAGTGTCCGCCGCCTTCGGGACTTCGTCGGCCTCCACGACCACGACCACCTTGGGCGTCCCCAACCCTTCGACGGTCGTCGACGTGGTGAACGCCAGCAGCGTCGGCGGTCTGGCCACCAAGGTCGCGCGCACGCTCAAGCACGACGGCTACACCACCGGCGCGATACGCGACCGGGTTCGCGGTGAACCCAGCTCCACCACAATCGAATACGCGCCGGGCGCCGATGCCGACGCACACGAAGTGGCGAGCCTGCTGGGCATCGACGCATCCGACAAACCGAATCGCACGCTGCAGTTCGGGCACATCGAGGTCGTCGTCGACGACAACTTCTCGGTACCCGCCCAGGACGAATCCTCTACTGAATCCACCACGCCGTCAACGATTTACGGCAGTTACGGGTGGAAGTCCAGCATGACCACGGATACCACTGAGCCGACCCCCGACCGGGGCTCACCGATCGGCGGCGGTGGAGTGCCCTGCGTCAACTGATCTACTTGCGCAGCAGGAACGCGAGCACAGCGCTTTCGAACGCCTCTTTCGCCTCGATCATCGTCCAGTGGCCGCAGTTGGGGAACACGTGCAACTCGGCATTCGGGATGGTGCGCATCGGGAGCAGCGCCATATCCAGTGGACTGACGCGGTCGTCGCGGCCCCAGGTAATCAGCGTCGGCGCTTGTACCCGGTGCATGACCGCCCACGGTTGCGGGCCTTTGGCTGACTCCATGGCCTTCATCATCTGAGTGAACGATTCCTTGCTGTACATCCGCCGCGCGCCGGCCAACGTCTGCGGATCGGTGGCGTGGTTCCAGCGTTCCTCGATGAGTTCTTCGGTCACCGTTGCCGGGTCATAGACCATCGAATGCAACCATCGGATCAATCGCTCGCGGCTGGGTTCCTCGGTGAACTCTTGAAGCAGCCGGATGCCTTCCGCGGGGCCGGGAGTCAGGATGTTGCGGCCGATACCGCCGATGGTCACCAACCTGCGCACCCGTTCGGGGTGAGCGATCGCGAAGTTGATCGCGACCCCGCCGCCCATCGAGTTACCGACGATATCAACCGTTTCCAGGCCGAGGGCGTCGACGAAGCGCACGACAGCGTCCAGTGCGGTGATCATCGGGTGGCCGCCGAAATCATCACTGACACCGAACCCGGGAAACTCCAGGATCAGACAACGGAAGAACTCGGCGAACGTGCCCAGCACACCCCGAAAGTTGCGCCATCCCGTCACCCCTGGGCCGGAGCCGTGCAGCAGCAGCAACGGCGGACAGTCGGTAGGACCGGTTTCGTGGTAGCGCAGAACGCCGGCGTCGGTGGTGATTTCGCGAAGCGTACTTTCGTAGGTGACATCAGCCGCCATCGCCGCTCCTCCTCATCGCTGCGCTCTGCATCGTCGCCAGCGGGGCTGTCACGCGTGTGTTCCGCCGTCGATGCGGATTTCGGTGCCGGTGATGAACGCTCCGTCGTCGGACACCAGCATCGCGATGACGCCGGCCACCGCCGACGGGGCAGCCATCCCGGAGCCGCTGGATTCCTCGGTGGTGGGCATGATCGGCATCAGCCGGGTGAACAGCTTCCAGTCCGCGTCCGCAGGGATGTATCCGCCTGTGGCATCGGTGATTCCGGACTTGATGCTTCCGGGTGCCACACACACTGCGCGCAGTCCCTCGCTTGCGTATTCGAGTGCCAGCGCATGGGTGAAGGATTGGACCCCACCCTTGCTGGCCGCGTAGGCCGCCATGTAGGGATGGGCGAAGGACGCTGACGTCGAGCTGAAATTGACGATGGCGCTGCGGGGATTCTGCAACAGCGCCGGCAGCGTCTCGCGGACCACCAGGAAGGTTCCGGTCAGGTTGATGCCGATGATCTGGTTCCACAGATCCAGACCCATCTGCTCGGTGTGCACGGCACGCAGGATTCCGGCGGCGTTCACCACCGAATCCAGGCCACCCAGCGCGTCCACCGCCGAGCGCACACCGTCGACCACCGATCGCTCGTCGCCGATGTTCATCTCGAGCGTGGTCAGCCGCTCACCGCCGCCGGCCTCTTGGGCCTGGGCGCGGGTCCTGTCCAGCCCGTCAGCGGCGACGTCCGCCGCGACGACGGCGGCGCCTTCGTCCAGCAGTCGCAGCGCGGTCGCCTGCCCGATGCCCGATGCCGCACCGGTCACCAGAATTCGGTTGCCTGCTAGTCGCTTCATCTGTGCTCCTGTCTAATGTCACTGTCCCATAACGTATTTAAGAGTCGGCCCCGCGGTCCACCCGCCGTCGACCGCGATCTCCGCGCCGTTCACGTAGGCGGCGTCGTCCGACAGCAGATACCCGACCGCACCGGCGATCTCCTCGGGCACCGCGATTCGCCCCATCGGGAGGTTGGGGTAGTTGCCCTCACCTACCTGGACGCCGATATTGGCGCTCATCGGGGTGGCGGCGATGCCCGGGTGCACCGAGTTGACCCGGATTCGTTCGGGCCCGAGCTCGACGGCGGCGATCTTCGACAGTCCGCGCACTCCCCACTTCGAAGCCCCGTAGCCCGCGGTGAACGCCAAACCGAACAGCCCCGCAGCGGACGAGATGTTGACGATCGACCCGCCTCCCGCCGAACGCATCGGCTTGATCACCGCCTGCAGACCGTTGAACACCCCGACCAGGTTGATTTCCAGGACCATCCGGAAGTGTGCGAGGGGCTCGTGCTCGAGGAACTGCCCGGTCGACACGCCGGCGTTGTTCACCAGACCGTTGAGCGGGCCGAACTCGTCGAGGGTGAACTGGACTGCCGACGACCACTGCTCCGGATCGGTGACATCGAGATGGGTGTACCGCGCCTGTGGCCCGAGTTCTCCGACCAGTTGCCTGCCCCCGTCGTCGAGCAGGTCGGCGAGCACCACACTGCCGCCGCGGGCGAGGATGTGTCGCGCGAACGCCGCGCCCAGCCCTCCGGCGCCGCCGCTGATCAGCACGACTTTTCCGGCCAGCTGACCTGAATTATTCTGCATCGCAATCGCTTTCTGCCGCATGTCGGGCACCGATGAATCCAAACACCATCGAGGGCCCGATAGTGGCACCGGCACCGGCGTAGTCGTTACCCATCACTGAAGCCGAGGTGTTACCGGTGGCGTAGAGCCCCGCGATCACGGTGCCGTCGGCCCGCAATACCTGGCCGTTGGCGTTGTAGACCAGACCGCCTTTGGTGCCCAGGTCGCCGGCCTGGATGCGCGCCGCGTAGTACGGCGCCCTGCCGATGACGTCCATCGTCGGGTGCGGGAGCGACGGGTCGCCGTAGTAGTTGTCGTAGGCACTGTCACCCCGACCGAAATCGCCGTCGTTGCCGTCGCGCGCGAATCCATTGAATCTGTCGATGGTTTCGCGCAGCGACGACGGCGGCACGCCGATCGACCCGGCCAGGGCGTCGAGTGTGTCCGCCCGATGCATCAGCCCCGAGGTGTACCAGTCGTCGGGGAACTTCTGGCCTGGCATCACGCCGCCGAACTGGTAGCGGTTCTTGGCTTTCCGGTCGAAGACGAACCAGATCGGATCATGCCCACCGGCGAGTTGCCGGTGCACGAACGTGACATACGGCGCGGCCTCGTTGACGAAGCGCCGGCCGGTCTGGTTGATGATGATCGAGCGGGGTATCGACCGCTCGGAGACCAGCACGCTCATCACGCCGTCGGGCCGCTTGAACGCCGGCATCCACCAGGCGTCGTCCATCAAATCGATGGCGCCGCCGACGGCCTGGCCCGCCGTGATCCCGTCGCCGGTGTTGTCGGGCGAGCCCGCGCTGTAGTTGTCCTTGCCGCCGTCCCGAAGGAAATGTTTACGCATCTCACCGTTGTGCTCGAAACCCCCGGCAGCCAACAGCACGCCCTTGCGCGCCCGGACGCGGATCACGCAGCCGGCGCGCTCGGCTTCTACGCCGACAACGGCACCGGACTGGTCGGTGATCAGCGACTGCAGCGGCGTATTCAGCCACAGCGGAATGCCCGCCTCCTTGACGGCGAGCCGGAGTCGGCCGATCAGAGCCCGACCCAGGGTGTCCATATGTCGCCGCAGCACAATACTTTTGACGGCTCTACCCACCGTCTGCAGCGCGGCCCGGCGGCCCGACCAGGTGCGCATCACCATGTTCAGTCGGGCGAATTCTTTTGAGGTGACGAATAATCCGCCGGGGGTGGCCAGCGCGGCGGGCCGCAGCCACTGCTCGTCGTCGCCCAGTTTCTTCAGGTCGAAGGGCAACGGTTCGATGGTGCGTCCGCGGGCGCGTCCGCCGGGTTGCTCCGGGTGGTAGTCCGAATACCCGGTGCACCATTGGAATCGCAGATGCGGGCTGGTGCGCTCGAGGAACTCCATGGTGGGCGGTCCGTTCTCAATGAACGCCTCGATGTTGGCCGCCGGCGCCCGGTCACCGACGACGGCATCGAGGTAGCGGCGTACGTCGTCGCGGGAATCGGCCAAGCCTTCTCGCTTGAGTGCCGGGTTGTTGGGAATCCAGATGTTCCCGCCGGATAGCGCCGTGCTGCCGCCGTACACGCCTGCCTTTTCGACGACGAGGGTCTCCAGGCCGTTGGCATGTGCGGTCAGCGCCGCGGTAAGACCTCCGCACCCGCTACCGACGACCACGAAGTCGACCTGGTGACTCCAGGCTTCCTGGTCTGCGGCCGGCATGCGATCAGGCAACCACAGCGGGTGCCACTGCGGGGCGGCAATTCCCGCACAGCGGGACGATCGGCACCCACGCCGCCGTGAGGACCCGTAACGTCGGCGGTATGAACGCGGAGGTCGATGCGGTGGTGCTAGGCGCGGGGTTCGCCGGGCTCTACGCGCTACATCGGCTGCGCAGCGACGGACTGACCGTGCGGCTGTTCGAGGCCGCCGACGGGGTCGGCGGGGTGTGGTACTGGAACCGCTACCCCGGCGCGCGCTGCGACGTGGAAAGCGTGGACTACTCGTACTCCTTCGACCACCAACTCCAGCAGGAGTGGGACTGGAGCGAGAAGTACGCCACCCAGCCGGAAATACTTCGGTACCTCAACCACGTCGCCGACCGGTACGACCTGCGGCCGGATATCACCTTCGGGACCCGGGTCACCGACGCGATCCTCGACGAGGAGACGCTGCGCTGGGAAGTCCGCACCGACACCGGCGCAGTGGTCTCCGCTCGTTATGTCGTGATCGCGGTCGGGCCGCTGTCGAACGCCAACATTCCGCCGATCGAAGGGATGGACTCCTTCGGCGGCGAGGTGTACCACACCGCGCACTGGCCGCATGGCGGCGTCGATTTCAGCGGTCAGCGGGTCGGCGTTATCGGCACCGGATCGTCGGGTATTCAAGCGATTCCGTGTATCGCCGGGCAGGCGCGAGAACTCTATGTGTTCCAGCGCAGTCCCAACTACAGCATCCCGGCGGGCAACACTCCGCTCACCGACGACGTCCGCCGCGCGCAGAAAGCCGGCTATCCGGAGCGTCGCCGACTCTCGATGACCAGCGGTGGGGGTTCACCGCATCAACCGCATCCCCGGCCGGCACTCGAGCTGGCCGAGCAAGAACGCGACGCTGCCTACGAAAAACGCTGGCAGCTGGGCGGTGTGCTGTTCAGTAAGACCTTTCCCGACCAGCTGCTCGACGTCAGCGCCAATGACACCGCCCGCGCCTTCTGGGAGCAGAAGATCCGCGCCGTCGTCGACGATCCGCAGGTCGCCGACTGGCTGATCCCCAACGATCATCCGATCGGCACGAAACGGATCTGCACCGACGACAACTACTTTCAGACCTTCAACCGCGACAACGTGACGCTGGTGAATCTCCGCGAGACGCCGATCGAGTGGATGGATTCGGCCGGGGTGACGACGTCGACCACCCGCTACGACCTGGACGCGCTGGTGCTGGCAACCGGATTCGACGCGATGACCGGGTCGGTGAGCAAGCTGAACATCGTGGGTCGCGGCGGCGAAGCACTGAACACGACGTGGGCCGCCGGCCCGGTCACCTACCTCGGCCTCGGCGTTCCCGGCTTTCCGAATCTGTTCAACGTCAGCGGACCAGGCAGTCCGTCGGTGTTGGCCAACATGGCGCTGCACTCCGAACTGCACGTCGACTGGATCGCCGACGCGATCGACTACCTCAGGGCTCACGGAGCCACCGGCCTCGAAGCCACCCGATCAGCGGCGGCCCAGTGGACCGACGAATGCACCCACCGCGCCGCCGACGGCCTTATGCTGCGGGCGAATTCGTGGTATCTAGGTGCCAACGTCGCCGGCAAACCGCGGGTCTTCATGCCCTTCGTCGGCGGGTTCGGCGTCTACGGTCAGATCATCGCGGACGTCGCGGCGGCGGGCTACAAGGGCTTCGATCTCGTCGCGTCCCGCTGAGTGGTCAGCAGCCGTTTCGGCCCTGCGATCATTGCTAACCTTCCCAAGTGGGGACCAGCGCATTACCGAACCTTCCGCCGACGAGTTGGGCCGTATTGGGCATGCTCGCCTTCGGCGAGGAGGTATCCGGCTACGACATCAAGAAGTGGGCGGATTGGAGCGTCGGCTACTTCTACTGGAGTCCGTCGTTCAGCCAGATCTATTCGGAGCTCAAGCGGCTGGAGTCGCACGGTTACGCCACATCACGGGTTCAGCATGACGGCGGGCCGCGTGGTCGACGTACCTACAAGATCACCGAATCCGGCCGGGACGCGGTCAGCAAGTGGGCGATCGAAGCTCCTATCGACCCTCCTATGCTCAAACACGGTGTGCTACTTCGGGTTTGGCTTGGCCATCTGAACGAGCCGGACAGGCTGAAGGAAATTCTGCAAGAGCACATCGCTTACGTCGACACGATGCGTCAGCGGGTGGCGATTGACGCGGAAGCTGCGGCCGAAGAGCCGGCCTGGGCCTACCCGCGGATCGCCATGCAGTGGTCTGAACGTTATTTCGCGGCCGAGCGGGAGCTCGCGTTACAACTGATCAAAGACATCGACGAGGCCGACGCAGCATTCAGGAAGGGCCAGCGGGAATCGGATGGCGCCTTCCCTACGCCGCGTCCCGGCCACTGGCGCGAAGTCGAAAAGCGAGTGCAAACAGAGGATCCCGACCGGCCCTAACTGCGGGCCGGTGCCAGACGCTTGAGCGCCAGCCCTCCCTCGAATGGCCGGTAGCCGAACGCCGCGGGAGCCCGGTAACCGGTGTCTCCGAGTGGCGTGTGCACCTCGTCGACGGTCGGCCCGATCTTGGCCGCGATCGGCGCCAGCGCGTCAAGGTCGAACCGGTATAGCGTACCGGCATTGCCGCCCAGGATTTTTCGGCACGCATCTTCCGACTTATCATGCAGCGCCCACCGGATCGCCAGCTTAGAGTGCGGCGTGAAGCCCTCTTCGTGGGGATAATCACTGCCCCACATGATGTGCTCGGGGCCCATGAAATCGATCATCCCAGAATCGAAAGGGGCCAATTCGCTGGCCAGATAGCAGTTCCGCTGGACGTATTGGCTCGGCGTCATGGTCAGCTCGTCGACCGAAGATCCGCCGAACATTCCGTAGGTGCGGTTGCCGGCTTCGGACTTCATCGTGGGTACCATCGCGTCGAGGATGCCGAGTTGTCCGGGCACCCACAGCGTGCCCTGCTCGGTCGGCACGAAGCGCAGCGTCGGGTATCGCTCGAACACCCCGGCCAGGATCAGGTGTCCGAGGGTGCGATTGGCCCACAGCGCCATCTCGGTGACCAACACCGCGTTGGAGGCCGGCTGATCCATCGGCATCTCTGGGCTACCGGCTCCCGCGTGCTGCACCACCGTCAGGTCCAGTTCCTCGCACAGCGCCCAGATCGGCTCGTACCGGGTGTGGAAGAGCGGGGCGACGTGCGGATCGCCCGGTGAGACCGGCGGCACCAGCACTCCGCCGAAGCAGTCATGTTCAGCGCCCCAACGGATTTCGTCCAGCGCCAGGTCGATGTCGTTGGGGAAGATCTGAATCAGACCGCGGCGACGGGCCGGGGCGAGCGAACAGAAGTCGATTTGCCACCGATTGTGGGCCTGCACTCCTGCCCAGCGCTTCTCGAACTCGTCGCGGGTGCGGGGCAGGCTGATGGTGATGTTGGGGGTGGTCGGAAAGAACGGCGGGACGGTGTTGGGCAGCAGCACCTCGGCGGTCACCCCGTCGGCGTCCATATCGGCAATCCGGAGGTCGCTGTCCCAGTTCCGGTTCGCGGTCGCGATGATCAGGTCGTCGAACGGGCTGATGTAGGTCTTGGCCCATGCGTCGAACTCGTCGTGCAACCGCGCGGGCAGATACGGCTTGTAGTCGCCGATGTCAGCCCCGGCGTGGGTGTCCGTCGAGATGACAACGTATCGATCGATCGTGTCCCAGGTAGCCATCGTGTCCTCCGTTGGTGTGTAGCAAGATCTAGCGTCCTCGGCGATCCGAGCGGCGGCAACCCCTCATTCCGATGAGCGGGACAGCAGCACGGAAACGTCGGCCCAAGCCTGTTCTCGCGCCCGCGAGCAGATGCCCAGGCTCGCCATCGTGATGAAGCCGTGGATCGCGCCCTCGTAGTCGCGGTGAATCGTCGGAGCCCCGGCGGCGACAAGTGCTTTCGCGTAATCGCCGCCCTCCGAGCACAGCGGGTCACACCCGGCGGTGATCATCACCGCGGGCGGCAGGCCGGTCAGCCGGGCCCGCAGCGGCGAGGCGTAGGGATGACTGCGGTCCGCGAGCGCCGGAACGTACTGATCCCAGTACCAGGCCATCGCTGTTGCGGTGTTGTAGTAGCCCACACCGAAACGTTGGTAGGACGGCGTGCCGAAGTCCGCGGCGATCACCGGATATATCAGCACCTGGCCCGCAATCGCGGGCCAGGTGCGGTCCCGGGCCATCAGAGCGGTCACCGCGGCCAAGTTGCCGCCGGCGCTGTCACCGGCAACCAGCAGGTGGCCCGGATCGGCGCCGAGCGCGGCGGCCTGTTGCGTCGCCCAGTCCGCGACGGCATAGACATCCTCGGCTGCTGCCGGCCATGGTGATTCGGGCGCCAGCCGGTAGTCGACAGAGATCACGACCGCGCCGATACCGTTCGTCATCGCGCGGCACAGTTCGTCGTGGGAATCCAGATCGCAAAACACAAACCCGCCGCCATGCGCGAAAACGACGACGGGCATGGGGCCGGACGTCGCAGAAGATACGGTCGGCCAATAGATCCGCACCGCGATGTCGCCCGCCGAGGAGGGCACGGTGCGGTCCGCAACCGCACGGACCGGCGCGGGACGCGGCGGCGGCACGGCACGCTCGCGGATCACGGTGCGCAATTGCTGCCCGGTCATCGTCTCGACACGCGGGAAGTAAGAGTTGAGCGCCGGTAGCAGCTTGGCGAACTCGGCGTCGAGGCTCACGCGTACTGCAAGGTCCGGACCGGTGCGGAGTGCAGGGGGCGCGGCTGTTGCAGGATCGGCTGCACGCGGACCGCGCCGCCGTCGTCGTAGTTGCGCCAAATGCTCAGGGCGGTGGTGCGCACCGGCCCGGCCAGCCGGTGGTCGAAGGCCATCCGGTCCAGTGGGCCACACACCGAGACGGCGGCGATCGGGTCACCAGGGTCGCCGATCGGCGCTGCGACGCAACCGAATCCGGCGACTGATTCGGCTCGCTCATAGGCGACGCCGCGGGCCCGTATCGCGGCCAGTTCTTCGGTCAGCTGACGACGGGTGGAGATCGAGTACCGGGTCTTGCGGGTCAGCAGGTCGACGTCGAAGTCGAGCTTGTCCGGATCGGAGAACGCCAGCAGCGCCTTACCGACCGCGGTGCAGTGCGCGGGCTGACGGCCACCGACGCGGGTGGGAATCGCGGCGCCGAGCCCGCCGGCGATCTTCTCCAGGTAGACCACATCCGACCTGTCGAGGACGGCGAGGTGTACCACCAAACCGGTGGCCCGGTGCAGCTCGTGCAGGAATGGCTGCGCGGCACTGTGTAGCCGGTCCTGATGCACCGCGAGAGATCCCAACTCGACCAGTCGCATGCCCAACTCGTAGTCGCGTCCGTGGCGGCGGAGCCAGCGCAATTGCACCAGCCGTTCGAGCATCCGGTGCGCCGAGGAGCGTGGCAGGCCAGTGCGGCGTACGACCTGAGCCAGCGAGAGCCGACCAGGTCCGTCGAAAGCGTCCAGGACCAGCGAAATGCGATCGATGACGGCGCTCGGAGTACAGGCATCGGCCTGGCTCGTCATTGTTCCTCCCGACATCCCCGATATTCCTAATAGGTATATGCCTATTCATAGCATAGTGTGGTGCCCATCACAAGACGCGGAAAAGGGGCACGCAAGCGGCGTGCCCCTGACCTGATGTGCGATTACGAGTTCGCGGCGGCCCGTCCGGCGCGACGGCCGTAGAAACTGCCGTCACCCAACGAGATGCCGCTGGCATATCCCCAGGCGGCGAGGCCTGCGGTGGCCCGCCCGGCTGCGAACAGACCGGGGATCGGCTCGCCGCTGACATTGAGCACCTCGGCGGACAATGACGTATGCAGGCCACCAAGAGTGAACCCGCCGGTGTTGCCGCGCAGGTCGATGGCGCCCACCGGGTTGCCGATCGGGCGCAGCCATTGCGGCTTCTTGTGCAGTAGCGGATCCTCACCGCGCGCAGCGCCGTCGTTGTAGGCCGCGACGGTGGTTTGCAACGAGCCGGTCGGCAGACCCATCTCGGCTTCCAGGTCGGCCACGCTCTCGCAGACCCAGGTCGGCGGCCGCAGCAGAAAAGGCGTCGCCGACTGGGACGCCATCGCCTGCTCATGCGCCTCGGCGTCGAGCACCAGGAACGCCGTGTCGTCTTGCTGGTAGAGGGTGAGCTGGCCGATGCGACCCGGGTAGGTGTCCTCGGCGACGTAGCGTTGCCCGCGGCCGTTGACCAGGATGCCGCGGACTATCAACTGCGGGTCGACGAGAAACGCCACTTCGGTGGCGTCCATGTGGGCCAGATCGGCGCCAAGCGCCTGCGCCATCCGGATCGCCACCCCGTCATGCTCTTCGACCGAGGCCGCGGGGCGGCCGGCGATCCGCGGCGCATAGCGCGCCACCATCGACTCGTTGTACGCGAAACTGCCTGTGGCCAGTACCATTCCGCGCCGCGCCCGCACCGCCAGCTCGTTGCCGTACTGCCGGGCGATGACGCCGGCCACCCGACCGTCGCTCTCGACCACCAGTCGCTGCACCCGGGTATCGACGATGCTGTGCGCACCGAACGCGGTGGCGGTGTCGACCAGCGGCTTCATCAGCATGTAGCCGCCGCCCTTTTCGCCGGTCCGCTTGTCCTGCATCTGCGGCACATGTCCGCGCGGTGCGGGTGTGGCGATCTGGTTGTAGGGGAAGGCATTCTCGCCGCCGGTGTACATCAACCCGTCGTCATCGGGTGGTTCCCAACCCGGCTCACCCCAGAAGCTGGGCTTGAACGGCACACCGCAATCCACCAGCCAGTCGAAGTGCTCGAGGCTGCCCGCGCAGTAATCGGCGATCCGGTCCACGTCGGCGCCCGGCCCCATCGCCGCGCACAGAAAGGCCTGCATGTTGTCGACGGAATCCTCGAAGCCGCAGGCTTTTTGGATCGAGGTGCCGCCGCCGAGATAGACGAATCCGCCGGCCAGCGCCGCAGCGCCACCCCACCCGCCGGTGCGCTCCAGTACCACCACGTCGGCACCGGCCCGCGCGGCCTCGATAGCCGCGGACACACCCGCGATGCCGTATCCGGCGATCACCACATCGGCTTCGACGTCCCAGTTGGCGATGTCGCCCGCGTGAGTGGGCGTGACGGTCACATCGCGGCCAACGGCTCGGCGCCCGACCAGTCGTGACCCCAGTAACTGTCGGAGGTGATTTCCTCAGCGGTGTAGTACGTTTCGTCGACTTTCATGCCGTCGGTGCCGAACTCGATGTCCCAGCCGCCGGGCGCCCGAACATAGAACGAGATCATCTTGTCATTGGTGTGCCGGCCCAACGACGACGACAGGGAAAATCCGGCTTTGGCAACACGATCCAATGCGCGGCCGACCGCGTCCAGAGAGTCGACCTCGACCATGATGTGCACCAGACCGGGCGCCCCGCCGTGCGGCGCGGGACACAACGCCATGCTGTGATGACGTTCGTTGACTCCGAAGAACCGGATCCGTAGCGGGCCGAACTCCGGCGGTGCGGGTAGCCGCATGGCGCCGCGGGGAAGGAAGCCCAGCGTCTCGCTGTAGAACGCGAACGCGCCGGCCGGGTCCATCGTCGGCAGCACGACGTGGCCCAGGCCCTGCGCGCCGGTGACGAAGGTGGCGCCGAACGGCGTCACGACCGGACTGTGGTCGAGCGCGGGCCCGAAGAACGCCTCGGTCGTCGTGCCGGTCGGATCAGTGAAGGCGAAGACGTCCTCGACCCTGCGGTCATCGGCCTCTTCGACCGAGAGCGGTTTGACCGCGACCCCGGCGCGTTCGAGCGCGTCCCGAACTCGTTGCAGCGCCAGCCCATCGCGTACCTCCCACCCGATGTGCACCACCTGGTCGGCGTCGCCCGGGACGACGATGATGCGGGCTGCGCGCTCGTCCATCCGCAAGTAGAGCGCCTCGCGATCGGGTCCGCTGCCTTGCGCGAAACCGAGGACGTCGAAGGCGAAGCTGCGCCAGCGGTCGATGTCGCTGGTTTGAATCTTGATGTAGCCCAGGCTTTTGATGTCCGACATCAGATCATCGCCCGCAGCGGATCGGCGGGCTCGATGCCCATCGAACTCAGCGCGGCGGCGTGGTAGACGGTGCTGGGCACGTGGATCGCATGGTTCAGCCCGACGTGTGCGTCACGCCAAAACCGTTGCAAGGGTTTATCCATCCGCGCCGCGTTTCCGCCGGAGCGGGCGAAGATCTGATCCACCGCCATCACCGCGCGCCACGCGGCCCGGATCTGGGTACGTCGGCCCACCGCCCGGTCCTCGAACGAGACTTCCCGCCCGGACTCCACGATGTCCCACATCTTGTCGACGTTGGCCAGCAGCTCTTGACGGGCGGCGTTGATATCGGCGGCCGCTTCACTGATCGCGAACAACACATATGGGTCATCCTTGATCGCGGTGCCCTGGGCTCCGACCCGCCCGCGCTGATAATCGAGGTGCGCGGCCAATGCCCCCTCGGAGATACCGATCACAGCAGAGCTGATGCCGAGCGGGAACATATTCGACCACGGCATCTTGTACAGCGATTCGGTGACACCGGCTTCCTTCTGCGCGGTCCCGTCGATCACCTGATCACCGTTCATCACCCGGTAGGATGGCACGAACGCGTCCTTGACGATGATGTCCTTGGAGCCAGTCCCCTTCAGCCCCATCACATTCCAGGAGCCCTCGACGATCTGGTAGTCGCTGCGGGGCAGGATCATGTGCAACATGGTCGGCGGGCCTGCGATACTGCCGTCGGGGTTGCCCAGCAACGCGCCGAGGAAAATCCAGTCGCAGTGATCGGTCCCGGAGCTGAACTGCCAGCGGCCGTTGAACGCGTAGCCGCCGTCGACCGGGACGGCGATACCTGTCGGCGCGTAGGGCGAGGCCATCCAGGTGTTGTCGTCGGCGCCCCACACTTCCTCGCGGACTTTCGGGTCGGCGAACGCCAGCTGCCACGGGTGCACGCCCACCACGCCGCAGATCCATCCCGCCGCACCGTCGAGGGCGGCCACGGCCATCACGGTCTCGGCGAATTCCCTTGGGTGAGCCTCGTATCCGCCGTACTGCTTGGGCTGCAGCAGCTTGATCGGTCCGGCCGCCTTGAGCAGCTTGGCGGTGTCGTCGGGCATCCGGCCGAGGCGTTCGGCCTCAGCGCCCTGTTCCCGCAGCTGCTCGGCGATGTCGCCGATGTGGTCGATTACCCGTCGGGCCATGATGTCTTCCTGTCTTGCCGCACGCGCAACGATATTCCGATGCTTCGATGGTGGACCGGATTTGGCCAGCCGGCGCGACGCCATCCCGGTCAGTGGACAGGTTTGACAGACTCAGACGACCCCACGCAGGCCGTCGGCACCAAACATCGGTTCCAGCATCGCGCTGAAGTCCGGGCCGCGACGCAACATCAGTCCACCGTCGACGTTGATGACCTGCCCTGTCACGTAGCTGGCGGCATCGCTGAGCAGAAACATCGCGAGGTTGGCGACATCCTCGACCTCGCCGGGCCGCGGCAGTGGGGTGCAGAGCCGGTAATCCTCGCTCAACTCCGGCGATTCCAGGACGGGCGCGACCAGTTCCGTACGGATCAAGCCCGGGCGGATGCTGTTGACCCGCACCCACGACGCTCCGAGTTCGTCAGCGGCCAACTGCATCATGTGGTCGAGCGCCGACTTGCTCACCCCGTAAGCGCCGAACCAGCGATGGGTATTGCTGGCCGCGATCGACGAGATGCCGACGAACGATCCGCCGCCACCGCGCACCATCTCGCGCGCGGAGTGCTTGAGCACGTACATGGTTCCGTTGACGTTGAGGTCGACAGCCCGACGCCACAGCTGCGAGTCGATCTGCGTGATCGGTCCGATGGTCTCCGAGCCGCCCGCGCAATGCACCACGCCGTGCAGCGTGCCGTGCCAGGCCGTCACCGCATCCACCGCGCGGGTGGCCTCCTCCTCTTTGGTGATGTCAGCGGGCTCGTAACGAATCGAGCCACTACCGGCCGCGCTTGATTCGATCTCCTGCACCGCTGCCGCTAGCCGGTCGGGGTTGCGGCCGACGATCATGACCGAGGCCCCGGCAGCCACCAGGCCAGCGGCCACCCCCTTGCCGATTCCACTGCCACCGCCGGTGACCAGGTAAGTCCGGTCTTCGAACGAAAGCCGCATGCCAGCTCCTTACGCCGAAACTGAAACAGGTTCTAGTCATAGAACCACACCCGCCACACCGGGCTCGGGGAGGAGGGGATGCACCATCTGCCCACCTCTCTCTGAGCGAATTGGCTATCCCGTTCGAGGTTGGTGCGACGACTACGGAGTGTCCTTGCGGGCGATCTTCGTCGCCTTGGGGCTGCGCCAGTCCTCGACGTCGGGCGGCAGTCCGATCGGGTACCGGTTCTCGTTATGCGCGGCCCAATGCGCGTGACCCAGCTCGTGGATGTGAAACGCGTGGCGCAGCGCCTCGGTGAAGCCCATCGCATCCGACGCGGCGTTCACCGAATCCTTGATCAGCAGCGCCGCCATGGTGGGCCGCTCGGCGATGCGCCGGGCGAACTCCAGCGTCTTGTCTGCCAGCTCGTCGGCCGGAAAGACCTTGGACACCATGCCGAGCCGATAGGCCTCGTCGGCGTCCAGTGAATCGCCGGTCAGCAGAAGCTCTTTGGCCTTACGCGGGCCGAATTCCCAAGGGTGAGCGTAGTACTCGACGCCGGGCATACCCATCCGGACGCCGACGACGTCGCTGAACTTCGCATTGTCGGCCGCCACGATCAAGTCGCAGGCCCAGATCAGCATCAAGCCCGCGGAGATCGCGTTGCCCTGCACCTGGGCGATGGTGATCTTGCGCAGATCCCGCCAGCGGCAGGTGTTCTGAAAGAAGTAGTGCCACTCCTGCAGATAGGTCTTCTCCGCGACGGCATCACGGTTGGAGCCGTTGATCCGGAAACTGGGCAGCTGATCTGGCCCCGGGGCCCGCTCCGCGAGAGCCAACTCCGAACCCAGGTCGTGGCCGGCGGAGAAGTTCTTGCCGCGGGCCGCCAAGATCACCACCCGGACTGCGTCGTCGGCCTCGGCGCGAAGGAACGCCTCGTCGAGTTGCACGAGCAAACCGCGGCTCTGCGCATTATGTGCCTCTGGCCGGTCGAGCCAGATACGCGCGATCCGGCCCTCGTCGAGAGTTTCGTAGGCCACCAACTCGTTGGGGACTGCCATTGGCCACCTCATTCGCGGTAGGTCGGGTGGTTACACATTACGGCCAGCCCGTAACGCTCTGATCGGCGGGTGACAGCGCGCTCTGCGGCTGATTACGCACTTCGCATACAGTTATGTCATGCCCGCTAAATCTGACACCCATGAAATCGACGACGTGGCCCCATTGGCTGACGACACCGCCAGCCAGGCCAGGCGCGTAGTAGCGGCCTACGCGACCGACGCGGACGAGTGCCGCGTCTTCCTGGCGATGCTCGGTATTGGGCCCGCGAAAATCGAGGTGTAAGTGCCCGGCGCGGGAGGCAAGAAGTCGAAGGACCTTGTCTCCGGCGTGTCCGACTTCGTGGTGGTCGCCAACCGGCTGCCGATTGACATGGAGCGATTGCCCGACGGCAGCACTAGTTGGAAGCGCAGCCCGGGCGGGTTGGTCACGGCCCTGGAGCCACTGCTGCGGCGCCGTCGCGGCGCCTGGATCGGGTGGCCAGGAGTCGTCGAGGACGACGTGGACGTCGAAGACGAACCCATCGTCGAGGAGGACCTTCGGCTGCACCCAGTGCGGCTGTCGGCCGACGACGTCGAAGAGTATTACGAGGGGTTCTCTAACGCCACACTGTGGCCGCTGTATCACGATGTCATCGTCAAACCGAGCTACCACCGGGAGTGGTGGGACCGGTACGTCGACGTCAACCGGAGGTTCGCCGAGGCCGCGTCACGCGCCGCGGAGAGCGGGGCCACCGTCTGGGTGCAGGATTATCAGCTCCAACTCGTCCCCAAAATGCTGCGCGAACTCCGGCCCGATCTGACGATCGGGTTCTTTTTGCACATCCCGTTCCCGCCCGTCGAACTGTTCATGCAGATGCCCTGGCGTACCGAAATCGTGGAAGGCCTGCTGGGCGCGGACTTGGTGGGGTTTCAGCTGGCCGGTGGTGCGCAGAACTTCCTGATTCTGTCGCGGCGCCTGATCGGCGCGAACACGTCCCGCGGTTCGGTCGGGGTGCGGTCGCGCCTCGGCGAGGTGGACGTCGACGGCCGGACCGTGCGCGTGGGTGCCTTCCCGATCTCCATCGACTCGACCGAACTCGACCAGAAGGCCCGTGACCGCAGTATCCGCCGGCGGGCCAGAGAGATTCGGGCCGAGATCGGCAATCCGCGCAAGGTCCTGCTCGGCGTCGACCGATTGGACTACACCAAGGGCATCGATGTGCGGCTCAAGGCATTTGCCGAGTTACTCGCCGAGGGCCGCGTCAAAGGCGATGATGCCGTTCTGCTCCAGCTCGCCACGCCCAGCCGTGAACGGGTGAACAGCTATCAGAAGCTGCGCGAGGACATCGAGCGCCAGGTGGGTCACATCAACGGCGAATACGCCGAAGTCGGCCACCCGGCAGTGCATTACCTGCATCGACCGGTTCCCCGCGACGAGCTCATCGCGTACTTCGTGGCCAGTGATGTCATGCTGGTCACCCCGTTGCGGGACGGGATGAATCTGGTGGCCAAGGAGTACGTGGCGTGCCGCAGTGACCTCGGCGGTGCACTGGTGCTCAGCGAATTCGCCGGAGCCGCAGCCGAACTGCGGCAGGCTTACCTGGTCAACCCGCACGACACCGAGGGCGTCAAAGACGCGATCGAGGCGGCGCTCAACCAAACTGACGACGAGGGGCGGCGTCGGATGCGCGCATTGCGGCGTCAGGTACTGGTGCACGACGTCGACCGGTGGGCCCAATCCTTCCTCGATGCGCTCGCAGCTGGTCATCCGTCAAACAACTGAATCCTTAGTACGACCGCTGCCGCACTGCGATACTCGATGCACTCCCCCGCAAGCGGGAAGTACCCCCAAGCCGGAAGGGAGCATGAAGGTGATCACGCCCCGCGGCCTGACCGCCGCCGCCGTCATGACACTTGTCGCCGTGGGAACATCGACCCCCGCCAAAGCGCTCGGCCCGCCACCAGATGGCATGTACACCTTCACCGAAGCAGGCGTGCCCACGACGACGTGGAAGATCGCGGCTCTGTGCGATGCGCCATCCCGCCAGCGAGCCATCCCTGACTTCACCGATCCGGTCGTCGCCGCCGACCTCTGCGCATTAAACGTCAGCAGCACCACGGCCCGGGTGATCAACCGCTCGGAGAAGATGGCGAACTTCGTTGGCCGAGCCCGACTTGCCAGTGATCTGTGGACCTTCCAAGTAGACAAGGCCAACGGCGTTTCGTGCCCGGACGGCACTACCGCGGCGTCGACGGATACCTATGCGTTCGACGATGTCTCGCTCACCGGCACGCACACCAATATTCACGGCGACATCTGTGGCCTTCAGCCCGCGATGACCAAGACACCGTTCACGCTTGCCTTCCAGGGACCGCTGGCCAGCCCGGTCGACCGTTACCCGTTGGACTGCAACGAGATCGGTCAGTGCCGCTGACGCGATTGGACGGCTAGATCGGCGTGATGTAGTTGATCAGCCATTTGCCGCCGATCCGCTGGTAATCGACCCGCAACCGGCTGCCGTCATAGAGCGGTTGCCGGGTTTTGTCGGTCACCGTGCGGTTCATGTACACCATCAATGATGCCGAATTGCGTTGCGCCGCCATCACTCCCACGCCGACTACGCTTGCCTGCACGACGACCTCCCGCTTGCGTGCCTCGGGGATGATCTTCTCGTTGGCGCTCTTCTCGAACTCGTGGCGATAGGCCGGCGTCAGCAACAGGTATGCGGCGCCCAGGCTGCGCTCTACCGTCTGGTAGTCGTAGGCGAACACTTCGGGAATCTCTTGGGTGGCCAGCGGCGGAAGCGCCGCGCGGGCCGACTGCTCACCGCGGGTTTCGACCCTCTGCCAGTAGAACCACCCGCCGGCCGCGGCCAACCCGACGAAGGTGGTGGTCAGCAGGCTCACGACGGCGGCGATCAACCATCGCATCAATTGCCCCCGTCTGGATACTTCAGGTCGTAACCGGTCATCCGCCCGTTCTCGTCTTCGTGCACGATGACCCGCATCCGGTAGGGCATGGAGGGCTTGTTGACCCCGTCCAGGTCTGTCACCGTGACGCGTATCGATACCAGCACCGACGCGTTGTCGCTAACGCTGTCAATGCTTTCCAGTGCGGCGCCGTTGACCACCGCCTCGGAGTTCGCGTCGGTGTGGCGGAACAGCGCCTTGATGTTCTCGACGTTGTTGTTGGAACTGAGCATGCCGTGCAGGGGCCCGCTGGTCCCCTCGACGAATCTGGCGACGCTTTGGTCGATGTTGTCTTGTTTGTAGCTGAACATATTCACCACCGTTTGGGTGGCGGTGTCGACGAAGCGCTGGACGCGGGCGTGGCCCGCATCGGCCTGA
>DATAZN010000329.1:0-14496 GCA_036272035.1 Mycobacterium sp. | reverse complement strand
ATGGGACTCACTGCTAATGAGTTGTCCCCCTTACAGGGGACCGGAGGTTCAAATCCTCTCGCCTCCGCCACCGGAGACAATTGAACACAGGCGCCCGTAGCTCAACGGATAGAGCATCTGACTACGGATCAGAAGGTTGGGAGTTCGAATCTCTTCGGGCGCACAGAAACCGCTGGCAGCTGAGGCGGCCGTCGGTACGACGGCTGCGACACGCCCGAATCTGACACTTTCCGGATACTTTCAGTCAGTCTCCACTAATCGCCACCTGCGTATTTATCCAGCACGGCGCGCACATCCGGGCCCCGGGTCTGGAGATATTGTCAAGGCCTGTGGATGAGCGAGTCTCAGGCGGCCTCCTTGGCAGGTCGTCGAGTTCCCGGATAGCAGTTCGCCGAACTGCTGGTGGATGTCGAACAGGCCGCCGCGCAACAGCAGTAACGGGGTGCCGCTCGAGTCGTGTGCCTCGTGGTGCATCCGCACGTCACCTGGCTGTGCATGTCCGATCAGTCGTGTTTCGCCTCGTAGCGCAGCAGGACCGTGCCGCCCGGGAAGGTGCGGTTCTCCAACAGTCGCAGCGAGATCCATGACGGCAGTGTCGGGAAGAACGGTGTGCCGCCGCCCACGGCGGTGGGCGTGACCACGATCCGGTACTCATCCACCAGTCCGGCCTGCACGATCGGTGCGGCCAGCGTCGCGCCCGCCACCTCCAGCCTGCCGTCGGTTTCGGCTTTCAGCTTCGTTACCACCTCGACCGGGTCGCCGCGTTCCAGGCGGGAGTTCCAGTCGACGGACTCCAGGGTGCGCGAGAACACGACCTTGGGCATGTCGCGCCAGATGTGCGCGAAGTCGACGATCAGAGAGGTGGCGTCCGGGGTCTTGTCGGCGGTCGGCCAGTACGCGGACATCAGTTCGTAGAGCCGCCGCCCGTAGAACGATAGGGCGGTCTCCCGCTCGAAGTCGTTCCAGTACTGGTGCAGTTCTTCGCTCGGATCGGACCAGTCGATGTCGCCTTGTGCGTCGGCGATGTACCCGTCCACCGACACGTTGAAGCCATAGCTGAGTCTGCCCATGCAGATCAGACTGCACCGGCGGGCAAAACCCATCGCGACGCCACACGAGATATTGTCGAATCCTTGTGGATGGGCGAGCGTCAGGCGGCCCCTTCGTAGTTGACGAATCGACCGGTCGTTCTATGAGTTTGCCCTTCTCGAACACAGCTCCGGCCCGAACGAGGGCGACCAGGTGCGGCGCGTTCACAGCGCGCCAGCGTGCCTCAGCGGCCTTGATCAGCTTGAACGCCATCGCGAGCCCGGCCGCCCGCGAGCCCGGCCCCTTGGTGACCTTGCCCTCAAACGCACTGTTGCGAAAGTAGATTCGATGGGGTTCGTCGTGCGCAGATGGATCCAATGCTCCGCCGGGTAGTGGTACAACTCCAGCAGCACGTCGGCGTCGTCGACGATCTTCGCGACGGCCTTAGGGAACTTCGCGCCGTAGTCTCGTTCGAACGCGGTGATCGCCGCCCGCGCCTTGTCGGCGTCCTCGGCGTTGTAGATTTCGTTCATCGCCGCCAGCACGCCCGGATGTGCCGACTTCGGAAGCGCAGCAAGGGCATTCGCCTGCGGTCTCGTCGGCGCGAGTCATTGTCGGATTGTTGGCCAGACCTGTCTGCATGGCCTCGGTTGCGGTGTGCCGGGCCGCGATAAACGCGCAGGTGTCATGGGCACCTGCAATGGCGACAGAGACATCGGCAATCCGAATCCCGGCGTTAGTCAGGTCGCCGAGGAATTGCTCGTCAAGCGCCGGCGTGGATGTCAGCGACGGCGGGGCGTCAGGGTCTGGACGTCGCCGGGGTCGGCAGTGGGATCGGCTAACACCGACGGCGATAGCGCGATGGCCGTCGCGATCACCAGTGCCGCGAGCGTGGCTGGCCGTCTCGTGGCTCGATAGTCGCAGCAGCATCCGACAGCGCCCGTCATGCGCCGGGCCGCCCGTGACGCGGTGTCAGACGCAGCACTGGTGCGCTACGGGTACCCTTCCGCTGATCGGCCGCCTCGAATATGGCGACGAGTGAAAGGACTTCCGGCACTGACAGGTCCGCAATCTTGACCCTGTTCATTAGCTCAATCAGCCGCTCCGTCGCCGGCCAGTGCGCTAAGGCGAGGATGTCGTGAAGGCCGGGGATATTCTGGGACATGCTGAACTCCTAGCTAGTTCGGCAAATACCCCGGCGGGGGTTCGCGCTGCCGTCGGGGCCAACCGGCGGAATTGCGGGAAGTTTCGGGGTTTGCACTCGTAGCCGTGACACGTAATCGCGAGCGTTCGGGTTCGGGCTTGAAGCGTTGTCACAGCAAGCCCTGCGGGAACCGACAGAAACGGCCGGCTTGCCACCGGCAGCCGTAGCGTTGATGACTCTCCACTTTCCTGATACAAACACCCGTGAACACCGGCGAACGGTGGCAATTTTGAGTGTACTGAATTTACACGAATCCTGTTGCGCCGCAATACAGTAACGGATGCTGACAGACGCGCGCGGACACTGCGAATACAACAGAAGGCTAGGGGTTCGAATCCCTTCGGGCGTGCTCTACCCGCTGGCAGTCGAGGTGGCGCCAGATCGCCGAAGCTCGGATCGACTACGGCGGCCGCGGCGACATCTCCGCCTTGCTGCAACGGTTCTGGCCGTTCTGACGGCTTAGGACGTTGCGGGCGCGGGCGCGTCGCCGAGCCAGAATTTCAGCTCGGCGGCATCGGCCTGCAAATGGCCGTCCTGCCAGGTGTCGTTGTCCTCCAGGCCATGCCAGGCGGTCGGATCGGCCGCGTGCGCGTTGACGTACTGGCGCCAGCGGTACTCCTGGAAGATGGCGATGATGTTCAGCGCATAGGCCTGGGCCAGCGCGTTGTTGCCCTCGATGATGATCAGGTTGTCGTCGTTCGCGCGGCTGGCCTTCATGCCCATGTTGTGCGAGCCGGTCATCACCACCGGGTGGTCCCCGAACGGGTCGGCGATCACCACCTTGCTGTGGATCATCACGCTGGACGCGCCTTTCAGCTCGGCCTCCCAGTCGTGGTACTTGTTCTTGACGTTCGCCGGGACCAACACGTCCTTGCTGAGCTGTATCGGCGGCGTCGCGCCGCCGGCGAACAGGGTCACCGGATGGGTGGGTGCGCTAGGGTCCATCGGCGCCGCCGGCGCGCCGCCCGGCGGCGGAGCGTCCGTCAGGCCCTTAACCTCCTGATTGACCACGCCGCGGATGTAGAGGCTGGCGTCGAGGTTGGGATTGGGCGCCGGCGCACGGCGGTTGAGCACCGACTGCAGCAGCGTCCAGTCGCTCGGATCCTGTTCGAAGATGCCGGGGTTGAAGAACAGGAACAGCAGGCCTTGCTTGGCGCCGTTGATGATGGCGCGGGCCTGGGCCATGTCCTCGCCCGCATCGGTGACGGCGAACCAGACCGACACCTGGTCGGCGCCTCCGTCGTCGCGCGTCACCTGGAAATTACGAGCGACCGAATTGGCCTTCTTCAGTGGCGCAGGGTAGGTGTTGCCCGCCGCGTGCAGGCGATTCCAGGCGTCGAGATAGGCGCTGGCCACCGCCGCATCGTTGATCAGGATGCCGTTGTTGGCCTGGGTGCAGAGGCCGGTCTCGGTGGTGTTGGTGCTGCCTGTCCAGACCGACTGCGGCGCATCGTTCGCATCGCAGAACACGATGAACTTGTTGTGAGCGAAATGGCCGCTGGAGACCATGCGGTCGAAGACCTGCACCTGGCTGTTGGCCTTAAGGTCGGCGCGAACGTCATGGTTCTCGTCGTTGGTCGGCGGCTTGAACGCGCCGTTGCCGAGCAACAGAAAGAGACGCGCGCCCAGCGCCTTGAACTGGGTCAGCACCTCGGGGTCATTCAGTTCGTAGAGCGCGGCATAGACGTGTCCGGTCCCGGCCGCCGCGTCGCTGAGCAGCTTGACCAGCTGTGTGCGCAGCAGGCCGCCCAGCGCCTTGCGAAGGCTGTTGCTCGGGTCCTGGATCGCAGCCATCAGCTCGGCGTGGGGCGAACCTTTGGCGGCCTGAGCGGCGGCTTCGGTGGCTAGGTCCCGCGCCACCCATTGCGCGGCGATGATCCCGCGATTGAAGTAGGCCGAGATACTGCGCCCATCCTGGCCGGTGATCTGCTGCTCGTCGCTCCAGGACGTCGCTGCGGCCTCGTTCACCGCCAGATCGGCCGCGTCCGCTCCGCAGACCGGGGCGACGCGGTACACGACGACGTCGCCGGTCGTGACGGCATAGTCCCACCAGAGATACCGCTGGATCGGCCAACGCCACTCGAACCCAGCCGGGGGCGGCGGCGCGTTCTCGGTGAAACCGATGTGGTTGGCGAGCCAACTCGTGGTCTCGACGCCGCCGCGCGTCAGGTTGCGCTGGATAGCGAACCCGCGACAGCCCGCGATCTTCTGGCCATCGTCCGGGAACCACATCAAGCCGGCATGATCGCCGTTGTCCACCACGCGCAGCTTCAGCATGTCTTTCCCCTGTTTCTCAGCAGGGTTGTACCACCCTTTGCGGTGGGCGGACTCACAAACCGGCGTTATCGGCGCGCCGAACTCACACACCTTCGGGCGCGCCACATCAGCGTTTATCCCCGCGGCATCTCGCTAGATCGCCTCGGTGTCGAACTGCTTCGACTTTCCCGACCACAGTCGGTCTAGAGAACCGACCTGTTGCACACTGACATCCGACTCCGGCCCGCCGTGCCGGCGGAGCACGTCGATCAATTCCTTCCGCAGAAGCTGTAGATCGCATGAACCGTCGGTCACCACAGACAGGTCAACGCCACCTTGCGTCTTGTGGATGTAGAAGTTGGCGACGCCGGGGGCGGCAAGGACCGTCTGCTCGATGGCCGCCCGGGGCACTACAGCACCGTTTTCGTACTCGAAGGATCCATTGATCCGGCCGTTGACCGCTGTAATTCGGCGATGAGCACAACCGCACGGACACGGCTCGTCGTTCATCGTGACCGCGTCGGCGAGGTCGTAGCGGATCAGTGGCTGTGCCAGGTTGAACAGATTGGTCAACAGCAGCCGTTCCGCAGGTTGCCCAAATGGCACGACGTTGCCATCCGCATCCGCCGGCTCGAGAATGACCAGATCGTCGGCGACGTGCATTCCCTTTCCAACGCCGCATGGAAAGGCATAGGTGCCCTCTGAGCAGCCCCAGAACTCCGAAGTCTCGATCCCCCACGCGGATCGAATCGCGTCTCGCACGGCCTGGGTGCAGACCTCGCCCGCGACGCTGACCCAGGTCGGTTTGATGGTCAGCCGTCCTGCGATCGCCTCCAACGCCAACTCCCGCATGAGGCTGGGCCACGCTTGGAGGGCCTGCACCGCGGGACGCGCGTTGTTGAGGCCGTCGACAATCTCGTCCAGGGGTTGGGTGCCGCCGGAGCAGTGCGATGCCGGGCCTCCGCTTTCGAACGTGCTGAAGGCGTGAAATATCCCCGACTCATGCCGAGTGCTGGTAGCGAAGGCCTGCGCCAGCACCGCCTCCGGGTCTTCGCCGCGTCGTCCGGTCCAGCGCGAGCCCTGCATGACGAAGGTGACGAACGCGTCCCAACCGTAGACGTGGACGGCATCTGTTCCTATGTATCCAGACGTGACGATTGCCTGGTACTCGCCGTCCAGGTACCGGGGGTCGCCCTCCGACTCGTCGAGGTGTTGCTGAACCCGAGCGAGCGTCAGCCCGGGGACCGTGACCACCCGGTCGAACTCCGCCATCATCTCGGCTCTGGTCAGGATCGGCAGCGAGGGGAGGTCGGCCTCGGTGAAGTTCGCCAGATCGTGGCCGGCCAGACGTTCCCGCCAGAATGACGAGTGCTCGGCGGCATGCACCAGCAGCTCCCGAAGACGCCGTTGGCGTTCATCGGCGAGACGGTCTGCGCTCCATCGCAGCCGTCGCGCACCCTGCATGTAGGCATCTTGCAATTCAGCACGCTGACGCCGGACCAGCTCCGGGTAAAGGCCGTTCGGCGTTGGGATAGCTATGGTGGTCTGCATTTAACCGATAGTACTAGATTAAGCGCGGTTACATACTATTGGTAGCGAAAGTAGCTCTGTTAGCAACTTCCGGTCTATTCGATGGCGCACCGGCTGAGGCTCCTGGCGCCGACAAGCCGGCCTCCGTCAGCAGCCGTCGCTCGTCGACCTTGCTGGATGACGTCAAGGGCAGGTCGGCCACCAAGACGAATCGATCGGGCAGCATCGTCTCCGGCAGCCGCTTGCTGGCGGCCTGGCGAACGGCGAGCGGGGTGAGCTCGCCGTCGGGCACCACGAATGCGACAACCCCCAGATCGCCGTGCAGGTCGAAGGTCGTGCACGCCGCGGATGCGACCCCGTCGGTACCACCGAGCGCCTCGGTCACCTCGACCAGCGACATCCGCACGCCATGTCGCTTGATGACGCGGTCCGAACGCCCTACATATACGTAGTTGCCCCGGTCGTCGCGGAAGACGAGGTCACCAGTGCGGTAGAGGGCGGTTCCTTCGATGACGTCCGTCCGCAGCACAGCTGCGCTCCGCGCCGGGTCGTTCAGGTATCCAGCCATCAGCTGCATTCCGCCGATGTACAACTCGCCGACCGCTCCAGGACGCTCCACCAGCCTTCCGTGCTCGTCAACGAGGTGGAACGAGCTCCCGGGGTGCGGATGTCCGATCGGTACCTGTCCCGCGTTGAGCAACTCGGGCGTCAGTTCCAGATGGGCGACCGCGATCGTCGTCTCGGTAGGGCCGTACCGGTTCACAACCCGCAGTCCCGAATTGGCGGCCCACACCGCCCTGATGTCGGCTGTGGACGGCGCTTCGCCGCCCAGGGCCATCACTCGCAGCGGGGTGTCAGCCAACCGTTCCAGACGGCCGCCGGACCGGAGCAACCGGAGATAGCTGGGAGAGAAGCTGGTCGCCGTGATCCCTTCGCTCGCAACGATCGAGAAGAACCTGCGTGGAAAGAGGAGGGCTTCCCGGTCGGGGATGACGAGGGGGACGCCGCGCACAAGTGCAGGAAAGATGGCAGAAAAGGATCCGTCAAAGTGAACGGGCGAAACGCACAGGTACCGGTCATCCGCGGTCAGCCCCATCGCGTCGGCGCACGCTTCGGCAGCGATGAAGAAGGCCTCCGGGGAAATCTGCACTCCCTTGGGCTTACCGGTCGTCCCCGACGTGTAGATGATGTAGGCGATCGGCCCGGCTACTGGTGGTGGCGTGGGACCATCCGCGGCGCTCAATGCCGAAAGGGAGGTCCACGCTGTGCCGGCGGGGAGTCCCGATGGCGCGGTGTAGTCCGAGCCTGCGGTGATCACCTGTGCGGGCCGGCAGTCCGCCACGATCTGCGCGCGGCGAAGGTCTGGATCGGTGATCGACAGCGGAACAAACGTGGCCCCCGCCCACAGACATCCCAGTGCCGCCACAACGAAGTCCACCGAATTGCCGATCAGCAGAGCAACCCGATCCCCGCGCTCGACGCCCTTCTGCCGTAACCCAGCGGCGACTCTCCGTGCTGCGGCGCTCAATTCGCCCCGGGTCAACGCGCGATCGAGGTCCTTGACAGCGGGCCGATCCGGGGCCCGATCGGCGTGGCACAGCACCGCATCGAGCACGCCGTGGTTCGTCACGCTTTCTCGCAGTTGTCGCACGCGCGGCTCAGTCGATATGGCCGACCGTGGCTTTGGCCAAAGCCTGGTCGATGTCGTCGATGATGTCGTCGATGTGCTCGATGCCGATGGAGAGGCGGATCGTCTCCGGCCGGATGCCGGCCTTCACCAGTTCGTCGTCGGACAGCTGGCGATGGGTGGTGGAGGCCGGATGGATGGCGAGGGTCTTGGCGTCGCCCAAATTGAGCAGCCGCTTGACGAGCTGGAGCGCATCGAAGAAGGCCAGGCCCGCGTCGTAGCCCCCCGTGACCCCGAAGGTGATGATGGACGGCACTCGCCCGTGCAGGTAGCGCTCGACCAGGTGGTGGTAGGGATGGTCCGGGAAGCCGGCAAAGCTCACCCAGCCCACCCGGGGATCGGCGGCCAGGTAGTCGGCCACCGCGCGGGCGTTGGCCTCGTGGCGCTCGAGCCGCAGGGCCATCGTCTCTAGGCCTTGCATGAGCATGAAGGCGTTGAAGGGTGAGAGGGTGGCGCCGCTGTTGCGCAGCTGAGTCGAGCGAGCCCGCACGGCGAACGGTCGCTCGGGAAAGTCGCGGGCGAAGACGACATCGTGGAAGGCGGGCTCGGGCTGGTTGAACATCGGGAAGCGGTCGGGATGGTCGGCCCACGGGAACCGGCCGCCGTCCACGATGGCCCCGCCGAGGGTGGTGCCGTGGCCGCCGACGAACTTGGTCAGCGAGTGCACGACCACGTCGGCTCCGTGCTCGAGGGGCTTGAGCATGAGCGGCGTGGCCACCGTGTTGTCGACGATGAGGGGCACGCCGGCCGCATGGGCCACGGCAGCGACGGCCTCGAGGTCCACGATGTTGCCGGCCGGGTTGCCGATGGTCTCGCAGAAGACGGCACGGGTGTTCTCGTCGATGAGTGGGGCGATCGACTCGGCACGGTCGTCGACGGCGAAGCGGGCCTCGATGCCCAGCGTGGGCAGCACGTGGGCGAAGTAGGTGAAGGTGGCCCCATAGAGCTGCGGGGCCACCACGAAGTTCGAGCCGGCACTTGCCACCGTGAGGATCGCGTAACTGACAGCGGCCATGCCTGATGCCACCACCAGGGCCGCCGTCCCCCCTTCGAGGGCGCAGATGCGCTGCTCGAGCACGTCCAAGGTCGGGTTGTTGAGCCGGTTGTAGTGGAAGCCGGGCGTCTCCATGTCGAGCACGGCACCGGCGTGGGCGGCGTCGATAAAGTCGTGGGCCACTGTCTGGTAGATGGGCACGGCCACGGCCCGCGTCCCGTCGGGTGTGTAGCCACCGTGGATGGCGATGGTCTCGTCGTGCATCGGTTCAGGCGCTCCTCTTCGGGATGGTGCCCAACAGGTTTGCGTACAGGCGCTGGGCCGCGCCCCGCCACGGCCAGGGGGCGCGGGTACAGACCTCGTCGAAGGGGAAGGCGGCCACCAGGGCCGGGTCCCGCTCTCCGCCCACTATCCGCTCGTGCAGCCGGCGGAGCCGATCCCAATCCGGGCCGGTCACGCAGTCGAGGGGGAGGCAGGGTAGTTGGTCCTGCTCGTGGCCGGCGTAGCGCCGCACGTCCCGGGCGTACTCGCGCACGAGGCTCGAGGGGTCGTACTCGGGATGGGCCTGAACCAGTACGACCTCGGCCTGGCCCACCGTTTTCGTAACCACGCTCCACCCCACCTCCTCCGACTGCAGGGCCACCGAGTAGCCAGCGCGGACCGCGACCTCTGTGGGCACCGCGTTGAGCCGCGAGTGGGGCAGGACGACGGAACCGTAGAGGCCGGCGACCAGAGGGTGGATCGGGTCGGCATGCTGGGCGAAGACACCTGTGCACTTGACCGGCATAGTGGTCCGCTCGACGCCGTCGAAGACGGCAAGGGCGGCGTGGGCCGACAGGCAGGACAGCACCATGGCCTGGACGTTCTCGCTCGACCACTTCAGCAGGCCGTGCAGATCGGACCAGTAGGACTCGTCCTCGATGCGGGACTCGATCGGGTTGGAGCCGGTCAGCACCAGCAGGTCCGGGGGGTTCGAGAAGATGTCGTCGAGGGGGTGGTACTCGGCGGCGATACGCGCCCGGATCCGCTCGCCCCGGGGGACTCCGGCCATGGCGTACCGGGTAATAGCAACCGTCTCATTGCCGGACCCGGCAGCCAACAGGCCCACGAACTGGCGCTCGGTGGCGCAAAACGCGGCGTCGGGCATGTTGTTGACCAGGGCGCACGTCCACCGCGCCGATCCATCGTGCGTCGCCGCCCCCGCATCGCGCGCTCCGGCCAGGTCAATGCCCATAGCTCAATGCCTCACATTGCTGTAGGTCACGGTGACCTCTTTGTGGAGGAGCCGGTAGGCCGCCTGCAACTGCTGTTCGTCGTCGGTCGAGCCGACCACGGCCACGATGTGGTTGCCCGAGCCATTCCGCCAGTCGAGGGTGGCGCCCGGGCCTTGGTGGAGGCTGACCGTGTCCACCTCGGCGTGGTCGCTGAAGTCGTTGATGCCGTCGATGGCCGTCACCGTGGCGGAGACGGTCGGCGGCTGGAGGAAGAACCGGTAGCCGATGCGGTCGGTGGCCACCGGCCCGTCGACGAAGATCGGCTCGCCCAGGGCCACCTGCAGAGTGAGGTCGAGCAGGCTGACTCCGGCGGCCCGCTCCAGCATCTCGGGCACACCGCCCCCTACCCGTCCGTTGACCTCGATGATGCGGGGCCCGTCGGGTGTGAACTTGACCTCGGTGTGCAGGCACCCGGTCTGTACCCCGAGGGCGCGGATGGCCTGGGTGGCCAGGTCCAGGACGGCCGAGCGGCTGTCGGCGTCGAGGGCGGCGGGGATGAAAAACCCTGTCTCGCGGAAGTTTTCGGCAGTCGGGAAGCGCCCTGTCAGGGCCAGGTGGCTGATGACACCGTCAGCGACCAGGCTTTCGACCGAAACGTATCCGGCGTACGGGTCGCCGTCACGGGCCGGATCGTCGGGCAGGTAACCCTCGAGGATCATGCTGGGGCGGCCCGGGCCGAGGGCGACGAGCAGATTGTCGAGCTCGGCACGGTCGCGGGCCAGGAAGGTGTAGCGGCTGCCCTGGGCCGAGCGGGGTTTGAGGACGGCTGGCCACCCGACCTCGGCCACCGCGCCCGAGAGCTCGCGTGGGGACTGGTAGGGACGGACGAGGTGGCAGGGCGGCATGTCGAGGCCGGCGTCGGCCAGGGCCTGGCGCTGGCGGGCCTTGTCGGTGAGGGCGGCGGCGGTTGCCGGGCTGTGGAAGGGCAGACCCAAATCCTCAGCCACCCAAGCAAGTTCGACCATGTCGGCGTCAAGGTAGGTGGTCATGCCGTCGGGCTCCCAGTCGGCCAGGGTCTTGAACGTCTGCTCGACGTTCATGCCTCCGAGGTCGACAACGGGGCCGAACCGGTTCAGGAGATCGGTCATCTCGCTCATCCCGGGCACGGCCGTGTCGATCATCCACAGCAGGTCGCAGATGCCGGCGGCCGCCTCGGCCAGCTGCATCACCGGAACGCAGCGCGGTCCGTAACCCACCGCCACCAATGGCCGGGCCCGTCCGGTCCTGGAATCCGTCATGTGCTCAGCCGATCACTGTCTCGACGCACGCCTGGGCGTCGTAGACGGCTCGAAGGCGGCTGCGGGGCGAGGGCAGGTAGTGGGTGAAGTAGCGGACCCCTTCGGTCAGGACGCCCAGCACGGAAAGGTTTGGCTGGAGGCGGCCCTCGGTGTCGTAGGGGTGGAAGTCCTCGTTGATGGCCACGCTGCCCACGGGCGTGTCCCCGTAGCTGAGCTGGGTCAGCCTTCCGTTGCCGTAAAGACGGTTGAGCAGGGGCGAGCCAGAGCGGGCCAGCGAGGGCATGTCGAGGTAGCCCCGCACCACCCCGCCGACCGTCACGGATGTCGCTTCGTCGAGGGCTGTGGAGTTCAGGCGGACGCCAGCGGGGCCGGCGGTCAGCTCCGGATTCGGTCCGAGCGGAATGCGCACCACTCCGGCCTCGAGCAGCCCCAGTAGCTGCTGGGAGCGCATGGGTGGCACGCCCGCCTCCAGCCGGTTGATCCGGCCCCGGACGTTGGACTGGAACTCGATGTAGGAGTCGAGGGACAGACCACCGAACTCGATGACCGAACGCAGCTGGTCTCGGAGGATGCGCAGCACCTCCTGGGCCGCCTTGACTGGGCTCCCCCCGGGTCGCAGGGCCTCGGTGAGGTCGTCCTCGATCATGTCGTAGACCTGGCCCTGGTAGTCGGCGGCCGACATGTACTGGCGGTCCGCCCCGGCGAAGAGGTGACTGGCCGGGTCGAAGCGCCCGTACCGCGGTTCGAGACTGTCGACGGCCTTCTCGTAATGGCCGTTGACCCAGCCTTGGCGCAGCACGGTGCGGACCTCGGTCGACGCGACGTCCCCGCCGGCCAGTAGGGCGGACTGGATGTAATAGCGCGCCTGCATCTCGGCGAAGATCAGCGGGAGAAGCTCGGCCCGGAAGTCCACGTGCCGCCGCACCGGCGACCCGCCCGGATTGGTGAGGGCCGCGAACTCCTCTGGGGTGCACACCACCGGCTCGTACTGGCCGTAGGGGTCGACGCCGGTGGCCGACTTGGCGCAGTACGGCGCGCCCGAGCGCGAGTAGAGCGTGATGGTCGGCTCGTGGCCTGAAGGCACATACCGCAAGCGGCCGGCCCGGTCGCACCGGTCCTGGAAGGTCCCGCCTCGTCCGAGAGTGAGGGCGGTGAGGACGTCGAAGCCGACCAGGCCCATGCCGGCCACCGCCAGCGAGGATCCGGCCGGAGCGCTCTGGTCGAGGGACTCAATGGGATAGGCCCGCTGGTAGCGCACGCCCCCGTCGGCCCCCGGCTCGTGGTTCCAGGTGTGCCCGGAGGTCAGCACGACGTGGTCGACGGTGAGGGTGGTCCCGTTGTCGAGCAGCACCGCCTCGCGCCCCTGAAGGGCCGGCGAGATGTCGACGGCCGCAGCGTAGTGCCGGACGATCTCGAGGTTCGGCGGCGCGTAGTCCACCAGCGTTTCGTAGAACCAGGCGAGGTATTCGCCCATCAGCCGCCGGGGTAGGTAGTCGGTGGGCCGAATGCGCTCACCCCCGGCACCGATGCGGCACTCGTAACCCACCCAGCGGTAGCCGCAGACCATTGCCCAGTGGTGCAGGCCTACGGCGTACGGCGGGGGGTTGTCTTGGTCCGGGGCGGCGTAGAGGGAGAGCTGGCCGCAGGCGTTGTTGAGCACCAGGAAGTCGGGTTGCTCGGTGGAATAGACCCCGCCTCCGAGCTGAGCGGGCTCGACGATGTGCACCCGCGCCGGCGTCGCTACTTGCCGAGCCCGGTTCACCGCTCGCTCCAAGACGCACAGACCCCACGAGCCGAGCCCGACGATGGCCATCTCGATCATCGGACGCGTCCCGTAGCCGCCGAAGAACGCTGATCGCAGGCACACGTTTTCACGCACCTGAAAGGCGTTTCTGCCTGTGTGGCCATCAACGACATGTGCTCCTCCTGCTGGAAGCAGCCCGATCCGGGGTGGTTACGCCGGCGTTTGAGTGCGGCGGTATCTAGATACCGATGATGCACCGACGCCCTAGATTACATACTTTTTGACGGTACTACAACCTAAAGACAGACATCCGGTCTTTAACGAAGGCAGCAAGTCTCGGCACTCTCCGAGAAGACGGGCGCAGACTCTGGCGCTAGGTGCCCGCGAGCTGGGCGACAACAGGCGCGAAGGACTCCATCGCCTCGGCCGGCACCACGATGTTGGTGAAGCCCCACCTCTCGCGGCGCTTCAGGAGCTGTTCACATAATTCGTCGACGCTGCCCATCAGCACGATCGGAAGCTCGAGCGCGTCCTCACCCGGAAGGCCGAGCATGGTCGCGGTGCGCGCGGCAGCGCGGCGGCTGGCGACGATCCTGGTGGCGAAGGCCACAATCTGGAGCTCCAGCGAACCAAATCGATCGGGCGCCGCTTCTCGTACCCAGGTCAGGCAGCGGTCGTAGCGATCGAGCGTGGCCTGGACCGTCGTGCCAGCGCTGTCGTCCCCAACGCTGAGGCTCGTATTGATCCCGACGGTGTCCGCCTCCCGGGCTGCGAGCGTAAGCAGCCGCTTGCTCCCACCCCCAACCATGATGCGAGGTGGCGAAGCCGGGCGAGGATCACAGTGGGCGCCGCGCACCGTGTAATACGTCCCTGTGGAGGTGGCCTCCCCCTCGGTCCACAGCCTCTTCATGACAGCCAGGCTCTCGGCCAGTCGGTCCACCCGGAGGGCCAATTCATCGAACGCGATCCCCGATTGGTCGTAATCGCTCCGGAGCGAGCCCGCTCCAAGACCCACCTCGACCCGCCCTTCGGCCGCCAAGCCGAGCGTCGCGATCTCCTTGGCCAAGACCACAGGGTGGCGGAAGTCGTTGTTCAACACGAAAGGCCCCACGTGCAGGGTGGAGGTCGCCTCGGCGGCCACAGTCGTGGCCACCAAAGGCCCGAACTGGGCGTCAAGGTGGTCAGAAACGTACAGGGTCGAGTAACCGAAACCCTCGGCCGTGCGGGCCTGATCCCGCCAAGCCGACATGGTTGGGGCCACCGCGGAGTACACGCCGAATCGAAAAGGGAGCATCTGGCGCTCCACCTCCATCACTTAGTCATGAAAGCCGGGTATTAACCAACTAACGGTCATTGAAAGATCCTCATACCATCCTATATAGTACTCAATATGCCAATAGCTGTACGGACAGTCGGTTCGGGATCCTCGCCTGCGGATATTGCGAGGGTGCTGAACGATGACGGGTGTGTGGTCATCGCCGACCTCGCATCTCCCCAGACGATGGATCAGATACGGGCCGAGCTCGAGCAGCACCTCGCT
>DATAZN010000328.1:0-2738 GCA_036272035.1 Mycobacterium sp. | reverse complement strand
CGGTTGCCGCCGCTGGGCGCGAACCGTGCGTTGTCGAGGATCCGCTCCAACACGTCGTCGGGCAGGGGGTCGTCGGTGAATTCGCGTACTGCGGCCGTGGTGCGCATGACGTCATGAAGGTCCACGACCCCATAGTGGACTCTTCGGGCATCTACAGTCCATGTCGTGAGTAACCGAGTAAGCGCCCGACGGCGCGACGTCGCATTCAGCGTCCTGGGCGGCCCGACCACCGTTGTCGATCTGGGTGGCCTGCGCATCCTGATGGACCCGACGTTCGACGAGCCCGGTAAACACGACTACCTGACCAAGACCGCCGGCCCGGCGGTACCCGCCGCCGCGCTGGGATCCATCGACGTGGTGCTGGTCAGCCATGACCAGCATCCGGACAATTTCGACAACGAAGGCCGACAGGTGGCGCTCGCCGCGCCGCTGGTGCTGACGCATCCGGGCGGCGCAGAGCGGCTCGGCCCGCCGGCGGTGGGCCTCAAGCCATACGAACACTTCGAGATTCCGGCTGTCGACGGCACCACAGCGGTTACGGTGCAAGCGGTTCCGGCTGTGCACGGCCCTGCCGACGGGCAGCGCGATGCCGGTGGCCATGTCAACTGCGAGGTCACCGGTTTCGTGCTGTCGGGTCCGGGCTTGCCGACGGTGTATCTCAGCGGCGACAACGCCTCGATCACTGCGGTCAAGGAGATCGCCGACCGGGTGGGCGCCGTCGACGTGGCGATCATCTTCGCCGGTGCGGCCAGGGTTCCGGCGAAGGAGCGCGGCCGTCCGCTGACCATGACGGGTCAACGGGCCGCGGCGGCCGCCGAAATACTGGGCGCCCGGCTGGTCATCCCCGCCCACGTCGACGGCTGGGCGCATTTCAGCGAAGGAGTCGGCGAATTCGGCGGCGCCTTCGACGAGTCCGGAATCCTCGACCTACTCGCGGTGGCTCCTTACGGCGAGTGGATCGTTCCGTCGTGGTTGTAGCTAGCGGTGTCTAGCCGCGCACTGTCGAGATGGTCCACGCCGGCAGGATCGGCGCCCGGGTGAGGAAATGGTCGCTTTGGCCGATGCTGCGCAGCAGAGCCTGGGTGCGCATGATGCAGCAGCCCATCCGGGTCATCGCGAAAATCTCGTACCACTCGAGGGCGACCAGCGGGCGACCGATCATCTCCTCGAAGCGGTGGATGACCTGCTCGCGGCTGTCGAAACCGGGCAACTCTGGATCGGCGTCAATGCCGTTGACTTCCAACATTTGTCGTCGGGTGGCCAGCCACCACGCGAAATCCGTTTCGGCCGGGCACACGCAGGCCTGCTCCCAGTCCAGAACGCCGACGATCTGCCCGTCGTCGCCGAAGATGGCGTTGGACAGCCGGGCATCGTTCCAGCACACCGCGGCATCACCGGTCTGTTCTGGCCGGTGGCGCCGCAGCCAGTCGAACGCCCCAGCCATCACGTCCGGAATCTGATTGTCGGTGGCCCAGGCCGCATATTCCTGCCACCACGCCAGCTCCGCGGAAACGCCTGTGCCGGTTGGCCGGTGGAGCCAGGTCGCCTCGTCGACCGGAACGCGCTGCAACGCCGCAAGCGTCTCCAGGAACGAATCGTGCGCGCGACGCTGCACCTGCGGCCCCGCATCATGCAGCCATCCCCGGGTCGCATACGTGGTGTCCGACGGGGTGTGCCCGACGATGCGCGGCATCACCAAGAACCTGGACCCGATCCAGGACTCATCGGGCTCGTAGACGATCGGTGACGGCGTCGCGATCCCGTGCTGGTGCAGGAATTCCTGAGTACGCGTCTGCGCGTCCAGGTCGTACTCGGGGTAGATGCCGCCGCCCGTGGGAGGAATCCGCAGCACGTACTCGCTGGAGTGGCCCGCCACGTCGGCGGCGAACACCAGGCTCTCACTCGACCACCCGGCCGCGCGGTTCGCCGCTTTCAGCTCCGACACCGCCGCCTCGCCGCCGAATCGGTGGCTGAACCACGCCTCGAGCCGGGCCCTGGTGTCCGCCAGATCGCGTTGAATGAGCGCGATTCCTGCCATGCCACCCAGATTTACATACGGCGGGCCAGATGTAAATGATCGATCCTTTACGTTCGGGGCCCGGGCTGTAATACGCTCGCGGGGTGACTCCACCGCAGCCGCTCACCTTCGGAGCGATCGAGGACGCGTCGTTGCCGCTGGCGGTGCTCGCTCATGGCTTTCCGGATACGCCGTTCACCTGGCGTCACCTCGGGCCCGATTTGGCGCGCCGCGGCTATCGGGTGGTGGCTCCGTGGCTGCCCGGGTACGACGCGCCGACCGACCAACTGATCAGCGTCGGCACCTACGTTCGCCACCTGCTCGACACGCGTCGTCGCTATGACGCGGACGACCGCGCGCTCCTGGTCGGCCACGACTGGGGCGCGCAGGCCGGGTACGGGGCCGTCGCCGCCGAACCTGATGCATTCGAATGCTTTGTCGCGCTTGCCGTTCCGCCGGTCGCTGCTCTGGCCGCCGGATTGTTCAGCCATGCCCAACTCAAGCGATCGTTCTACGTCTACTTCATCCAGCAGGTCGGTATGGCGGAGGCCGTGTTGGTGGCGCCCGGGTTCTGGGAGTCGCTGTGGGCCGATTGGTCGCCGGGCTATGACGCCGGCGACGACATCGCCGAACTGCGGCGCTATGTGACCGCCGATAACATCGCGAATGTCGTTGCACCGTATCGGGCTTCGCTCAATCCGCAATTCGCCGACCCGAACGC
>DATAZN010000327.1:0-51352 GCA_036272035.1 Mycobacterium sp. | reverse complement strand
TGGAACCTCTTCTTGCCGGCCGAGTCGGGCCTGACCAACCTGGAATACGCGCCACTGGCCGAGATCACCGGCTGGAGCCTGGAGATCGCCCCCGAGGCGCTCAACTGCGCGGCGCCCGACACCGGCAACATGGAGACCCTGCACCTGTTCGCCACTGAGGAGCAGCGCAAGCAGTGGCTGGAGCCGTTGCTCAACGGCGAGATCCGCAGCGGCTTTTCCATGACCGAGCCGGCGGTCGCCAGCAGCGACGCCCGCAACATCGAGACCTCGATCGTGCGCGACGGTGCCGACTACGTGATCAACGGCCGTAAGTGGTGGACGTCGGGCGCGGCGGATCCGCGCTGCAAGATCCTGATCGTGATGGGCCGCACCAACCCCGAGGCGGCCAGCCACCAGCAGCAGTCGATGGTCCTGGTGCCGATCGACACCCCGGGCGTGACGGTCGTCCGTTCGACATCGGTATTCGGTTACCAGGACCAGCCCGGGCACTGCGAAATCATCTACGACAACGTCCGGGTGCCGACCACCAACCTGCTCGGCGAAGAGGGCTCCGGCTTCGCGATCGCCCAGGCCCGGCTCGGCCCGGGCCGCATCCACCACTGCATGCGCGCGCTGGGTGGAGCCGAACGCGCGCTGGCCCTGATGGTGAACCGGGCGAACACCCGGATCGCCTTCGGCCGGCCACTGGCCGACCAGGGCATGGTTCAACAGGCAATTGCCAAGTCCCGCAACGAAATCGACCAGGCCAGGCTGCTGTGCGAGAAGGCGGCCTGGACCATCGATCAGCACGGCAACCGGGCCGCCCATCTGCTGGTCTCCCAGATCAAGGCGGTGGCCCCGCAGATGGCCTGCGACGTCATCGACCGCGCCATCCAGGTGCACGGGGCGGCAGGGGTCAGCGAGGACACGGCGCTGGCCCGGCTGTACGCCTGGCAGCGCGCCATGCGCATCTTCGACGGGCCGGATGAGGTGCATATGCGGTCCATCGCACGCGCTGAGATCGGCCGGGAGAAAAGCGCTTTCGCTGCGGCGGTCACCTAAGGTGGCAACTGGTGTGCGAGATCTACAGGGGGCCTGGAACTTTCGCGACGTCGCCGACACCACCGGCGTACTGCGACCCGGTCGGCTCTTCCGGTCTGGCGAACTGAGCGAGCTGGGCGACGAAGGCCGTGACGAGTTACGCCGTCTGGGCGTCACCGATGTCGCCGATTTACGCTCGCGCAGTGAGGTATTGCGACACGGCCCCGGCCTGGTGCCGGACGGTGTCGACATTCATCTCTTGCCCATCCCGGACCTCGCGCCCGACGAGGTCAACCCGGACGGTGAAGCACCCCACGAGCACGCGTTCAAGCGACTGCTGGAAGACAAACCCGACGGCGAGCCGGTCAGCGAGGCCGCCACCCGCTACATGGTCGACGAGTACAGCAGGTTCCCCACCTACCCCGGAGCGCAGCAGGCACTGCACCGCGTCGTGAGCCTGCTGGCCGACGGGCGCAATGTGCTCGCACACTGTTTCGCCGGCAAGGACCGCACCGGCTTCACGGTGGCCCTGGTATTAGAGGCCGCCGGTGTCGACCGCGACGCGATCGTGGCCGACTTCCTGCAAAGCAACCGGGCCGTCCCGCATTTACGGGAGCGGATCCTGGACGCGATCCGTGAGCGATCCGACGTCGACATGACACCGGAGTTGATGTCGATCACCGAGGCGCGGCTGTCCGAGGAGGTTCTCGGCGTGCGGGCGGAATACCTCGACGCCGCGCGCCGGACCATCGACGACACCTTCGGCTCTCTCGACGGCTACTTCCGCAGCGCGGGCATCGCCGACGCTGACGTGGCCCGGCTGCGCGACGCACTGCTGGGCTGAATCACTCTCGCAACACCGACACCAGAGCCTGGGCTGGTTCCCTGTTTTGAAACGTAGGCGTACCCACTATCACCGGCGCGGGTGATAGCGCCGGTGATCACACTCCGAGAATGCAGCACATCCCTAGAGCCGGTGGCTGCTGGGATTTTTGAGGCGCGCGGGATTCCCAATATCCTGGACCTGAAACTTAATTTTCGCCAACGGAAACCTGTGCTTTTCTCAGACAAATCGCGGGAAAGGGAGTAGAACATACGTTGAATACTCGCGCCGCTGGAGCCGCTTCGTGCCCTGGCGACCACCAGCTCACAGCCCGAAAGGTCGCATAATGTCAGGTCGCACGCTTCGTCTCATGGGTCTGGGAATGGTCGCCACCGCCGGAGCAGGTTTTCTCAGCTTGGCCGCGATGATGAACTCCGGTTTTGCGCACGCCGACGGCGAGGACATCGGACTGGTCATCGGCGGTAGCGGCTTACCCATCCCTGGTCCCGATTACGTGGCGTCTGCCGACTTGCACTACCTGGAGCACATCTACCCCGGCGACATCACGTCCTTCTACGGAGCCACCACGGGCAACCCCTTCGGCGAGGGGCTGTTCACGCCCGAAGGCCTATACCCGCTGACCGGCGTCCACACCCTGCTGCTCAACTACCCGTCCGGCGGTGAACTCGGCCTTCCGACCGATGCCACCTCGGTCGGTCAGGGGATCACGATCCTGGCCAACCAGATCGAGGCCAACGTGGCAAACGGTGATATGTCGACGGTGCTCGGTTACTCGCAGAGCTCCACGCTCGCCGGCTTGACGATGACACAGCTGGAAGCCGACGGCGTAAGCCCGAACGACGTCCAGTTCTTGTTGCTCGCAGACCCAAGCAACCCGAACGGCGGACTGCTGTCACGCTTCGACGGTTTCACCACGACGTCAGGCGATGTGCACTCGCTCGAGCTGAACCTGCCGAGCCTCGGCGTATCATTCGACGGCGCAACGCCTTCGGACGACTACGTGACGAGCATGTATTCGATGGAATACGACGGCTTCACCGACTTCCCGAAGTACCCGATCAACTTCCTGTCCGACCTCAATGCGTTCCTGGGTATCGAGCAAATCCACGGCACGTACTTGAACGGCGGTAACGGTACCGACGGACTCGGAACCGGCCCGTCGATTGCCGACATCGACAATGCGACGCTGCTGCCGGGCTCGCACGACTACGGCGGGCTCGGTGCAAACCCGGACAGCATGACCGATTACTACATGATCACCACGATGGGTGGAACTGACACCGCCGCGGGCGCTGAAATCACTCCGCCACTGGTCGCGCTGCTGCCGGCTCCCCTGCAGGCACTACTGGGCCCGGACCTGACCTACCTGATCAACCTGGGCTACGGAGACGGCTCGACCGGATACTCCGTGGATGTGGACTCGCCTGCCGACGTCAACACCCCATTCGGGTTGTTCCCCGACGTCAGCCTGTCCGACGTCTTCACCAACCTGGCCACCAAGACTCAGGACGGCATCACGGCTTTCGAGGCCTACCTCGCGGATCCCACTCCAGCGGTTACGTCGACGCTGGACTCGGCATCGACGGGAGCCAACTTCACCGAGTTCCTGTCCGCGCTGTCCGCCGACCCGACGGCGACGTTCACCGACTTCGTCAACGCGATCACGACGGCGTCGTCCGCGGCCTACTCCACGCTGTTGCCGACGACCGACATCATCAACGCGCTGGTGACCAGCATGCCGGCCTACGACCTGTCGCTGTTCTCCGCGAACATCGCAACCGGCGACCTGGCCGACGCGTTCGGCCTGCCACTCGCAGCGGACACGGCGTTGCTCACGCTGGCGGGGGGCTTCGAGGTCGAGGTCCTGCAAAACGCAGTCACCGAAATCACCAACGCCTTCTCGGGTCTGTTCTAGTCAGGAGGGGTACCGAACGCGCCGCCACCGGTCTGCCGGGGCGGCGCGTTCCGTATGTGCTACCAGGCCGGCTAGGGCTCCAGTACGACCTTGCCGAACACCCCGCCGTCGGCCAGGGACTGCAGCGCATCACGGCCTTCCGACAGTGGATACCGTTGCGGCGGTGGAGGTTTCAATCCGGCCGCCACCAGCTGGTTGAGACCCGAGGCGAACAGTCCCGCCGAGCCGGGCACCTGATGGAGGTATTCGCCCCAGGCGACGCCGAGCACGCCGACGTTGCGCAGCAGCAGCCGGTTGACCTTGATCGTCGGGATGGAACCCGCGGCGAAGCCGATCACCAGCAGCTTGCCGTCAATGGCCAGCACCCGGACCGCGTCGTCGAAGGCCTGCCCGCCGACCGGGTCGACCACGATGTCGACGCCGCGGCCTTCGGTATGGTCGCGGACCGCCTGCGCCCAGCCGTCGGTCAGCGGCAGCACCACGTCGGCGCCCAGCGACTCGACGAATTCCGTTGCGCTAGTACGGTGTACCAGCGCGATGACCTTGCTCGCACCCATCGCCCGAGCCACCTGGATGGCGGCGGTGCCCACACCGCCCGCCGAACCCAACACCAGCACGCTGTCGCCGCGCCGCATGGCGGCCCGTCGGGCCAGCGCGAAGTACATGGTGTTGTAGTTCACCAGCAGCGACACCGCTTCGGCGTCGTCGAGCTCGGCCGAGCTGCGGGTCACGTTGGCCATCGGGGCAAGTACTTGCTCGGCGAAGCCGCCCAGCACACCGAACGCCGAAACCCGATCCCCTACTTTGAATTCGGAGTCCTCCGGCGCCCAATCGACAACGCCGGCCGCCTCCATGCCGGGGATGAACGGCGGCGGCAACTTGAGTTGGTATTCGCCCTTGCTCAGCAGCAGGTCCGGAAAGCAGACCCCTGCGGCCCGGACACCGATGACCAGGACGTCGTCGTTTCCGGCGACGTCCTGAACATCGGTATAGACAAGACCATCTGGACCTGAAAGCTCCTGTACAACACAGGCTTTCATGCCGTCGCGATCAACGGATCGAGAAGTTGGCCGCCGTAGCTGCGGACAAGTCGTCGATCTCGCCCCAATGCGAGGCGATGTCGTCGACCGACGGCGGGGTCTTGAAGGTGACGCCCTCGTTCTGGAACAGCGCGGCGCGCTGCACCTTGCCGCCGCCGACGATGAAGATCGAGCCGGAGTCGGGCACCTCTTCAGTGACCAGGTAAGCCACCACCGGCGCGACGAACTCCGGCGTCAGGTTCTTCAGCACCTCGGGCGGCAAGATGTCCTCGGTCATCCGGGTGGCTGCGATCGGCGCCAGCGCGTTGGCCTTGATGTTGTACTTGGCGCCTTCCTGGGCCAACGTATTGATCATTCCAACCAGGCCCAGCTTGGCTGCGCCGTAGTTGGCCTGACCGAAGTTGCCGAACAGCCCGCTGGTCGACGTGGCGACGAGCACGCGACCGTAGCTCTGCTCGCGGAAGTGCGGCCACGCGGCGCGGACGACGTTGTAGCCGCCGTAAAGATGCACCTTCAGAACGGAATCCCAGTTCTCGAACGACATCTTGTGGAACGTGCCGTCGCGCAGGATGCCCGCATTGCTCACGATGCCGTCGATCTTGCCGAACTCATCCAGGGCGGTCTTGATGATGTTCTCGGCGCCCTCGGTCTCGGCAACGCTGTCGTAGTTGGCAACCGCACGGCCGCCGGCGTCCTTGATCTCCTTGACGACCTCGTCGGCCATGTTGTGTCCGGCGCCGGTGCCGTCGCGGGACCCGCCAAGGTCATTGACCACGACGCTCGCGCCTTCCTTGGCGAGGGTCAGCGCGTATTCGCGGCCCAAGCCACCGCCGGCTCCCGTGACGACGACAACGCGATCCTGCACTCCGGGCATTACGTTCCTATCTCTCGATCCTCAGTGACCAACGGATTCAAACGGGCCGGCAAGCTAGAACAGCCGGCGCGCCAGCTTCCACGCCTTCTCTGTATACGGCGGGTAGATGAAGCTGGCGAGGTCGGGTCGGGTCGGCTTGGTCAGCACCGATTTGCGGTGGCTGAACTCCTCGAAGCCGAACTTGCCATGGTAAGCACCCAGGCCGGACGGACCGACGCCGCCGAAGGGCAGCTTGTGGGTGGCGAAGTGGAACAGCAGATGGTTGACCACCATGCCGCCGGCCGGCACTTCCTTGATCACTCGCTCACGCACGGCCTTGGCCTTGGTGAACAGGTAGGCGGCCAGCGGCTTGGGCCGCGCATTGACGAATGCGATTGCCTCGTCGAGGTTTTGAACAGTCACGATCGGGAGAATCGGGCCAAAGATCTCGTCGGTCATCAACGGCTCGTCCGTTGCGGGGTCTACGACGACGGTCGGCTGGATGTTCAGCGTCGACGCGTCCGAGCCACCGCCAATAGCAATGGCGCCTTCGGTCGCGGCGAGTGCGGCGGTGAGCCGGTTGAAGTGCCGCTCGTTGACGATTCGCTTGCCGCCGCTGGTGTTCTGCGCCTCGAACCCGGCGACCGCCTTCTGGATCTCGTCGATCAGCTGGTCGCGGATCGGTGCCTCAGCCAGCACGTAGTCAGGCGCGATGCAGATCTGGCCGGAGTTGATCAGCTTGGTCCATGCGATCCGCTTCGCGGCGACCTTGATGTCGGCGTCTTTCGACACGATGACCGGGCTCTTGCCGCCGAGCTCCAAGGTGACCGGCGTCAGATGCGACGCGGCGCCCTCGTACACCTTGCGCCCGATCTCGGTGCCCCCCGTGAACAGCAGGTGGTCGAAGCCCTGCGCGATGAGCTCCTGGCTGACGGCGCCATCGCCCTCGATGACGGCGATCGCGTCGGTGTCGAGGTAGCGCGGCACGAGCTCGGCCATTACCGCCGACGACGCGGGCGCCACCTCAGATGGCTTGAGCACCAAAGTGTTACCCGCGGCGATCGCGCCGACAGCGGGACCCAGCGTCAGCGCGAACGGGAAGTTCCAGGCTCCGATGATCAGCACGGTGCCGTATGGCTCGTACTCCACCCAGCCGCGGCCGGGCAGCTGCGACATCTCGAGCAGGTGGTGGCGGCGCTTGGCCCACTTGCCCACGTTTTTCGCGGCGTACGTGCACTCGCCGCTGGTGCTGGCGACGTCGGCGAGCCAGGCCTCGAACGGCGACCGCCCCAAATCCTTCTCCAGTGCATCGGCGATCTTGGTCTCGTTCTCGACCATCAATTGCTTGAGTGCGCGCAACTGCTCCTTGCGCCACTCCAGATTGCGGGTACGACCAGTGGCGAACGTCTTGCGAAGCCGTGCGACCGTCTTGGCCACATCGGAGCTGACAGCCGGGGCCGCGGGTGCAGCTGAAGCGGTGGTTTCGGTGGCGTGGGTGGCTTCGGTGGTCATGGGGATTCCCTTCATCGACCGGCGAAAACCCAATCCTAATCAACCATCCGGTTGGGCAACAGGCACACCCTCAGCGATCGCGGCCGATCGCGATCATGGCTTTTCAGCGGCGGCGAGCACGGTCACCGTCCGCCGCTGGTCATGCGCGTTCGGCGGTCACGAACTGCGAGAGCGCATCCCGGTCGTCACCCGACGGCACGCCTTCGACCCAGCGGTCCAGCCGGCGCATCTCGTCGCCGGAGTTCTGGCCGGTAGCCCGCCAGCCGTGGTTGTTGAGCCAAGCGGCGACGTCGGCCCGGTCGTCGTCCTGATAGATCAGGTCCTGAATGTCGACGGTCCGCTCGATGCCGAGTTTGGCGGCCACCCGGTCCAGGCGGTCCCGCATCTCCTGGCGACGCTCGTCGGCATGGTTGGCCGCGGTCTCGGCAGCCACCCGACTGCCCGGTGCGCTCAATTCGGTGATCTGCGTGAACAGCCGGTCTTGAGCGTCGGCGGGCAGATACATCAGCAGCCCCTCGGCCAGCCATGCCGTCGGCGCCTTCGGGTCGAATCCCTCGGCGATCAGGGCAGCCGGCCAGTCCTGACGCAGGTCGATCGCCACCTCGTGGCGGTCGGCCGACGGGGTCGCACCATGCGCCGCGAGCGTCGCCGACTTGTACTCCAACACCTTGGGCTGATCGATCTCGTACACCGTGGTGCCGGCCGGCCAGTCCAGCCGGTAGGCCCGTGAATCCAACCCCGACGCCAGGATCACCACCTGGCGGATACCAGCTGCCACCGCTCCGGCGAAATGGGCATCGAAGAAGTGCGTTCGCACCGCCTGATAGCCGCGCATGTGCTCGAAGATAGCCGCCGCCTCGGCGTCGATCTCCTGCACCTTGGAGAGCAGCGAGTCGTCGAGCATCTTCTCCCACACGCCGGTACCGGCTTCGCTGACCAGCACCCTCGCGTAGGGGTCCCGGATCAGCGGGTCAGGCTTGTTGGTTTCGGCGGCGCGGGCTGCGGCCACCATGACGGCAGTGGTGCCGACGCTGGTGGCAATGTCCCAAGTGTCGTCGTGGCTGCGCAAGGTGCTCATCGCGCTCCTGTCTTCTGCTGAATGTGGTTGGTGATCAATCGGTCGCACCGAGTTCGGCGCGCAACAGCTTGGTGGTAAAGGCTTCGTCAGCGAGGTCCGCGGGAATCGGCCGGCCCAGCCGTTCCATCTCATCGGCGTTGCTGACCACGGTCACGTGCCAACCGTGCTCGGTGAGCCACTCTGCGGCGTCGGCCCGGTCGCTCTCCTGGTAGGTCAGGGTTTCGACGTTGATGTCCAGGCCGAGACGTTGACGCATCCGGTCGAAGCGCGCCCCGCGCGCGACGCGACGGGCTTCGTTGTCGGCGGCGCCCAGGCTGAATGCTTCGACCGCCACCCGGCTACCGGGGGCGCTCAACCCCGTCAGGATCTCGAATAACCGGTCCTGAGCTTCGGCCGGTAGATACGGCAGCAGGCCCTCGGCCAGCCAGGCGGTCGGTTGGCTGGGGTCGAAACCCGCGGCCGTCAGCGCGGCCGCCCAGTCGTCCCGAAGGTCGACCTGAACGGTGCGCCGGTCGGCGGTCGGAGTGGCGCCGGCCGACTCAAGTGTGGTCGTTTTGTAGTGGACCACCTGTGGCTGGTCGATCTCGTAGACGCTGGTACCAGCAGGCCAGTCCAGCCGGAAGGCCCGAGAGTCCAACCCCGCCGCCAGGATCACCACCTGCCGGATTCCGGCGGCGCCGGCCTCGGCGAAGTAGGAGTCGAAGTAGTGCGTGCGCACGGCCTGGTAGTCGACGGCCAGTCGGTGGGCCCGTCGCCCGTGGTCGTCGTCCCCGATCCAGTCCAGCGAGCTGGCCAACCGCGCCCATGGCTGCCCGGCCGTGGAGACCAGCAGGTAGGCGAACGGGTCGCGGATCAGCGGATCAACCGCGCCTGTCTCGACGGCGCGGGCCGCAGCCACGCTCAAGGCGGTGGCGCCCACGCTTTCGGTGATGTCCCAGCTGTCGCCGTCGGTACGGATCGAGCTCGCGTTGTGTGCACCAGTCATAACGCAGTCGATGTTACCTAATAACTTAGTCAATCTATATGATTGGTTGTGTGCGCTACATCACTGCACTTGATCGGGCCGCCTGGTGAGGCTGCGGGCCAGCAACAATTTCAGTTGATCGGTGACGGGGTCCAGTTCGTGGCGGCTTGCGATAAAACCGGCATAGAAGCCCACCCCCAACAGCACCGCGAGCAGCATCTCGGTGAGTGCCGAAGCGTCGGTGTCGGCGTCCAACTCGCCCCGCCGGATTCCGTCGTTGATCGCCCACAACAGAAAAGCCCGGGTGGTGCTGACCGAGTCGGTTCCGGGCCGGCTCAGCTCAGGGTGGCGCTGCGAATCCAGCGTTGCGGTGATCAAGAACGCCGCCGCCGTGCGGTTTTCGATTTCAGCATCGATCGCGCCTTCGATGAACGCCGACACCTGGCGGGTCAACGTTGTCTCACCTCGCGCCCGCTGCACACTCGCCGCGACCACAGCACTGTTGGTCTCGTCCAGCACCTGCCAATACAAGACGCGTTTGTTTGCGAAGTAGTGATTGATCGCCGGCCGGGTCAGGTCGGCCCGGATCGCGATGGCCTGGAAGGTGGCGGCGTCATAGCCGCGTTCGCTGAACACCTCGCGAGCAGCATGCAGAATGCGCTTACGCGTTTCAGCCGCCTTTGCTGCGGGGGGGCGACCTGGCCCCCGGCTCGCGGGCTGCACCACAGCATGAATTGTGCCACAGCTCACACTGCTGCCCGCTGAGTCGAGAGAACCGCCTGTTAGCCAGCGCTCGCTACGTCGCGCGGTGCGGCATCAACCCGTTGGGCGGGACGCTGCCGAACTTGCCGGCCTGGAAATCTTCGACGGCCTGGACGACCTCGGCCTTGGTGTTCATCACGAACGGGCCGTAATGGAACACCGGTTCGCGGATCGGCCTGCCGCCGAGGATCAGGACCTCCAGAGCGGGCACCCGCGACTCCTGCGAGGCGGCGGCGTTGACCGTGATCCGGTCGCCGGGACCCAGGACCGCCAGCTGACCTTGCTGCAGCGGATGCGCGATCGGGCCAACGGAGCCACGTCCGGCGAGGACGTAGACCAGTGCGTTGTAGTCCCGGTCCCACGGGATGTTCAGCCGCGCCCCTGGTTGAATTGTGGTGTGCACCATAGTGATTGGAGTGTGCGTGACACCGGGCCCGCTGTGACCGTCGATCTGGCCTGCGATGATGCGGATCAGTGCGCCGCCGTCGTCGGAGGACAGCAGCGCGACGTCGGGGCCTTCGATGGCCTGGTAGCGCGGCGTGGCGAACTTGTCCTTCTTGGGCAGGTTCACCCAGAGTTGGATGCCGTGAAACTTCCCACCGCTCTCGACGAGTTCGGCCGGCGGCGTTTCGATGTGCAGGATGCCTGAGCCCGCCGTCATCCACTGGGTGGCGCCGTCGGCGATCAGCCCGCCGCCACCGTGTGAATCCTGGTGCGCGAACCGACCGTCGATCATGTAGGTGACCGTCTCGAAGCCGCGGTGCGGGTGCCAGTCCGTGCCGCGGGGTTCGCCGGGCTGGTATTCCACCTCGCCCATTTGGTCCATGTGGACGAACGGATCGAGCGCGGCGCTGCTCACGCCGGCGAAGGCCCGGACCACCGGGAATCCTTCGCCCTCATGGCCGCGCGGCCCGGTCGTGATCGAGCGGACCGGGCGTTCGGTATCGGATACGCCTGCCACTGGGACCTGAGTCACCCGCGACAAGGCCAATGTGTCTGCGGTGATCGCGGGCATCTGTAGCCTCCTTGTGCTTTGGATACCCGATATAACCGGACTGCGGTCCGATTATTCCGCTCAGCCCTTGCTGCGGGCAGACTTCGCCGCCGACTTCTCGGTCGACGTGCCCTCGTGAGCTAACCCGCCGCCGGCGTTCTCCAAGTGCGCACGCACGAACCACTGGAACTTCTCCAGCTCGGCGGAGTGGTCGATCAGGATGTCCTGGGTCACCGGATCCAGCTTCTCGGTTTCGTCGATCCCCCTGCGGGTGTCCTCGATGACGCCGTTGTAGACCAGGTCGAGTGCGGCCAGGTGCGCCTGCACGGTGTCGCGGCCGACCGAGTAGTCGTCCCAGGTGCGGTCTTTGAGAATCGATCCCGGGGTGCCTTGCGGCGATCCACCGAGAGTCGCGATCCGCTCGGCCACTTCGTCGGCATAACCGCGGACCAAGTCTACTTGCGGGTCGATCATCTCGTGCACCCCAATGAAGTTGGGGCCGACCACATTCCAGTGGACATGCTTGAGTGTCAGATGGAGGTCGTTATAGGTGCTCAACTGCTTCTGCAGCAGGTCAGCGATCTTGGTTCCCTGCTTTTCGGTCAAGCCCGGAACAGTGAATTGGGTCATGGCTACCTCCCTGAGGTCGTCCCCTCCGTCAGGCGACGGGTACCCGATGACGGTGGGAAGTAATCCCGGCCAGATCACAGCGCGCGGATGTCCTGCACCGGCAGTCGCGCGCCCCGGCGTGGCTCGTAGGCCAGCCGACTGGCCTCCAGCAACCGGACCACCCGGTGTCGATGTGGGCGCATCGGTTCGAGAAGCTCGACCATCTCGTCGTCGTCGATCGGGTGTCCCAGCAACGTCCAGCCGATCATCTTGGAGATGTGGTAATCGCCGACCGACAGCGCGTCGGCGTCGCCGAAGGCACGTTGCGCCGTCTCGGCCGCGGTCCATATCCCGACTCCGGGCAGCGAGATCAGCGTCTCGCGCGCCTTCACGGCCGGCCATGCCGCGAGCCGCTCCAGCGACGACGCACGTTGCGCGCAACCGACGATGGTGCGGGCTCGTCCGGGATCAACGTTGGCGCGGTGAAATTCCCACGACGGGATGCGCCGCCACACCTCGGCCGACGGCAGCACCCGCATCCGCGACGGCGCGGGTCCCGGTGCCTGCGTTCCGAATTTGGTGACCAGTAAGCGCCAGGCGCGGAACGCGTCCGCACCCGGCACCCGCTGCTCGAGGACAGCCGGGATCAGAGCCTCCAACACCTGATCGGTCCGGCCGAGTCGCAGGTGCGGTACCCGCTGGTGCGCTGCGGCGACGATGGGGTTGGCCGGTATGAACTGCGACGAATCGTCCAGGGCGCCGAGCATCGCCGGAAGGGCGTCGAGGAACTCCTCGGCGCCGCTGCCCCACGCCGTGCAATCGACTGCGTTGGCGGCGGCGCGGCCGATGCGCGCCGTGACGGACCCGCTGGGCAACAGGCTGGTGCGCCAGATAGCGCCGTCGTCATCGATCTGGAAAGTCGGATCGCCATGTCCTCGGCGCAGCGGGGAAAGAGTCATGCCCGGGCTCACCACTCCGGGAAACGTCACCGTGCGAGCGCTACTCACCATCTGCTCCCGCCGGATACCGCAACTGCTCGATTCCGACGATCTTAGGTCCGAATCCACACACATCCTTGTCCGGTGCGTCATTGACCGGCACCTGTGTTCCACGTCAGGATGGCGAGGTGACCACCCCGTTCGACGACCCGCAGGCGGAGCTGGCGTGGATGTTCCTGCAGTGCCTGTCCGAGGGGGGAGACGTCGACGAGTGCTTCGGGCTGCTGAGCGACGACTTCACCTACTGGAACCTTCTGACCCGCAGCCCGGTTGACAAGGCGACATTGCGTGACGAGGTCGAGCGGCGCAAACGCACCGCCGAGCTGAACCTGGACTTCATCCAATGCTTCAACGACGGCGAAAGCGTGGTTATCGAAGCCGAAGCCGACGGCGAGACTGCCGATGGGCTTCGCTACCACAGCCCCGCGGTCTTCATCTTCGAGACCCGCGACGGGCTTATCGCGTCGTTGCGCGAATACAGCGACACCCAGCTGACCTCGCACGTATTCGGCCCGGCGAACCGCTAAGCGGTTTCGACGCTGACCTCCGCCTTGTCGGGGTAGAACGCCACGCGGCCGGCAATCTCCGCCACCGCCGGATACGGCTGCTCGTACGTCCAGATCACGTCCTCGACAGTGCCCGCGGCGGTGGTCACGCTGTAATAGCCGGCCTCGCCCTTGTACGGGCAGTAGGTGCTGGTGTCGGTGCGGGTAAACCGGTCCTGCACGACATCCTTGAACGGGATGTATTGCACGGCAGGGTAAGTGGACTCTTGAAGCTGTAACGCCTCGTTGGTGTCGGCGACCACTTCGCCGTTGACGCGAACCACGACCCGTGTTCCGGTGGGGTTGATCGTGATCGGGTGCTCGGCGGTGGGTTCCAGAACGGGCCGGCTGGTCATGATGACGTCTCCTCACGTGCGACTAGCAGGTTCAACACTGCTCGGCGCGCAAGATTCCCGTCGGGGGCTTTTGATTCAGCCAGCGGGCGCGAGCATGTCCTTCCACCCGGAGTCTCCGGTGTGACGCGAGTCCTCGAGCAAGTACTTCGCGCCGTCGGGTCCCACCACTTCGCCGCTGGACGGAAGGTAGATCGCGGCCGGCCCGGCCGGTGTGTAGGTACAGGGGTTGGGCTGTTGGCCATTGCACCGCACGGTGCCCGATCCGGGCCGCTGCAGCGGATCGTTGACCGGCGCGGCCGGCGGAGGCAGCCGATCGGCCGGTGCGGGGTTGATGCCGTTGTTGACCGAGGGCGCCGGTATCACCCTTCCGGGGTCGACCGGCTGGTCGCAGCGAGCACCCGGGGCCGGACAGTTGCGGATCTGGTTCGGATCGCCGTACCACGGGTTGGTGCCCAGCGGGACGTACGGCTTGTTGTCGCGGCATTCCCGTGGGGTCGCCCTGCGTTTGCCGGGGACGTCGACGCAGGGGTAGTTGCGCGCCCCGCGCACCCCGTTGGCCGGAGTGTCCTGTGGGATCTTGCAGTACGTTCCTTCCGGCAACGGTGCCGTGCTGACGTCCGCAGGTGAGCGCCACTCCGAAGCCGGCAGGAATCCGGTCAGGCATGGCGGAGGATTGTTCAGCGACAGGTTGAGATTCATCAGCACCGATCCCGGAGCGGATGCGATCAAAGTCTGTGCAACCGAACCGACCTCGGGCAGGAACACCAGCAGCTGCTCGAGGCCTTTGTTGTAACGCTTGAGCATGTCGGCGACGACTTCCAGGTTCGCCAATGTCTGCGGCAGCGACTCGCGGACGTCGTTGAAGACGTCGTTGACCTGATCCGCGGTCGGCGCGGCTTTCGACAGGATGCTTTGCACGTGCTGATCGGTTTGCGCCGTCTGAGCGGTGAGCACCTCGAGGTTGTGCGACCACTGCACGATCGAATCGCCGGAGTCGACTTGGCTGTCCAGGATCGGTGCCGCGTTTGCGATGATGTCGTCGACGTCGGACATGTTCGCTTCGAAGTCGCCGACGATGGACTGCGTCGAGTCGACCAGCCGTTGCAGCGATGGCCCCAATCCGCCCACTGCCAAGGCTGCTTCGTCGAGCAGCGATGCGATCTTCTTCTTGGGCAGGACGGACAGGCCACGGTTGGCCGCGTCGAGGGCCGGGCCTATCTCGCTGGGCACGGTGCCCTTGGTAATCGTCTGTCCGGGCGAGAAGAACTTGCCTGGACTTCCGGTGGACACCAGATCTAGATACTGCTCACCGATCGCCGACACCGAGTGCACATTGGCTGAGGCGTCGACGGGGATCTTGTACCTGCTGTCGATGCTGAGCGTGGCCCTGACACCGTGTGCGGTCGGCTCGACCTTGGTGACCCGGCCGATCTGGATTCCTCGATATGTCACGTTGGATGTGCGATACAGGCCGCCCGACGCCGGCAGCTCCGCGACCAGTCGGTACTGACCGACACCGAGCTGGCTCGGGATCCGAAGGTAGTACCAGCCCAGTGCCACGAGTGCGGCTAATGTCAAGGCGGCGAACACAATCAACTGATTGCGAATGAAGCGCGTCAGCATGGGCTACTCGCCTCGCTCCACCGGCGCGTCGGCCGGGTTTGGCGTGTACCGGATGTCCGGAATCATCGTCGACGGGTCGCGGCCCCAGGACTGCTCGAGGGCACGCAAGGCTCCGGAGAAACCGGTTCCGGTGAAGATCGCGTTGTCGACGGTGCTCAGCGTCAAGTCGAGAGCTCCGGAGACGTTGATGTAATCGCCGCGAACGATCTTCGGCACGCTGTCGACGGCGAACGGCGGTGATAGCAGCAGCATCAGGGCGTCGACCAAATAGGGTGCGGCACGGCCGAGTTGCTTGAGCGTTCGCTGCAGATCCTGCAGGTCCTGATGAAGATCGCCGCGCGCGGCCGACAACGTCTGGCCGGTGACGCTGCTGATCCGCCCCACCGCTTCGACCGTGTTGGCGAACAGATCACGCTGCTGCGCGAAATGATCGACCAACGGCGGGAATTCGGTGAGCACCCGATCGAGGGTGTCGGTTCTGGTGCCCGTGTACGACAGCAGCCGGTCGGTGGAGTCGATGGCGTGGACGATGTCATCGCGCTGCGCGTTCAGCGCACCAGCGAAGGTATCCAGCTTGCCGAGGAAATCCCGGATCTGATGGGCCCGCCCGGTCAGGATCTTGTAGACCTCGTTCTGGATGACCTCGAGGTTCGGGATGCCGCCGCCGCGCAGCACCATGGCCAGGCTGGCGAGCGTCTGCTCGGTGGAGGGATAGGCCGACGAGTTGTTCAACTGGATGGTGTCGCCGGCCTTGAGTTGCTGTGGCGACGGATCTGGCGGTGCGGCCAATTCGATGTGCTGAGAACCCAACAAGCTCGTCTGGCCGATCTTGGCGGTGGCGTTCTTCGGAAGCTTGACGCTCTTGTCCAGGTCCACGGTCAGCGTGGCGACCCAGTTCTTCAGGTCGATCGAACGGACCGTGCCGACGAAGACGTCGGCTACCAGAACTCGGCTATTGCCGTTCAGCGCCATGGTGTTTGGCATCTGAACAAAGATCTTGTAGGAGCCTGGGCCACTGCCTGGCCCACCGGGCAGCGGGACGTTGGCGATGCCGCGCCAGTTCCCGCACGAGGTCAACATCACCGTGGCGGTCAGCAACGCCAACGCTTGCCAGGCCTTGCGGCTCACCAGCCGCACGACCCTCACCGGCTGTCTCTTCGGCTTGCTTCTCGCGCGGATCGCGCTCGTCGCGCGCCTCACTGGCTGTCGGTTCGGCTTGCTTCTCGCGCTCGTCGCGCGCCTCACTGGCCCGGCCCCGGCGGTGCCTCAGCTGCACCGAGCGGAAGGTCAGGTGGCGGCGGTGGCTGTGGCGCCGCCGTCGGTGACGGCAAGGGCTGCGGGTACCACGGCGGCGGCAGCGGGTTGTTCTCGTCGTAGGCGTTAGGCGGCCCGGTCATGTTGCGTGCCGGCGGCGGCGGCGGAATGTCCGGCCCACCCATCAACTCGGCCAACGACGCCGGCGTCAACAGGTTCGCCGTGGCCGGCTGGACCTTCGTTCCCTGCATGCCGGGCGCGACAATCCAGCCCGGCTCCGAATTACGATGGGACCACTGGGTATCCGGCGAGAAGATACCGGGGACGGTGGTGTCCTTGAAGCCGGGCGGCGGTTGCAGACGCGGCTCGGAGTACGCGATGTTCTTCGGCAAAGTGTCAGCACTGCTGAACAGGTTAATGCCATACGGGAAGTAGTTGAACTTGATCGCATCCAGGACGGGCGCCAGGTATTGCGCACACAGTTCCGCCGAGTCCTGATAGCCCAGCCGACTGCCGGCTTGAATGACACTGCAAATGAACTCCATTGGGTTGGCGAAGTTGGTGAACGCGGCCACGCCGCTCAGACTGCCGTGAGCGGGCTCGTAGATCGCCAGCACGTTGGCGGCCATGTTCGGCAGAATGTGCAGCGCGGTCTCCAGGCCGTCGCGTGGAGTCGGCTGCATGATCGCGGTGGTGACGTCACCCAGGTTGTTGACATCGTGGGTCAGCGCGTCGCGGTTCTCGGTCAAGAACTTCTGGGCGGTGGACAGCAGGCTGTCGGTTTGCTCAATAGCGTTGGCGGCGGATTGATCCGAGCTGGTGAGGTTGTCGGTCAACTGGGCCAGGTCCTTGTTCAGTGCGACGAACTGCTGGTCGTCCTGATGAAGCGCGTTGACGAACATCGCCAAACTGCGCAGCACCGAGAAGAAGTCGCCGCGACCTTCGTCCAGCGTGCTCAGCGCGTTCGACAGGCTGTTCAGCGTGGTGTTGATCTGCTGGCCCTTGCCGGCCAGGCCGTCGGCGAAGGATTCGATGACGTCACCAAAGGGCCCCTTGGGCTGCTCCTTGGTCGGGCCGAGTTGGCCGATGATGTGAGTGATGCTGTTACGCAAGTCATCCCACTCAACCGGCACCTGTGTGCGCTCGATCGGGATCACCGCGTTGTCGGCTAACTGCGGGCCGCCCTTGTAGGGCGGCTCCAGTTGAATGCTGCGCGAGGCCACCAGCGTCGGGTTGAGCACCAGCGCCGACGCATCGGCCGGTACCTTGTACTTGTTCCGGTAGTGGAACGTCACCTTCATCTGGTCACCGATGGGTTCGATCTTGTCGATTGCACCGACACGGATACCCATGATCTGGACCTTGTCCCCCGCGTAGAGGGCATTGGCCGCCGGGAAGTAGGCGACCACCGTGTTGTTGGTTAGCTTGTCGTAAAGCTGCCAACCCACCAGCGCGGCAACGAGACCGAGCGCCACGACAAGCGACCCGATGATTACGGCGGCCTTGGACAACTGCGGTAGCCGCAGCTTGCGGATGTCGAAGATCGTGCTCATTGGCTACTACCCCCCGTCCCCGCCGGGCGTGACGAATGGAACCGGTAGCTGCGGACCCGGGCCCGGCGGCGCGGGCGGTCCCGGCGGCAAAGCGGGCGCGAAGGTCGACGGCGGCGGAGGCGGGCCGGCCGGCAGCAGGCTTTCCCGCCGTGCCCCCGGCGGTGCGTTCGGCGGCAGCGGTACCGGGGTGCCCGGCATACTCGGCGCCGGCGCCCCGGGCAGGCCGGCATCCGGAATCCCCGGCGCCGGTGGCAGACCGTTCGGATTGGGCGGCGACGAGAGCACATCGGGCAGCGCCGGATACGGCCCGTTGGGCCCGAACGGACCCTGTCCTTGATCGACGCCCGCGCACGGCATCGGATTGCCCGGTCGCGGCGACACCTCCGGCGGCGGCGCATACGAGCACGGCGACCCCGGGACCACAGCCGGCCCCGGGTGATCCGGGGTGCCCTCGAGTACCGGCGGCGCCGGCGGCGGAGCGCCGTTGGAGAAACGGGTTCCGTTCGGGTCAGGCCACTTGAAAGCGGGCAATCCCGCACTGCGCCAGAAGTTCTCCGGATCGATGCCGCGCTTCTTGAACGCCGCATCCACCCACGGCTGCAGGATCTGGTAGGGCACCAAGTTACCGATCATCACCTTGAAGTACGGCCCGGAGCCGACCGCCTCACTCAGCGCCGCGGTGTAGATGCGCAGCGTATTCAGCACGGAGACAAGGTCGTTCTTGTGCTCGACCAGAACATCGGTAACGCTGTGCAACTGGTCGAGCAGATGGTGCAGATTCGGGTTGTCGTGGATCAACCCCTGCACCTGCGTGGAAAACGCCGACACGTTGGCCAGCAACGCCGCAATGGCCTTCCCACGTTCATTGAACGCAGCAAGGAGCGACTGAGTGTTTCGCAGCAGCGCGTTGATCTGCTTACTGCGATCACCGAGCACGCCGGCCACTTTCCGAGCCTCGGTCAGCAGGTGTTTGAGCTCGTCATCGCGTTTGCCGATGATGTCGGAGAACTTCGCCACGCCGTCCAGCGCCGCGCTCAAATGCGGGTAGGTCTGGTTGATTGTGTGCGACAACACATTCAGCGACTGCTTGACGGTGTCGATGTTCCAGCCGGCGGCGGCCTTGGTGACGTCGAAGAATGCGTCGTACACCTGGTATGGAGTCGTGCTTTGGCCGAGCGGCAGCACATCGTTCGGTCGCATCCGCTTGGCGCCACGCGGTTCGATCTCGAGCACCTTCTTGCCCAGCAGTGTGTCGGTCCGGATCGCCACCCGGCTCTCGGTGCCGATGGTGTGCGTTCCGGTGCTGAACTTCATGACGATGTGATCGCCGTCGATCGAAAGATCCTGCACCGTGCCGACATCCATGCCGACGATGCGGACTTTGTCGCCTTTGCTCATTCCACCGGAGTCGCTGAACTGTGCGTAGTAGCTCGCGGTCGCGAACAACACCGGCAGGCTGCCGAAGCTCTGGCCGACACCGACAATGAGGACCACGAGCGCGATGGCCAGCACCCCGACACGGACCCGGTTGGCGGGCTGAAGAGTTCTCATCTCAGCGTGCACCTACCCGACGGCTGTTGGAAAAGTTTCACCGATCGAACAGGTCCGCCCGGCTGAAGTCCGTTGACCTTGAGCGACAAGTCGCACAGGTAGAAGTTGAAGAAGTCGCCGTAGATCCCGCTGGCGCGGCCGATGATGTTGAATGCCGCGGGTACTTTTCCGACCAAGTCCCCGATTCGGTCGCGCTGATCGACAAGGGGCCCGGCAAGGGTTTCCAAGCGACTGACCGTCTCATGCACCAGGGCCCGGTTGTCGGCCAGCAGGTCGGCCACCGTTCCCGCGGCGTCGCTGATGTGCGCGGTCCCGTCCGCCAGCGGGGTGGCCCGGTCCTTCAGGCCGGTGATGAGCACCTCGAATTTGTCGATGGTCGCTTCGAATTGATCGCGGTGCCGAACCGTGGTGTCCAGCACGGTGTTCAGGTTGTGGATCACCTCGCCGATCGCCTGGTCGCTTTCCGCCAATCGGTCGGTCAGCTGTGCGGTCTGGTCGAGGATGTCGTTGATCGTGCCGCCTTCACCCTGAAAGACGGTGATGATCGATGAGGCGATGCTGTTGACCTTCTCCGGATCCAGCGCCCGAAACAGCGGCTTGAAACCACCGATGAGCGCGTCGAGGTCCAGCGCGGGCTGGGTCCGCGACAGTGGAATGAATCCGCCTGCCGGCAAGACTCTTTCAGCGTTCTCTCCGGTACCCCGGCTGATTTCCAGATACCGGTTGCCGATGAGGTCCTGATAGCGGATCTGCGCGGTCGTCGACTGGTAAAGCTGCACCGAGCGGTCGACGGCGAAGTCGACGCGAATCCGCTTGTCCCCGTCGACCAGCTCGATTTTCTTGACCTTGCCCACCTCGACGCCTGAGGCGCGGACGAACTGGCCGGCACGTAAGCCACTGGCATTGCTGAATTCGGCGGAATAGCTGTTGGTGCGGTCGAAACGCACTTGGCCGAAAACCACCACGATGATCGCGGTGAACAGCAGCTGCACGGACACGACAACCGCCAGCCGCACGACAGTACCGGTGATCCTCATGGGTTGATCGTGTTCTCCCCGTACTGACGCCCCCAGACGTATTCGTTGGCCAGCGGCTGGCCCAACTCGAAGTGGTTGTAGGGCGCAAGGCTGTTGCCGGAGTCCATCACCAGATACGGCGCCGGCCACAGGTCGCGGGTGATCGGCGCCCAGCAGCCGGCTTTGCCGCCGGGTCCGCCGCGACCGTTGACCCTCGGCAGGTTGTCCGGATACACGTAGGGGTTCTCGGTGCCTGCGATCGCCACGCCGAGTTGCGCCGCATAGTGGTTGCCGCTCTCCAACGCGGCGACTTTCGGCGCAACGTCGGCGAAGTTCCGAATCGTGCAGAATACCTGGGGGCTGTAGGTGTCCAGTAGAAGGGCGGTCGGTCGCAGGTCGGCGGTAAGGCGTTCCAGGTACGGTTTGCTGCGAGTGAAGATGTCGGTTCCGGTGTTGGCGAAGCCAATTGCGGCCAGCAGGGCCGCGTCGAGCTCGGCCTGATGCCGGTTGAGGGTGCGCGCGGTGGTCACGGCATTCTCCAGCGCGTCAAACAGATCCGGCGCGGCTTTGGCGTAGACATCGCCGAGTGCGGCCAGCCGCTGGACGTCGTGGCGAATCGCCGGCATCCGGGGGTTCAGGTCGCCGAGGATCTTGTTGCCGTTGACGATCGACTGTCCGAACTTGTCACCCAATCCGGTCAACGCCTGCGCTGCGGCGCCCAGCGTGAGATTCACCTTGACCGGATCGACGTTGTCGGCAAGCTCGACCAGCGTCTCGAACACCGTGTTGAACTCCGTCGTGATCGACGTCGCATCGATGAGGGATGACGGTGTAATCCGCTGTGGTGTCGGCTCTTTGGGGGAAGTAAGCGACACGTATTTGTTGCCGAACACGGTGGTCGCCTGGATTTTGGCGATGACATTGAGCGGGATGAGGTCGACGTACTGCGGGTCGACGTCGAGGGTGAATCGGGCCGCCGGCTTGCCGCGATGCTCGACCTCGGAGATGCCGGCCACCCGGCCGATGCTCACGCCGTTGTAGGTGACTTTCGAGCCTTGGTCCATCACCAGCCCGGCGCGGGCAGCTAGCATCGTCAGCTTGGTCTTGGACGTGAAATCTCCGTGAAACTGCCCGTATATCAACGCAAGTAGCAGCGCACACGCCACAAACAGCCCGATACCCGCCGCGGTGTCCGGCCAGGTCCGGGTTCTTCGATCCTTTGTCGGGGTCGTCATCGCCGGTTACACCGTGAGGTTGAAGTTCGGGTCGACGCCGTAGAGCGCAAGTGAGGTCAGCAGCACGACGATCACCGTGGACACCAACGAGAAGCGCATCGACCGGCCGACAGCCTCACCCACCCCGACCGGTCCGCCGCTGGCGTTGTAGCCGTAGTAGCAGTGGGTGATCATCACGATCACCGCCATCACAATGACCTCGCCACCCGACCAGAACACGTCCTCGGTGCGCAGGAAGGTCCGGAAGTAGTGCTCGTAGGTGCCTTCCGATTGGCCGTAGAACAGCGTGGTGACGACCTGCCCGGACAGAAACGACATGACAAGCGCCATCGCGTAGAGCGGGACGACCACCACCAGCCCCGCCATCAGTCGCGTCGAGACCAGGAACGCGACCGACTTGATGCCCATCACCTCGAGGGCGTCGATCTCCTCGCTGATCCGCATCGCGCCCAGCTCCGCGGTGGCACCCGCCCCGACCGTGGCCGCCAGCGCGACACCGGTCACCACCGCGGTGACGACGCGCACGTTGGCGAGAGCGGCGAAGAATCCGGTGAACGCCTCGACGCCGATGTTGCCCAGCGACGCGAAACCCTGGATGGCGATCAACGAGCCACCAGACAGCGTCACGAAGCCCACGATCGCCGCGGTACCGCCGACGACGGCCATCGCGCCGGTGCCCATGCCAATCTGAGCGATCAGCCGCAGCGTCTCCCTGCGGTAGCGGCGCAACGCCCATCCGATCGACCAGGCGCCGATGATCGAGAATCGGGTGAGGTGCCCGGCCTTGTTGATCCCGCGGATGGCCCCGCCGGCGTAATGGTCGACACCGGCGGCCGTGCGCGGATAACGCGCACGAACTACCGCTGCGGTCGTCATGTCAGCGACCCGTCCCGAACCGGACGCCAATGGTGGTCAGCACCACGTTGACCGCGAAGAGCGCGAGCACGCAGAGCACCAGCGTCTCGTTGACGGCGACGCCGACACCTTTGGGACCGCCCTTAGTGGTCAGGCCACGATAGCAACCGACCAGTCCTGCGATCGTCCCGAAGATCGCAGCTTTGAGGGTCGCGATGAGAACTTCGGGTAAGCCGGTGACCAACGTCAGGGTCGCGAGATAGGCCCCGCCCGAGACGTTTTGGAGTTTGACACCGAAGAGGAACCCGCCGACCAAACCGATTGTGATGACGGTTCCGTTGAGCAGCGTGGCGACGACGGTCGCGGCCACCACTCGCGGTACCACCAGCCGGTGAATCGGATCGATGCCGAGGACCTCCATCGCGTCGATCTCTTCGCGGATGGTGCGTGCGCCCAGGTCGGCGCAGATGGCGGTCGAGCCGGCACCGGCGACCACCAGCACGGTGGTCAGGGGGCCGAGCTGGGTGACGGCGCCCAGGGCTGCGCCGGCGCCCGAGATGTCGGCGGCGCCGAACGCCGCCAGCAAGGTGTTGAGCGTGAAGACGATCAGCACGGTCAGCGGAATCGAGACCGCAATCGTGGGCAGCAACGCGACCCTGGTGATGAACCAGGTTTGGACGATGAACTCGTTCCAGTGAAAAGGCCGACGGAACAGGGCTTTTCCGGCCAGTATGCACATCCGCGCGAATCCACCGACGGTCGCTAGCGGCGGCGTGAGCTGGTCACGCACGTAACCGGCGAGCCCGGCGGGCGTCATCGCGGTCACCGCTGCGCTACCGCCGAAATGCGACAGTCGTCGGACGGCGCAGGGTGGCGTGTTTCAGCGCGGTGCCACCACACATCCACCATGCGTCACACTATGTAACAAAAATCACTTCGGTTACCTGAGACACGCGGGGGATCGGACGTCGGAAGTTAAGCGCGATTCCGGCTTACTCGGACGACGCAGCCTTGCTGTTTCGCTTGGCATTCTTCATGTTCGCCCAGAAACGCGCGGCCTCCCGAATGGACTCCTCGACCGGCCTTGGCTCCCAGCCTAATTCGCGAGTGGCCTTGCTGTGGTCGACTGGAGCTTCGGCACGCATCATCCGCACCGACTTCATGCTGAGTTCGGCGTCTTTGCCCGTCAACCGGGCTCGCAGGGTTCCCATCGCTGCCAATCCGTACAGCACCGGCACCGAGATCGATCGCCGCGGCGGCGGCACGCCTGCCTCGTTGGCCGCGATCTCGACCACCTCTTTCAGCGGGATCATGCGCTCGGAAATCAGATAGCGCTCGCCGACGCGGCCACGCTCGGCCGCCAGCAGCATGGCCCGCGCCGCGTCGTCGACACCGACGACCTCGAGCTGGATGCCGCTCATCGAGAACGGCAGCTTGCCGAAGACGGCCCCGGCGATGAATGCGCCGTGCGGGGTTCGGCCCCAGTCGCCGGAGCCATAGGTCGTCGAAACGCACATGGCGACGGCGGGCAGCCCGGCTTCGGCCGCGTACTGCAGCACCAGATCCTCGGCCTGGACCCGCGAGTCGACGTAGGGGGTGAGGTTGCGGCGGTCGATCGGGTCGTCCTCGGTGGCTACGTGGCCATGGCGGCGACCCACCGTCGCATATGTACTGGTGCACACGAACCGCTTCAATGTGGACGAAATCGGTTCTGCCACAGCTACATCCATGACACTGCGCAGACCTTCGACATTCGTACGAAACAGCGGTGACGGGTCTTGCAGCCAGGCCCGGGTATCGACGACGCAGTAGTAGACCTCGTCGCAGCCCTCCATCGCCTCTCGCACGGTGGCCGCATCGAAGACGTCGCCGTGGAAGCGGGTGACGGCCAGGTCGTCGATGCTGCGGGTGTTGGCGGTCGGGCGGACCATCACGCGCACCTCGGCGCCGGCGGCGACGAGTTGGCGGGTGACATGCGAACCCAGGAAGCCGTTGGCGCCGATGACCAGCTTGGGGGCGCTCACTGTGACCCGCCAAAAGTCCCGCCGTATGTCTGCAGCCAGCGGGCGGCGTCATCGTCGAGCGTGCCCAGTGCCTCGGCTTTTTTGCACCACTTCATTCCCGCCTGCAGAAAGCGCAGCGGGTTGTAGATGTCTTCTTGCCGGCACCATTGGCCGTCGCCCGCGTAAGTGATGATCGAGATGTTCGTCGCGCTGATGATCGTGCCGTCGCCGGGGTCGACCATCGGATTGTCGAGCTCGCAGATTATCCGTCCGCCTGCCTCGTCGATCACCGACCACAGTGATGGGAAAGCCGTCATGTGGCTGCCCGGGAAAGTCGTCATCGTCTTGCGGATCCAGGTGAGCACCTCGTCGCGGCCCTTCATGGTGCCGGCGGCGTGCTCGATGTAGTCGACATCCGGGGTGTAGTGCTGCACCCACTGGTCCCAGTTCTTGGTCTCGGCGGCGTGGGCCACGGTCTGCTCAAACGTGTCGAACGCGGCGGCGAGCTCGTCGCGGGTAAAAACCTGCTTCACGCAAGAAACTAGAACACGTTCTATTGCGGTTTGTCGAGCAAGTGGATAATCGGGGAGATGACGGACTACAGCAAGGCAATACTGGCCGGTGGCTGCTTCTGGGGTATGCAGGACCTGATCCGCAAGCAGCCCGGAGTTGTCTCGACCCGAATTGGCTACACCGGCGGCGACGTGCGCAATGCCACGTACCGCAATCACGGAACCCACGCCGAAGGCATCGAAATCACCTACGACCCGGCAGTCACCGACTTCCGCGCAATCCTGGAATTCTTCTTCCAGATTCACGACCCGACCACCAAGAACCGGCAGGGCAATGACGTCGGAACCAGCTACCGCTCCGCGGTCTTCTACGTCGACGACGACCAGAAGCGCGTGGCGCTGGACACCATCGCCGACGTCGAGGCCTCAGGTCTGTGGCCCGGCAAGGTGGTAACTGACGTCAGCCCGGCCGGCGACTTCTGGCAGGCCGAGCCTGAACACCAGGACTACCTGCAGCACTACCCCAATGGGTACACCTGCCACTTCATCCGGCCGGGATGGAAGTTGCCACGACGGGCCTCAGCCGAGACCTAATAGCTAGGTGCGCGGACCAGTCCCAGCCCGGGATCTGCCGTCAGCTGAAATGTCGCGCGCATCGCTTCGATCGCGGCGGCGCTGCCCTCGAACTTCCACCGCCGCAACGCGGCCTTCCGTTCGGCGGCGGTGCCGCCAAGGCGCGCGGTGATCAGGTCCGCCGCAGTCGCGGTGACGGTGACGGCCGGTGGGTCCTCAGGGCCGGCCAGTCCATGGCGAGTAGCCGCGAATCCGAAACGGCGACCGTCGATTTCAACGCTGTAGGATGTTGACGCGTCCGCGGCCCGACCTGGGTCGAAGCCGAGCAGGATTCCGGCGAGGAATCCGTTGAGCGGTGTCAGAACGCTGTCGGCGGGTTCGAGTAGATCCAATCCGAATGTGGCGACAGCCTGGATCACCGGCGGTACTTTGCGCCAGCCCTCTTCGCTGAGCGTGTACACGGTGCGGGCAACGGGCGGCGGTAATTCGCTGCGGCGGATCAGGCCGGCCTCTTCGAGTTCACGCAACCGGTCGGCGAGCAGGTTGGTGGCAATGCCCGGAAGTGCCGCCCGCATATCGCCATAGCGGCGCGCCCCACCGATGAGCTCGCGCAGGATCAGCAGCGTCCACCGCTCACCGAGGACGTCAAGCCCGCGGGCTATCGGGCAGTTCTGTTTGTAACTCTTGCGACCGGCCACACCAGCCACCCTACCGTATCGACTCGTTAATAAAGTTACTGTTTGATTTTCTTGTCTACACAGCTTACGGTTCTGTCCATGCGCAACTTCCCCCGCCCGCCGGTGTTCCGCGATCATCCGATCGCCGCGCTGGCCGCCATTTGTCTCAGCGTGTTCGTCATCAGCGTCGATGCCACCATCGTCAACGTCGCTCTGCCGACACTGTCCCGAGAACTGAACGCCGATACCGCGCAACTGCAGTGGATCGTGGACGCCTACACCCTCGTTATGGCAGGCCTGTTGTTGTCGGTAGGCAGCCTCAGCGACCGATACGGTCGGCGGGGTTGGCTCACCGGCGGGCTCGCCGCGTTCGCAATGACATCTGTCGTTGCGGCGCAGGCGAACTCGGCGGATGGCTTGATCGCGGCCCGCGCCGCGATGGGGGTCGGCGCCGCGGTGATCTTTCCGACAACGCTCGGTCTCATCACGAACATCTTCACGGATCCGGTGCGGCGGGCCAAGGCAATCGGCGTCTGGGCAGCGATGGTCGGTGTCGGCGTCGCCGCCGGACCAATGGCCGGTGGCTGGCTTCTTGAGCACTTTTCTTGGGGTTCAATCTTTTTGGTGAACGTGCCGGTCGCCGCGATCGCCATCGTGGGTGGGATTCTGTTCGTCCCGACCTCGCGTGATCCGGCCGCACCGAAGGTCGATATCCCCGGGCTCATCCTGTCCAGCATCGGCGTGACCGCGTTGATTTACACGGTTATCGAGTCCCCGCAGTGGGGATGGGGTAGCGCGCGGACGGTGGCGGGTTTTGGTATCGCCACGATTGTTCTCGCCGCCTTCGCACGCTGGGAGTGGCGCAGTTCGCACCCGATGCTCGACGTCTCTGTGTTCGCGAACCGGCGATTCTCCGGCGGAAGTCTGGCGGTGACCGCGGGCTTCCTCACCCTGTTCGGTTTCATCTTCGTGATTACCCAGTATTTCCAATTCATCAAGAGCTACAGCGCATTTGAGGCGGGCGTACGGTTGCTGCCCGTCGCCGTCTCGATCGCCGTCGCCAGCGTGCTGGGTCCGCGCATAGTCGAGCGAATCGGCACCACAACGATCGTTGCGACGGGTCTCACACTTTTCGCAGCAGGGCTTGCATGGGCCTCCACCGCCGATGCGGCCACACCCTACCTGCAGATCGCCGCGCAGATGGTGCTGCTTGGCGGCGGCCTCGGCCTGACCACCGCGCCGGCCACCGAAGCGATCATGGGCTCGCTCTCCGCCGATAAGGCCGGCATCGGTTCGGCCGTCAATGACACCACGCGCGAGTTTGGCGGCACCCTCGGCGTCGCGATCGTTGGCAGCGTATTCGCATCCGCCTACTCCAGCCGCATCGGCTCCGCGTCGGCTCTTACGGCGCTGCCAGGAGACGTCCGATCCACGATGCAGCACTCAACGGCCGCCGCGTACAAGGTCATTGGGCAACTGCCCGCCGCGCAGGCCGCCGGTGTGCGCGACGCCGTCAACCACGCGTTCCTGGGCGGCATGCAGATTGGCTCCCTGGTCTGCGCGGCCATCGCACTGGCCGCGGCGGTCGTCGTCGCGGTTCTGCTGCCCGCGCGGGCACGCCGACCGGCGACCGAGCCCACCGAGTCGGCGGAGTCAGAAGCTGTGATCGCATGAAAAAGGCTGCAGTGCAGAGCTTTTACCGACACCAGATCGAGTCAACAAAGGAGCAACCCCAAATGAGCGCACAACCCATAACCCTGGTGACCGCCGCAGCGGGCAAGACAGGCCGCCATACGGCTCTCTCGTTGCTGTCACGCGGCCTTCCGGTCCGTGCGATGGTGCATCGCGAAGACGCCCGCTCTGCGGCGCTGCGCCGCAGGGGCGCAGAGGTTCTCGTCGGGAATGTCAGCGACGTGCGCGATGTGCGCAGCGCGCTGGATGGCGTGCAACGTGCTTACTGGGCAGCCCCCGTGGCGCCCAATGCCCTGGAAGCAGCCACCCTTTTCGCGGCAATCGCCGAGGAAAAGCGACTGGAGGTGGTGGTATCTATGAGCCAATGGCTGGCCGACCCCGGCCACCTTTCGGCGCAGACCCGCGCCGCGTGGCTGGCTGACCGAGTATTCGACTGGATGCCGACCGTCGGTTCGATCACGGTCAACCCCGGCTTCTTCGCGGAGAGCTACACCTACACGCTGGACGCCGTGGCGCAGTTCGGGATCTTGACGCTTCCCTTCGGCGACGGGCTCAATGCCCCACCGTCCAACCAGGACATCGCCGCCGTCGCGGCCGCACTACTGGTAGATCCTGGACCGCATCTGGGCTGCCGCTACCGTCCCACCGGCCCGGCGTTGGTCAGCCCCAGCGGCTACGCCGAGATCCTCAGCCGAGTGTTCGGCCGCACGCTCCGCTACCTCGACATTCCGTTCGCTGTGTTTGCGAAGTCGGCCCGCTCGATCGGCTTCGACGATTACACGCTCATCCAGCTGAAGTGGTACGTCGACGAACTCAAGCGCGGCACCTTCGCGATCGACGCGCCCACCGATGTCGTTGAGCGGCTCACCGGCCGCCCGCCTGAGGACATGGAGACGATCGCTCGCCGCTATCTCGCCGCGATGCCTGGCACCAAACGCAGCCCCGCCGCGATGGCCCGTGCGATGAGCCTTCTCACGAGATCGGTCATCACCCCTGCTCCGAACCGCAAGCGCTACCTGCGCACCTTCCAAGACGGCGCGCCCATCGGAGCACTTTCGATCGACTCCGACCTCTGGAAGACCACCCATGCCTCTGATCGGATGCGCGACGCGCAGGTCGGCGCGACTTCGACGGTTGCACGATGATCGGGCGCCCCGCCGTCGGCGCGGCGGCACAGTACGCCGTCGGAGGAGTGCGCGAGCGTATCGAGGCCGCGTTGCGCGGTGCCGGAAAGGATTTCGATGCACTGACTCCCGCTGATTTAGCCGGCGGCCTCGCCTCTTTCGAGCACTTCCACTCTCTGGGCCTCCTTGGCACCACGGCGCTTCTCGAGGCGGCCCACGTCACCGCGGCCGACCACGTCCTCGACGCCGGCAGCAGCATCGGCGGCACCTCGCGCCTGCTTGCCGCCGAACATGGCTGTCGGGTGACCGCGATCGATCTCACCGCCGAATACTGCGACACTGCCCGGTGGCTGAACGGCTTGGTGCATCTCGAAGACCGCATCGAGGTGATCGAGGGGGACGTCACCGACTTGCCATTGCCGGACGCAAGCGTCGATGTCGTTGTCAGTCAACATGTCCAGATGAACATCGCCGAAAAGCCAGCGCTGTACCGCGAGGCGCGCCGCGCTCTGCGCCCCGGCGGCCGACTCGCCCTCTGGGACGCCACGGCGGGCCCCCGAGGGCCTCTAATTTTCCCCCTGCCGTGGGCCGACATACCCGGACGCAGCCACCTCATCACACCCGATGAGCTCGCCACGACGCTCCGGGATGCTGGATTCGCGCTCGAGGTGTGGAACGACCTGACCGAGTTCGCCGTCGCGGCCATGACACCGATATTTGAGTCACCCACCGACCCGCTCGGACTCCAACTCCTCGTCCCCGATATCGAGACCAAGGTGATGAACCTGCTGAAAAACGCCCGCGAAGACCGCTTGCGGCTCATCCAAGCTGTCGCGCTGGCGGTGTAACTCGGCTCATCCACCTCAGGAGTTCGTCATGAATCAAACTCAGCCAGCGACCTTGCTGCCCTTGATGATTAGGTTAACCGCGATCGGTTATCTGCTCTTCTTCATCCCTAACCTTCTGTTCGCCGCTACGCATCACATCCACACCTTGCCGCCGTTCGCCGCCCGACTCTTCGACTGGGGCGAGAGCGCAGATGCCACCGCTGTGATGCTGTCCACCGTCTACGTGGTGTGGGCGATAGTCCTGTTTCACTCGGCGCGTGCTCCACTCGCACACCGACTTTTCCTTGATTTCAACCTGATGGCGAATGCCGCCCACTTCGTCGCGATGCTGCTGATGGCTCTCACCATGCCCGAAGAACATCGGCACGCAGCGGGAGTATTCGCTCTCGGACTGATCTCGACGGTCCCACTGGCGGCATGCTGGTTGCCAGTGCGGTGCACTGCCGGGCCGGCTCGCGAAATCAACCCCAGGGACGGCTACTTGCCGATCGCGCGCAGCTGATACAGCCCGCGAGTGGTGGCGACCGTCTTGCCGTCGGCGTCGGTCACCACCGCCTCTAGAGTGAAATCGGACTTACCCCGTTCGGCCGCTTCGGCTTCGATTCGCGCGATCGTCTCGTCATCGAGGCTGGCTTGCGCCCGCAGTTCGGACCGGGCCATGCCGACGAAGGAGATGTCGACGTTTTTGACCAGCGGAAAGTACGTGGAGCTGTCGAAAGTGCTCAAAGCGAGGATACCGCCCAGGATTTCGGCCACCGTGAACTGAACACCGGCGTAGATGACGCCGAAGTGGTTGCCATTACCCTCCACCGGAACCGTGGCTGCGGCAAAACCGCGACGCGCCTCTAAAACTCGTACGCCCATATTGCGCGCGGTCGGGATGGTGGAGCCCAGGGCGCCATTCATCAGCTCAACGAGCTGGCTGTCATCGGTCATAGCCGCAGATCTTAACGACGGCGGACCACGATCTTTCCGCCGTCCTTCGGGGTGTAGGCCACACCGCGGGAATGCAGCTTCTCCCCCGGGCTGTTCGTGGTTTCGATAGTGAAGTGACGCAACACTGTTCGCAGCACCACGTCCATCTCCATGTTGGCGAACGCGGCCCCCACACAGCGTCGGGAACCGCCACCGTACGCAAGCCAGGCGAAGCTGGGCGGCTTGGTTCCAACGTAACGCTGTGGGTCGAAGCGGTCCGGATCGGGGAACAACTCGGGGTCGGCGTGCAGCTTCGAAATGCTGACGATGACGGTGTGCCCACGCGGGATGGACCATTCGCCGAGCTCGAAGGCCGGCGCGTGGACGTGTCGGCCGGTGGCATCGATGACCGTTCGGCTGCGCTGCACCTCGAGGATCGTCGCCTGCCGTAGCTCGTTGTCGTCGGTCTCGGCCTCGGCGACCAGCGCAGTCAGCACTTCGGGGTGTCGGCTGAGCTGTTCGAACGCGAAGCCGAGTGTAGACGCGGTGGTCTCATGTCCAGCCGCGAGCAGGGTGAGCAGCTCATCGCCAATATCCTTGCGCGACATGGCCGAACCGTCCTCGTAGGTCGTGCGCAGCAGCATCGCCAGCACATCGGCCCGATGCTCGAAGTTCGGGTCTGACCGCTCGGCGGCGATGAGCTTGTCGAGAACGGCTTCGTAGCGGCGTCGGTACTCCACCAGCCGGCCCCACGGCGAGTAGCGACCGTAGGTTCGGGAGGGTTTGGGCAGCGTCGCCAGCCTCGAACCCAACGTCACCCACGGCGGCAGGATCCGCCGAAGCTCGTCGAGCTCGGTGCCCTCGGCACCGAACACCGCCCGCAGGATCGCGTTGAGCGTGATGCGCATCGTCGACGGCACAGTGGCGAACGCCGTCCTCTCCGGCCAGTCGGCGATCTCGTGCAGCGTTTCCTCTTCGATGATCGACTCGTAGTTCTTGATGCTCTTGCCGTGGAAGGGCGGCGCCAGCAGCCGGCGGCGCTGCCGGTGATCGTCGTTGTCCAGCGCGAAGACCGATCCAGATCCGAGCAACCGGCTCAGGTTGGGCTGAATGTTGCCGAGCACTTCCGGGCTGGCGGTGAAGACCTGCTTGGCCAGCCGCGGACTGGCGGCCACCACCAGCGGGCCGTACACCGGCACGTGCAGCGAGAATACGTCGCCGTAGCGGTGCGCCATCCCGTGCATGAACCGTCGCCGAAAGAACGCGAAGGCCAACCCCTGCAACGCTTTTGGAATCCGGGGCCCAGGGGGCAACGTGCTGGCGGCCGTCGTCGAAGCCGCGTGCGTGTCGATGGTGCTCATGGTGGTGCACTCCCAACATCGATGTGGTACTGCGCCGTACCACTGCTCATTACGGTACGGTACCGTGTGGTACCAAGTCCTGGCAAGAGCTGATGCGGGGGCGAATATCTTCAAGGGAGGCGCCGTGCCGACAACCGTCGCCGACGACGCGGCTTCGACCGATGCGGTCGAAGCCGATCCGTTTCGACTCCGGCTGCTCGACGGGCTCGCGGCCTCCATCACCGCGCGGGGATACCGCGCTACCACCGTCGCCGACATCGTCCGGCACGCCCGCACGTCGAAGCGCACCTTCTACGACCAGTTCCCCAGCAAGGAGCAGTGTTTCCTCGAATTGTTGGCTGTCGACGCGGAAAATATGGCCGCCGAGATTCGTGACGCCGTCGATCCCGAGGCCGACTGGAAGGTTCAGATCCGTCAGGCCGTCGAGGCCTACGTCGGTCACATCGACGCCCGACCTGCCATTACGTTGAGCTGGATCCGCGAGTTGCCGTCGTTGGACGCGGCGGCGCGGCCATTCCAGCGTCGCGGCCTGCAGTTGTTGACCAGCATGTTGATCAACCTCAGCGGCGGCCCCGGGTTCCACAAGGCTGGCCTGCCGCCACTGACTCGGCCATCGGCGGTGATCCTGGTGGGCGGCCTGCGGGAATTGACTGCGCTCGCCGTCGAAGACGGGCACAGCGTCCGCGAGATTGTCGAGCCCGCAGTGGATGCGTCCGTCGCGCTGCTCGGATATCAGCGCTCCTGATCAGAGTTTGAGGAAGGCCCGCAGCCGGTCCAGCACCAACTCGTGCCATTCCCACCAGTTCTCCGGCAACCCGTGCACCAGCATCACCGGCGGCCCTTCGGCGGGTCCGGCGCCGGCGACGTGAATCGTCACACCACCACCGAGGTCAACGTACTTGTGATCGACGCCGTCGAGGGTGGGCAGAGCAACCATGCGTTGCAACGTAGCCGATCAACGCGTCGAACCGGAACCACTTGTGCGTGGGTTCCGGTCCGACGTAGCTGCGCCGCTCAGGCGGCGACCAAGTCCCGTTCCTTCGGCTTGGCGTCGCTGCGGTCCTTCGGCGGCATGGCCAGCCTGATGATCTTGCGCACGACCGTGCCGAACTGCTTCGGCAGCGAGCCCGCGTTGTATGGGATGCCGTAGCGCCGACAGATTTCCTGAACCTCGGACGCGATCTCCGAGTACCGCTGGGCCGGCATGTCCGGGAAGAGGTGGTGCTCGATCTGGTGCGACAGGTGACCGGACAGCAGGTGAAAGAGGGTGCCACCGGTCAGGTTTGCCGAACCGAGAATCTGGCGGAAATACCACATGCCGCGCGATTCGCCCTGCGTCTCTTCGACGGTGAATTCCTGTGTGCCGTCCGGGAAGTGGCCGCAGAAGATGATCATGTACGACCAGACGTTGCGCATCAGGTTGGCGGTCAGGTTACCGGTGAAGACGAACGGGGCGAACGGCCCGGCCAGCAGCGGGAAGGCGACGTAGTCCTTGAGTACCTGCTTGCGCGTCTTGCGCCAAATCTCCTGCAGGACTTCGCGTTTGTCCGCCAACCGGATCTCGCCGGAGGTGATGCGTTCGCTTTCCATTTCGTGCAGCGCGACGCCGTACTGGAACAGCACCATCAGCAGGAAGGCGTAGATCGGGTTGCCCAAGAAGTAGGGCTTCCACGGCTGGTCCTCGCTCATCCGCAGGATGCCGTAGCCGATGTCGCGGTCCATGCCCACGATGTTGGTGTGGGTGTGGTGCATGTAGTTGTGCGAATGTCGCCACTGGTCGGCCGGACAGGCGGTGTCCCACTCGAACTCCTGGCCGCGGATCGACGGGTCACGCATCCAGTCGTACTGGCCGTGCATGATGTTGTGGCCGATCTCCATGTTGTCCAGGATCTTTGAGATCCCGAGCATCGCGGTACCCGCCAGCCAGGCCGGCGGAAAGATCCCGGCGAACAGCAGGGCGCGGCCACCCACTTCGAGTGCGCGCTGCGTCTTGATGACGCGACGGATGTAGTCGGCGTCGCGCTGGCCGAGGTCGGCCATCACGCGTTCCTTGATGGCGTCGAGTTCAGCGCCGAATGCGTCGGCCTGCTCGGGAGTCAGATTGATCTTGGGCTTGACGATCTGGGTCATGTTGGAGCCTCCTGGTCTATCAGGGTTTAAAGGGCAATGTCGACGTCACCGACGGGAACGGACACACAGATCTGCACGTCCTCGTCGGGTGCTGTCGACACCGCACCGGTGGTCAGGTTGCGCACGACACCGCTGGTCTTGCGGCGTGTGCAGGTGTGGCAGATGCCCATCCGGCATCCGCTGGCCGGGTTCAGTCCGGCTGATTCCGCCTGCTCAAGCAGCGGTCGACCATCGTCGACGACGTCAATGCTGCTGTCCGCGAACGTGACCCGCCCACCCGTTGGCTGCGCGGGCAGGTCGAACGACGGCGCCACGAAGCTCTCCGAATACACGTTCTCGCAGTGCTCACGAACGGCCTCGACCAGAGCGGTTGGACCACAGACGAAGACCGCGTCAGGTTCCGGAATGGCCGCCGCCAGGTGGCCGGGGCCGAACCGGCCGTCGAGATCGCCGCCGGCCGATCGGGTGTAGCCGTGCAGCACTCGCACACCCGGCATCGCGGCAAGCTCGTCGCGGTAGCACGCCTCAGCGCTGTTGCGGGAGTAATGCACGAAGGCAATCTCGCCCGCGTGGCCCTCATTGACCAGCGTGCGCAGCATCGCCATGACGGGCGTGATCCCGCTGCCGCCGGAGACGAACAGGATGCGGCGGGGACGCTGCGCCGGCAAGACGAAGTCGCCGCCGACACCGGCCAGACCGACCACCATGCCCCGACGCGCACGCTCGTACAGATAGGTCGAGACCAGTCCGCCGTCGTGATGTCCGATGGTCAGCTCGACATACGAGGAGCCCTCGGCATTGGCCGGTGAGTAGCACCTGGTGTGCCGGCGTCCGTCGATCTCGACGCTGAGGTTGACGTATTGCCCGGCCTTGATGGTGTCGGTGAACGCCTCGTTGGGCGCCAGCACCAGGGTGACGCTGCGCGGGGTGTCCCGTCGCACGTCGACGACCTTCGCGCGGCCGTCGGCCAGCGTCCAGGTCCGATCTACCTGCTCGGTGTACCGGTCGACGCCGTGCGGGCCGGTCAGCAGGTTGACCAGGTCGGAGCCCAGCACTCGCGCCTTCAAAGTTTGGGTGAACATATGTATACCGTGCGCGCACCTGGCCCAGTTCGTCAAGGGTTTTCCCAGGTCTGTGGTACGGTTCACACGGTGAACAGTCGTGCGCCTAGCTCACGGCCGCACCGGTCGAGCCGCGGTCGTAGCCGCGAGGGCCCGTCCCGCGAAGAACGCAAAGAGGCGACTCGCCGGGCCATTGTGGCCGCGGCGCTCAAACTGCTCGACGTGCACAGTTTCAGCGGATTGAGCCTGCGTGAGGTAACCCGGGAAGCCGGGATCGTCCCGGGAGCGTTCTACCGCCACTTCGAATCGATGGAAGCCCTTGGGCTCGTCCTGATCGACGAGTCGTTTCGGACCCTCCGGGACATGCTGCGTGGGGCGCGCGCCGGCAAGCTCGACCCTAACCGGGTGATCGAGTCCTCGGTAGAGATCGTGGTCGCCAGCGTGACCGAACGACGTGAGCACTGGCGTTTCATCGGACGCGAACGCTCCAGCGGCGTCACGGTTCTGCGGTATGCGATCCGCACCGAATTCCGCCTGCTGACGTCGGAATTGGCCACCGACCTCGCCCGGTTCCCGGGTCTCAACGCCTGGAGCACCGACGACCTCAACGTGCTGGCGAGTCTGTTCGTCAACTCGATGATCGTCATCGCCGAGGCGCTCGAGGACGTTCAGGGCGCCGATGCGATCGAGGAGATTCGCATAACCGCAGTCAAGCAACTGCGGATGATCGTCGTCGGCGTTACTGGCTGGCGCAGCAGCCCCTAAGCATGTTCGACGTTCTCCGCGCAGCGCAGTAAGACTTCGGCAACGGTTCGCCGATCGCGGGCCGAAATGCCCTGCAGCATCATCGCTTCGACGGCGAACACCGCGTCGTGGGCGGCGCCGAGACGCCGCGATCCGAGGCGGGTCAACTCCAGGGATCGAGCGCGCCCACGCGGCGGCGTGTCGGCCGTCTCGACCAGTCCTCCCGCACGCAAGCCGCTCAGCACGTCCTGCAACGACTGCCGAGTCACGAAGCACAGACGCGCCAGTTCGGCGGCCGATGCCTCCGGATGTTCATGCAGCGCCCGCAACGTCGAGTACTGCGCCATGGACAGACCGGTCGGTTTCAGCGCCAGGTCGCATTGGCGCCGTAATCCTTGCTGGACCCGTTTCACCAGGTAGCCGATGGAACGCTCCGCCTCAGACGCCTGCATGACAGGAACCTTACACCGGTGCTACTATCGCGTCAGGAACCTGACAAAGGAGAAAGTCATGTCGACCATCACCGCACACGCCGACCACGCGACATTGATCAACGTGTTCACCGTGCAGCCCGCGCGGGCTCGAGAACTCGCGGACCTGTTGACGGCGGCCACCGAGGACGTCATGCAGCACATCGACGGGTTCATCTCGGCGAACATTCACCTCAGTACCGACGGCACCCGCGTCGTCAACTACGCACAATGGCGCAGCGCGGAAGCGTTTCAGGCGATGCTGAGCAATCCCACAGCCCGCCAACACATGGGGCGGTGCGCGGACTTGGCCGACAGCTTCGAACCGCATCTGTACACCGTTGAGTCGGTGCATTCCGCGCCATGATGGTGGGATGGCCACAAAAAAGCGAGACCTGGTCGGCGGCGCGCTGACATCGCTGCGCTACGAGCCCACCACTCCGTTCTCGGACTGATCGCGGTGGCTACTGCGCACCACAAAGACGGCAAACTGGCCGACATCACCGGCCCCGGGATCACCGATCGGTGGGGTGTAACCTGCGCCGACCTCGGCGCGTCGGTGATTGCGCCCAACGGGACGCTGGTGTCGGTGTTCGGAGATACCTTCTCCGGCAACCGTGTTGGAGAAGGCGACTGGCGTTCGCCGGTGATCCTCATCGGCACCGGCGATGCCAGCCATCCGATCACTTACCACCGCGCCGGCGGAGGCAATCCTGATTTCGCGCAACAACTTTGGCGTTACACACACCGTACCGGCCGGTCCGGGCGGCCGCGCCGCGGCATCAGCACGGTGATTCCGTCCGATCTGCTACGAGTCGGCGAATCGCTGTACCTGCACGCGATCGTCAACCGGGGCTTCGGCAACGTGGTGTGGACCGAGATCTGGCGCTCCGACGACAGCCGTCTCTCATGGCACCACCTGGGCGGCAAGACGAGGTTTCCGGCCGGGCTGCACGACGGTCATGGGCAGTGCTGGTCGTGGGACTACGACCCGGTCGACGGCTGGATTTACATGGTGTCCACCGGCTTTCAGCGCGACAAGGGGATCATCCTGCAGCGAGTCCGCCCGGAACACGTCGCCGATCCCCGCAAGTACTCCGGCTGGGGACGCACTCGCGGCCTCTGGTCGTGGGGCAAAACGCCGACGCCGCTGACTCCGCCGGGCGAGACCTGGGGTGAGCTGTCCCTGCGGCGACTGGCCGACGGTAGATGGATTCTCGGCGGATTCCTGTCCTCGGAATACGCTCTCGGATACCGGGTAGTGAAATCCCCCACCGCTGTACGTGCCGCGCCGGTGCAGCATCCGATAGTCGGATCCGACTGGGACGATGAAGACCATGCCGGCAGCCGGGTCGCACAGCTCTACGGCGGATACGTCTTGCCGGGCTCGAAGCTCGACGTAACCGGTGGCGTCGGCCTGGTGGTGTCGCAGTGGAACACCGCACGCGGATGGCCTTATCGGGCAATGCAATTCCGCGCGACGCTGCGCGACACTACCAAATCGTCACCTGTCGACGTTGAATAGCGAGTCGCCATCCTCGGGGGTTCCATCGATCTGACCGCGATGCACGCGGACTGGGCGCTCCGGAGCGGGATTTGCGGCAGTCGGCAACTCCGGCTCTTCTGCGGCGAGCTTGTATTCGAGGGACTCCCCCTCGCGCTCTTCGCGCTCCGTCATCCCGAACTTATCGGCCTCACTCCAACTGTCCGGTGGGTCAACGACGATGTCGCCGTCGTCGTTTCGAACCTCGTCGGAGTCGGTCGACTCGCTCGGGTCCAGGGTATCGGGGTCGACGTCTTCACTAGGCATAGTGACACGGTTCCCCTTGGGCCCGATCGACTAAACACGCAGCGCTAGCCAAGGCTGAGTTGACTTCTCAGCGATTTGCCAGCTGTGAGTGGCTCGTCACATTGGCCGAACCGGCTTCACCCCCTCGTCGTGAAATGCATTAGAGGTCAATGAGGATCTGTGACATGCACCATCACAGCCGAGGAGACCATCATGACAAATCTAGACCCGCAGACCACGGGCGACTTCTGGGATGCATACCTCCGCGCCGCCAGCGCCGGTACCAAGCTGGCGCAGGTCAGCCGCACTTTTTCCGATGCCCCGCACGAACTCTGCTCCCCAGTTAGCGGGCCGGTGTCATACGTGCCGAGAATTGCCCCTGCGCCAATAACATTCGCCTGGGACGTCGTTGTGCTGCGGGCTCCGATCGCTGTGGACGCGCCACCTAGGGTTGCGTAAGCGGCTGAATAGAGCGGCTCAGCGAGACTGCCGCCACATCGGCCACAGGGTCGGACCCCCATCGGGAATGACGATCTCGCCGGTGACCTCGAAGCCGAACCGCTGGTAATAGGCAATATTCGCGTACTTGCTGGACTCCAGGTATGCAGGCGCATGCTCGGCATCGACCCGGTCCAGCCGGGACTGCATGAGCGCATGGCCATAGCCTTTGCCACGGACAGCAGTATCACTACCGAGTACGGCGAGATACCAGTGCGGTTCCTCCGGGTGCTGTGACTTCATCTGCTCGAGGAGTCCACCGAGCTTGCGGGCCGTCGTCAGCCGCGGACCGAACCCGAGGATGAACGACGGCAGCATCATCAGTTGTTCGCGACCCGACTGCTTCCATCGACCCGGCGGGTCCCAGAGTGCCGCCGCGCCGATGGTCGACCCGTCGGTGGCGACCTCGACGCCGCCGCCGGCCAGGTGGTGGTGGCGGCTGACGGTCGCGAAGAACTTCCGCAGGTGCGCTGCCCGCGCCTTGGGGTCGGGCATGATCCAGACCGATACCGGGTCGTCGTAGAAGGCGCGGCCAAGTGCGTGCGACAGCTCAGAGACATCGGCCTTGTGCCCAGGACGCGTATGGATTGTCATTGGCAGCCAGAGTAGTAGCGTCAGAAATCGTGTGGGACTTCGAGACGGACCCTGAATATCAGCAGAAGCTGGATTGGGTCGAAGAATTCATGGTCAACGAGCTCGAGCCACTCGACCTGGTGGCGCTCGATCCGTACGACAAAAAGAATCCCGAGATCATGGCGGTCCTGCGTCCCCTGCAGCAGCAGGTCAGGGATCACGGCCTGTGGGCTGCGCACCTCAAACCCGAACTCGGCGGCCAGGGGTATGGCCAGGTCAAGCTCGCGCTGCTGAATGAAATCGTGGGCCGGTCCCGCTGGGCCCCGTCGGTGTTCGGCTCGCAGGCACCGGACTCCGGCAACGCCGAGATCCTGGCCCTGTTCGGCACCCCCGAACAGAAGACGCGCTATTTGGAACCGCTGCTCGCCGGCGAGATCACCTCGTGTTACTCCATGACCGAACCGCAAGGCGGTTCGGATCCGGGCCTGTTTGTGACCCGTGCCGAGCGCGACGGCGACTCCTGGGTCATCAACGGCGAGAAATGGTTTTCCACCAACGCCCGCCACGCCACGTTTTTCATCGTCATGGCGGTCACCAATCCCGACGCCCGCACCCGCGACAAAATGTCGTTGTTCATCGTCCCCGCCGGAACACCGGGCGTCGAGATCATCCGCAACGTGGGCGTCGGCACGGAGTCGCACGCCACGCACGGCTACGTCGGTTACACCGACGTTCGGGTGCCGGCCGACCACATCCTCGGCGGTGAGGGCCAGGCCTTCGCGATCGCGCAGACCCGGCTGGGCGGCGGGCGCATTCATCACGCCATGCGCACCATCGCGCTGGCCCGGCGGGCATTCGACATGATGTGTGAGCGAGCCGTCTCCCGCCAGACCCGGATGGGTCCGCTGTCGAATTTCCAAATGACCCAGGAGAAGATCGCCGACAGCTGGATCCAGATCGAGCAGTTCCGGTTGTTGGTGCTGCGCACCGCTTGGCTGATCGACAAGCACCACGACTACCAGAAGGTCCGCCGCGATATCGCCGCGGTCAAGGTGGCGATGCCGCAGGTGTTGCACGACGTCGCTCAGCGCGCGTTGCACTTGCACGGCGCGCTCGGGGTCTCCAACGAGATGCCGTTCATCAAGATGATGATCGCCGCAGAGTCGTTGGGGATCGCCGACGGTGCCACCGAGCTGCACAAGATGACCGTGGCTCGCCGCACGCTGCGCGAATATGAGCCGGTGTCAACGCCTTTCCCGTCGCAGCACCTGCCAACCCGGCGCGCCGAGGCGCAGGCCCGGTTGGCCGAGCGCCTGGAGCACGCGGTCGCCGAGTTCTAACCGCCAGCGGTCACGCGGTCGATGTGGGCTAGAAAGTGCGTCAGCACCGCATCAGGTGCTTCGAGTTGCGGCCAGTGCCCGATGTCGTCGGCGAGCACCACCACGTCGGCGTTGGGGATCACTTCGGCGTAACGGCGGGCCATGTGCGCACCGGAGTTGGGGTCGATCGGTCCGTCGATCAACCGCATCGGAACGTCGGTCTCCCGCATCGCCCGCACCCACCGATTCCGGTGGGTATGGCGGTCTTTGATGAAACGGCCGACCTTGTGCAGCACGCGCCGGCCGTCGTTGTAGTCGAGGATCTGACTGAACACGTCCATCATGTGCCGTGTCGGTTTGGTGTTAGGACCGAACATCTCCCGCAACGTCGGCTCCAGCAGTCGACGTGACAACGGACTGTTCTGCACCGGACTCAAGATGTCGCCCAGCGGAGTTCCCGACATCAGCTTCTGTGCCGCCCGCGGCGTGTAGGTCTCGACGAACATGCCGCCATTGAGCCAGGTGATCGAGTCGATGCGCAGCGCGCCGTAGGCGTGTTGACGAAATTCGTGACGGGCCAATAACTCCTGGCCGACCGAGTCGCCGATGTCATGGGCCAGGATGTGCGCATTGCTGATGCCCAGGTGAGCCAGCAGCGCCTCGTGCATGTCGGCGTGGTCATGCACCGAGTATTCGTATGCGACGGGTTTGGCCGAGAAGCCCATTCCCATCATGTCGGGCGCGATCACCGTGAATCGCCGGGTCAGCGTCGGCCAAATCGGTTCCCAATCAAAGGAATTGAATGGGTAGCCGTGGATCAGCAGCAGCGGAGGACCGCTGCCCTGCACCCGATAGAAGATGTCGAAGCCGAGATAGTCGAAGTACAGTCCTTCATCCAGCCAGGAAGCCAGGCCAACGTCCATGACCCGCCGCCCTACGCGATGTAGCGAACGACGCTCTCGGCCACGCACGCCGGTTTGTCCGAGCCCTCGACCTCGACGGTGGTCGAGACGGTGGCCTGCACCGCACCGTTGCCCAGGTCCTCGACATTGACCAGGGAGCTCTTCGCACGGACGCGAGAGCCGACCGGGACCGGCGCGGGAAAGCGGACCTTGTTGAGTCCGTAGTTGATTGCGAGCTTGATGCCATTGACGGTGTACATCTGGTGTTGCAGCCGGGGCAACAGCGCCAGCGTCATGAAACCGTGCGCGATCGTCTTGCCGAACGGACCCTTGGCCGCCCGCTCCGGGTCGACGTGGATCCACTGGTGATCGCCGGTCGCATCGGCGAACAGGTTGACGTCTTCCTGGCTGATCGTCACCCACTCGCTTTCTCCGATGCTTTCACCCTTGATCGCGGCGAGGTCGGCGACTGATTCGAAGGTTCGCATAGCGTTTCTCCTTTGAGTCGGCCCGACGGCTGGGCGGGCGGCGCTGATATGCATCGTGCCACTCGCCCGTTGCCAGGCGACCGTCGGCCCGCACGATCCGGCGGCCTGTTGCACGATGGCGGGGTGAGATTGCTACTTCTCGCCGATACGCATGTGCCGCGCCGGGCCCGCGATCTACCGACGCGCGTGTGGGACGAGGTGACGCAGGCAGACGTCGTCCTGCATGCCGGCGACTGGGTGGAACCCGAGCTGCTCGATGAGCTGGCGGCCAGGGCCGCGCAACTGGTGGCGTGCTGGGGCAACAACGACGGGCCGGTACTGCGTTCACGACTGCCCGAACGTGCCGACGTCGTTTTGGACGGGCTGCGCTTCACCATCGTCCACGAGACCGGCGCCACTGCCGGCCGGGACGCCCGGATGTCACGCCAATACCCCGACACCGACGTCCTAGTGTTCGGCCACAGCCACATCCCCTGGGACACCACGACCAGCACCGGCTTGCGGCTGCTGAACCCGGGCTCACCGACCGATCGCCGTCGGCAGCCGTTCTGCACCTATATGACTGGCCGCCTCGACGGCGGTGCGCTCACCGAGGTCGTCCTGCATCGTTTGGAGAAGTAGCTCGATGCTAGCTCGGACATAGCGTCCACACATATTTAGCTCGTAAACAGATACAAGTGAACACACTCATCGACCCCGTCACCGAGGTGTCGCGGGTCATCGGCAGATTCCGTCGGCAACTTCGCAGGTCGACGGGGCGTGGTTTCGAGTCGGTACGGCTCACCGAATCGCAGTCGGAATTGCTGTGGCTGGTCGGCCGCCAACCAGACATCTCGGTCAGCGCTGCTGCGGCCGAGCTGGGGCTGGTCGCCAACACCGCCTCGACCCTGGTGTCCAAGCTGGTCGACAAGGGCCTGCTGGTGCGGACCGCGGGTCAAACCGATCGCCGCGTCGGCCAGTTACGGCTGACCGGAGCCGCGCAGCAGATCGTCGATACCTCGCGCGCGACCCGGAAGGCAGCGCTGGCCGAGGTACTCAACGAACTCGACGCCGCCCAAATCAATTCTCTGGCAAAGGGGTTGGAGGTACTCGACACAATGACCCGACGACTACAGGAGCGACCACAATGAGTGCAGTACTGCCGATGGCGGTCGACGCCCGCAATCTGACCTATCGCTACGGCAGTTTCACCGCCGTCGATGACGTGACGTTGCAGGTGCGGCCGGGCGAGACGATGGGCCTATTGGGACCCAACGGTGCCGGCAAGACCACGGTGGTGCGCATGCTCACCACGCTGACACCCGTGCAGCACGGCGAACTACGCATCTTCGGCCTGGACGCCCGCGATCAGACGGTCGATATCCGCAGCAACATCGGCTATGTGCCGCAGCAACTTTCGATCGAGCCGGCGCTGACCGGCCGACAGAACGTGGCCTGGTTCGCCAGGTTGTACGGTGTGCCCCGCGCGCAGCGATGCGAGCAGGTGGATGAAGCGCTGGACGCCATGAAGTTGCTCGACGTCGCCGATCGTCCGGCGGGAACCTATTCCGGCGGGATGGTCCGGCGACTGGAGGTGGCTCAGGCGTTGGTCAACCGCCCGTCACTGTTGGTACTCGACGAACCGACGGTGGGGCTGGATCCGATCGCGCGCGACCGCGTCTGGACGCACGTGCTGAACATGCAGGGTCAGTTCGGCATGACCGTGCTGCTGACCACGCATTACGTGGAAGAGGCCGACGCCTTGTGCGACCGGGTTGCGCTGATGCATCACGGCAAGCTTCGCGCCGTCGGGACGCCGACGAAGTTGAAGTCGACGGTCTCGTCGTGCGCCACGCTCGAAGACGTCTTCCGGCACTACACCGCGTCGGACCTGTCGAAGCAGGCCGAGGGCTCGGGATCGTTCCGTGAAATCCGTTCCAGCAGAAAGGTTGCCAGCCGTGCCGGTTGATATCGCTATCAAGCCCACGCCGGTAACGCTGATCCTCGCGCCGCACGGATGGCAACGCGTGCCCGCGACGTTGAGCCGCGTCAGCGCATTCGCGATCGTGGAAATGCAGAAGCTGCGGCGCGATCGCACCGAGCTCGTCACGCGGATGGTGCAACCGGCGCTGTGGCTACTGATCTTCGGCACCACGTTCAGCAAGCTGCACGTGATCAACACCGGGCCGGTGTCCTACCTGGCGTTCCTGGCGCCAGGCATCATCGCCCAGTCGGCGCTGTTCATTTCGATCTTCTATGGCATCCAGATCATCTGGGACCGTGACGCCGGCATCCTGGCCAAGCTGATGGTGACACCGGCGCCCGCGTCGGCGCTGATCTCCGGCAAGGCATTCGCGGCGGGCCTGCGATCGGTGGCCCAGGTCGTCGGGGTGTTGGCGCTGGCCTATGTGATGGGCATCGGGATGACCATCAACCCGCTGCGGATCCTGGCCGCGATGGCGGTCGTGATGCTGGGTTCGGCGTTTTTCGCCTGCCTGTCCATGACGTTGGCCGGGCTGGTGCGCAGCCGCGACCGGTTGATGGGAATCGGCCAGGCGATCACCATGCCGCTGTTCTTTGCGTCCAACGCGCTGTATCCGGTCGACGTCATGCCGGCCTGGCTGCATGTGCTCAGCACGGTCAACCCGCTCAGTTATGAAGTCCATGCGCTGCGGGCGCTGCTGATCGGCACACCGTTCAACCCGTTGGACGTCGTGGTGTTGGTGGTTGCTGCGGTTCTCGGAATTACCACTGCGTCAACACTTTTGCGGCGCCTGGTCACATAGATCACGAATATGTAACGCCCCTGCTGAATTCGATTCGGCAGGGGGCTATTTCGTTGTCGGGTAGCTCCGAGTCCGAATCGTTATCTGGGGGTAACGCTTCGAGCCTCAATCGTTAGCGAACCGCGATCGCACACCCCGAGGCGACTAACAGGCTTGTAGTTACTTACGTGTTTGACTGCCACAGACAGCTATTCGACCGCTTATGCGGCAGATGAAAGTTGGGATAGGAGCTATGAAGTTCGCAGAGAAGTTCCGCGGTGCGGCGTCGCGTTTGCCGCGCCGACTGGCAATCGCGACCATCGGGGCAGCACTGCTGGCCGGTATGGTCGGTGCTATCGGCGGCTCGGCGACCGTGGGGGCGTTCTCCAAGAAGGGCCTGCCGGTCGAGTATCTAGAAGTACCGTCTGCGGCGATGGGCCGCAGTATCAAGGTCCAGTTCCAGGGCGGCGGACCGCACGCGGTCTACCTGCTCGACGGGTTGCGCGCCCAGGACGACTTCAACGGCTGGGACATCAACACTCCCGCGTTCGAGGAGTACTACCAGTCCGGCCTGTCGGTGATCATGCCGGTCGGCGGACAGTCCAGCTTTTACAGCGACTGGTATCAGCCGGCTTGCGGTAAGGCGGGCTGCCAGACCTACAAGTGGGAAACGTTCATCACCCGGGAGCTTCCTACCTACCTGCAAGCCAACCGAGGTATCTCACCGAACGGCAATGCCGCCGTGGGTCTTTCGATGGCCGGCGGTTCCTCAATGATCCTGGCCGCGTACTATCCGCAGCAGTTCTCCTACGCGGCGTCGCTATCCGGCTTCCTCAACCCCTCCGAGGGCTGGTGGCCGACCCTGATCGGTCTGGCGATGAGCGACGCAGGCGGCTACAACGCCACCAACATGTGGGGCCCCACGAGCGACCCGGCATGGAAGCGTAACGACGCGATGGTCCAGATCCCTCGCCTGGTACAGAACAACACCCGCATCTGGGTGTACTGCGGCAACGGCACTCCGAACGAGCTTGGCGGCGACAGCATGCCGGCCAAGTTCCTGGAGCAGTTCACGCTGCGCACCAACGAGCAGTTCCGCGACAACTACACCGCCGCGGGCGGCCGCAACGGCACCTTCAACTTCCCGCCCAACGGAACGCATGACTGGGGCTATTGGAACCAACAACTGGTCGCCATGAAGCCCGACATTCAGCGGACCCTGAGCGGTGGTCAAGGCGCCACCTGACAGCTCCACCCACGCATCGGCAGCAGCGCTCCCCCAGCGCTGCTGCCGATGTATTTGTGCGGGAAGCTAATTCAGTAAGGCGCGTCGGTCCTGGTGAAAATACGTATAGGCGGTTGCCAACGTGCACATCGCCGAAGCGAACACCAGCATCCCGGTCCCGTTGACGACCATGCTGATGAGGCCACCCACCGTGGCACCCGAGACGAAGCTGCTGAACAGCAGGAAGTGGCCGAGCCAATCCGAGAGGTTTCCGCCGGCGATGTGCCGTTCGATGCCCTGTCCCATCTTGACCAGCGTCCCGGTGACGTAACTCAACGGCACCGAGACTTCACCGTCCTTGACGAACGACGTGTTCAGTGCGCCAATACCGAAAGCCACCAACAAAACCGGTGGGAAGTCGAGCTGATTCTCTTCCCAGCCCTCGTCGAAGACGTCCACAAATGTGGCTGCCAACAAGCTGAATGTCGCCAGCACGGTGGGGCCGTGCGGATGGGCGACCCAGAAATGCCGCCGACACACCGACGCGACCACCACGCCGGCGACGAAGCTCAACAGCAGCAGGCCGGCCGTCACCGACAACAGCACGTCGTCGCGGAAATAACCCAGCACCGCGCGCTGCGCGTTTCCAGTCATGAACGTGACGAAATACCCGGCCGAGTGGGTAAAGGCCGTTGCACCGAGCACACCGGCAAGCGCCGCCAGCACCCATGACAAGCGCGCCTCTCTGTCGAATGTCTCACTAAGCATGAAAACTATGCTGTCAAAGGAAGTACATCGATGGCAGGTCGGGGACGGCCATTCAGGTAAGACTCACGTCAATCTGCGACAAACTTGGCGATCGACCGCAGCGGAATGGGTAGCCAACCGGGCCGGTGCCGAGACTCGTAACCCGCCTCATAAACCGCCTTGTCCAGCTCGTACGCCGCCAGGATCAGCGCCGAATCGCGCGGGTCGACGCCGGATGCCGCCGCATAGCCGTCACAGAAGGCAGTTCGGTTGCGCTGCACCCACTCTCGAGCACGCGCGGCCAATTGCTTGTCGGCGGACTGGTCGACCAGCGGTCCGTAGGCGGCGTACTCGAACGATCGCAACACCCCTGCCACGTCGCGCAGCACGGAGTCCGGTGCGCGCCGCTCCTCCAGCGGCTGGCCCGGTTCACCCTCGAAGTCGATCAGCAGCCAGGACTCGGGCGTGCGGAGCACCTGTCCCAAATGCAGGTCGCCGTGCACCCGCTGCACCGTGATGGTCTGCTCGGCCAATTTCTGGAACCGATGCTCGATCGCCGGCGCGTACTGCTCGAGCTCGGACACCGCGCCGGCCGCCGACGACAATCGGGCCAGCATGGTGTCGACCGGGAACGGGGCCTGCGAGGTGCCGAGCGCCTCGGCGAGCCCGCCATGCACCGACGCGACGGCTTCGCCCAGCCGGTAGGACTCGCCGGCGAAGTCACCGCCGACCTCGTAGGCGTAGAGATCGCCCTCGGCGAACAAGTCGCGAACGCTGGCGGTGGCCATCGCCCAACCCTCGGCCGCGTTGCCTTCATACTCGGTCGCCATGCCCAGCGGACAGCTGGTGTCGGTGTCCGAAGCGGTCAGCTCGTAGGTACCCAGCAGGCGTGCCACGTGCGGGTTTCCGGCCCGGCCCAGGACCCGGTTGAGCTCGATATCGGGGTTGACGCCAGGGCTGACGCGGCGAAACACCTTCAAGATCGCATCGCGATCGAAGATCACGCTGGTGTTGCTCTGCTCGGCGTCCGACACGCGCGGATAGGCGTCCAGAGGCAAGGTGACGTCCGGCTCTTTGCCGAACGACACACCCTCCCGGGTGGCCGACGAGTCGACCAGCGACAGCAGAAACGCCGCGGAGTCCGGATCGTAGAGCGCGTCGAAGCCGGTGCGACCGCCCTCGGCGCCGATGGTGGCGACGGTGTTGTACTCGGTGGGCGGCTCGGAATCCCAGCCGACGAGCACCTGGTAGCGCTCGGTCGAACCGTCGGTGTAGGTCACGTCCACCAGCACGAGATCCAGATTGTCGCGCAAACCTATGACGAGACCGGGCTCGGCGGTTGCCAGTTCGCGGCTGCGCCCGGCGTACCAGCGCTGCTGCGGTAGCCAATCCGACCACGGCAAGTTCATTGCGACTCCTCAGACCCGCACAACTGGAACCAGTAGAACCCATGGCCCGGCAGGGTCAGCAGATAGGGCAAGTGGCCGATGCGCGGGAACTCGACATGCCCGGTGAGCTCGATCGGCGTGTGACCGCTCCAATGTTGCAGGTTCAGCTCGAGGGGCTGGGGGAAACGGGACAGATTGTTCACGCAGAGCACGACGTCGCCGTCATCAGGCGCCTGGCGCAGGAACGCCAGCACCGACGGGTTGGAGCCGCCCAGCTCCTCGAAACTCCCGATGGCGAAAGCCTCGTGTCTGCGACGAACCCCGAGCATCACCCGGGTGAAGTTGAGCAGCGACGTCGAGGTGTCGCGCTGGGCTTCGACATTGACGGCCTGATATCCGTAGACCGAGTCCTGACTGGGCGGCAGATACAGCCGGCCCGGGTTGGCCTTCGAGAATCCGGCATTGCGGTCCGGGGTCCACTGCATCGGCGTGCGCACCCCGTCGCGATCACCCAGCCAGATCACATCGCCCATACCGATCTCGTCGCCGTAGTACAGCACCGGCGATCCGGGCAGCGACAGCAGCAGCGCAGTGAACAGTTCGATCTGGTTGCGGTCGTTGTCCAGCAGCGGCGCCAACCTGCGGCGAATCCCGACGTTGGCCTTCATCCGTGGATCCTTGGCGTACTCCGAGTACATGTAGTCGCGCTCTTCGTCGGAAACCATCTCCAGCGTCAGCTCGTCGTGGTTGCGCAGGAAGATTCCCCATTGCGCCATGTCCGGAATCTCCGGCGTCTGCGCCAGGATTTCCGAGATCGGGAAACGCGACTCGCGCCGCACCGCCATGAAGATGCGTGGCATCAGCGGGAAGTGGAACGCCATGTGGCATTCGTCGCCGCCGGTGGTGGCTTCGCCGAAGTACTCAACGACGTCGCCGGGCCACTGATTGGCCTCGGCCAACAGCACCCTGCCCGGAAACTCGTCGTCGACGACCTTGCGCACTCGCTTCAAAAACGCGTGGGTCTCGGGCAGGTTCTCGCAGTTGGTGCCTTCACGCTCGAATAGGTACGGCACCGCGTCCAGCCGGAAGCCGTCGATCCCGAGGTCCAACCAGAAGCGGAGGACATCGATCATCGCTTCCTGAACTACCGGGTTGTCGTAGTTCAGGTCCGGCTGGTGGGAGAAGAACCGGTGCCAATAGAACTGGCGGCGCACTGGATCGAACGTCCAGTTCGACTCTTCGGTGTCGATGAAGATGATTCGGGCGCCGGTGTACTTGTCGCTGGTGTCACTCCACACGTAGAAGTCGCCATAGGGGCCGTCGGGGTCGTGGCGCGACTCCTGAAACCACGGGTGCGATTCGGAGGTGTGGTTCATCACCAGGTCGGTGATGACCCGGATGCCCCGCTCATGCGCGGCGTTGAGCAGCGCGACGAAGTCGTCGACGGTGCCGAATTCCGACAGCACCTTGTAGAAGTCGCGAATGTCGTAGCCGCCGTCACGCAACGGTGAGTCGTAGAACGGCGGCAGCCATATGCAATCGATGCCGAGCCACTGCAAATAGTCCAACCGCTGCAGCAGCCCACGCAGGTCACCGGATCCGTCGGCGTCGCCGTCCAGGAAGGCCCGCACCAGTACCTCGTAGAAGACCGCGTGCTTGAACCAGGTGGGGTCGGCGGGCAGCGACTTGGCTTCGGTGAACTCGTCTGCGTTGGGATGCTCGACGACACCGTCTTCGACGCGGCTTCCCTCCGCGGGATCATGTTCGGACGTGTGTTCTTTGTCCCTGGTCAAGTCCACGACGTTACACGTACCCGGCGTGTGGCATCGAAAACCTTATGCGCCAGACGAATTGAGCACAGCTGCATGAGCTGCGGCGTTGGATCAGCCCGGCGGGCCGTCCCCCAACGCCACATTGACTTCCCGTCCGCCCAACCCCACGCTGACACCCTCGCCGGGATGGTGCTGGTCGAGAATGTTCGTCAGTGCGGTAGCCGAGTTCACCGGCTGGCCGTTGATCGAGTGGATCACGTCACCTGGGTTGATACCGGCGCCGGCGGCGGGGCCGGTCGGAATCACCTGACGGACGATGGCTCCTGCGCCACCCGGGGCGTCGTTGACTCCGACGCCCAGGAACGCGGTCGGCCCGATGTGCACCGTCGGCGACGAAGCGCCGGACCGGATCTGTCCGGCAATGGCCATCGCCTCGTTGATCGGGATCGCAAAGCCCTGGCCGCGGCCAAGGTGGAAGTTCTGCGTTGCGGCGGTGTTCATGCCGACCACCTGATTGGCGGCGTTGACCGTGGGGCCACCGGAGTCACCCGGGCGGATGTTCGCGTCGACCTGGATCAGGCCGTTCAGGGTCTCGGTGCTACCGGTCAGCGCATCGTTTGCCGACACCGTCTGGTACAGCGCGCCGATGCGCCCCTCCTCCACACTGGGCGCCCCGCCGGCACCGCCGGCGTTACCCAGCGAGACGACCGGATCGCCCACCTTCACCGTGTCGGAGTTGCCGATATTGGCCACCGGGAGGCCGCCTCCGGCGAGTTGCAGTACAGCGATGTCGTGCTGGCGGTCGAAACCGATCACCGTCGCCGGGTAGGTCTGACCATTCGCGATGGACCTCGCAGTGAGGTCGGTCGCGCCGGCGATCACGTGGTTATTGGTGAGGACGACGCTGGGGTCGATCACGATGCCGGTTCCGGCGCCGATCGCGCTCTGGAATCCAAGCTTGGCGTCGATGTCCACGATTTCGGGACCCACCTGCGCGGCCGCGGTCTGCGCGTCGCGCGGGGCAGGCGTCGTCAGCGGCGACGCGTGCGCGGGCGCTGTCGCCAAGGCCAGGCCTGTCCCTGCCAACAGACTGAGCAAGCGCAGCGACCCCCGCGGTATGCCGCGGTGCGATCCGCTCATCCCCATTACCTCCTGCGTAAGTACCAGCCGAATTCAGCCAGAATGTCGCAAGATTTTGATCTTGACGACACAACTTTGTT